>NZ_RCWD01000035.1:0-59908 GCF_018448965.1 Photorhabdus hainanensis | reverse complement strand
TGTCCGGCCGGTCACTGACCGCCACCCGGTGATGACGGTCGTAACGCCAGCGCCACAGCGCCCCCGCCGCGGTCAGGCTGCGCAGCCGGTCCTGACTGTCATAACCCAGACTGACGGTCCGGTTCTCTTCATCCAGCACCCGCGCCAGCCGCAGATGCTTATCATATTCCTGTGTGCGGCCGTTGCCGTCCGGGTCTGTTTCGGCCGTCACCAGCCCGAAGGCATTGCGGGTCAGCGTGGTTTTCCGGCCGTCCGGCGCAATAAATCCGGCGGGCTGGCCCTGCTCATCATACAGAGGCAGCCAGGCGCGTTGCAGCGGGTCGGTCATGCCGGTCAGTTGCAGGCTGTCAGCCTCATAGCTGTATCGCCATACCGCGCCGGTCGCCTCCGTCAGCGAGGTTACCCGGCCGGTATCGGCCAGATACGTCAGCGTCAGGGTTTCCCCCTCCGGTGATATCTGTCTGACCAGATGGCCCCAGCGGTCATAGTCATAACGGGTCACGCCGCCGCGCGGGGTGTGGATTTCAGTTATTAATTGCTGGTCGTTGTAATGCCAGGTGGTGGCGTGCCCCTGTGGGGTGGTGGAGCGGGTGATGCCGGGGGCGTAATCCAGGTGAACCGGATAGAAGCCGCCAGCCCCCACGCTGTCGGTACAGCGCCCCTGTTTATCATAACGGTAATCCACCCAGGTCTGGTCGCCATCGGACCAGCGGCTTATCAGGCCCTGCGCGTTATATTCATAGTACAGATGAAAATGCTGGGCGCTGTCCGCTTCCGCCAGCCGGCCGTTGTCATGGTAGTGATAACGGGCCATCACTTCCTGTAACCTTTCATCGGTGCGGCGTATCTCGGTCAGTTGTCCGCGCCGGTTATAAAGCAGCGTCAGCTCCGGCCCGTCACTGTGGAGAACCTGTGTCAGCTGACCGTGCTCGTTGTAAATAAAGCGCAGCCGGTTGTCATACACGTCCCGGTGTTCCGTGAGCCGCCAGCGCTGTGTCCCTTCAGATGAGGACGGGGAGGCCAGCGCAAAATACTTACGAACCGGTGAATCCCGGTGCCGGAGGATATAGCCCTGTTCTCCCCAACTGAGGGTGAAATCCGGGTGTTCCGGGTTGACGCTGTGGGTATAAGCGGCCGGTAAGGCAAAGTAAAGAGAAGCCCCTTCGGTGGTGCGGATTTCTACCCGGTCGCCGGTGGCAAGGGCGCATTCGGAGAAACTGTCCGTCCAGCCCGGCCCCAGTAAGCCCTGTTCCTCCGGCGCCCAGCTGCGCAGAAACACCAGCGGCAGGGTCTGGCCGAGGGTGATATCGGTCCGCTGGTCAAACAGCTGGCCGGTAGTGACGTCAATCGGGTCGCCGGTAAAGAATTTTTTCGTCGCTTCCCGGTAACGTTTCACCCCCTGAGTTTCTCTGAAAGCGGTTTTGGCACAGCAGAGGGTCTTGCCTGAGAGTATCTTCGCAGCCTGTTTGACGCCGGCAATCGCCCCGCTGACGGCCTTTTTACCGGCCTGTCGGGTAAACAGTTTACCCAGTCCTTTAAGGGCGCCTCGGGAAGGGGGCACCAGAAATTCAACCGCCATCAGTATCGCCCGTTCCCAGGCGGAGAACTCTTCGGCCACCGCCAGGTAAGTTCCCTGACCGGAGCCGATAAACACCGTTTTGGCCCCGGATTTTATGGTGGCGCCACACGCCAGTTTGTCATCGACCCGGGCCGCCGGCGAGCCGTTGATAAACACGGTTTCACTGCCCTGGGCAATCAGGGGCGGCGCGGGGTGTTTGCCACAGGCGGCGATATCGGTGGTGGCTCTGGCCGCCGGTTTGCCTTCGATAAAGACATTGGGGGAGCCACTTGCCAGCGTACCGCTCGGTGGGCCGATGCTGTCCACCATTTTCGTGACGGCCGAACTGGCGGCGCTGATGACATCGCCAAGGGCGAATGTGGCCGCGGTTCCCAGAGCAATGACCGCGACGGTCGCTAATCCCCCGGTGAGAACGGTCAGTCCCACCAGTGCCGAGGCCGCGGCAAAGACCGCCGCCCCTATCAACGCCCCGGTAATGGCGCCCGCCAGCGCCCCCAGGAAGCTGGCATGTTTAATCGGGTCGCCCTCACGGGCGGCGGCCGGCCCGGGGGAGCCCTGTGGCGGGGAGACGCGTACCGAGTGCTGCGCGCCGACCCGCGCTATCCGGGTGACGATTTCATCGCCAAGTGACATGGTGTTCCTCCTGTCAGGTCATCAGACCGCCTGAAAACTGTGGATAACCGCCAGCAACGCCTCACGCTGACCGTCTTCAAAAGGCGCGGGGGAGGTCAGGTTGAAGGTCAGCAGCAGCGGACCCCGGATTTGCAGTATCACGGTCTGGTGCATGTCGCCTTCCGGGCTTTTCCACTGGTAATCCAGACGGCGGGCGGGTTGCTGGCTGAGGGTGATTTCGCCGCGCTGATGCTCCTGGTACCCGGGCAGATGGGCGCAAAACTGTTCCAGGGTCTGTTCATAGTAAGCGTGGTTATCCATGCCGGCGGGGACGGGGGTGCGGCTGACCACCAGATTAACGCCGCTGTCGTCCGGCAGCACAAAGACATTCATGGATTCATCGCGCCAGTTGCCCGGGATAGTCAGTGTGCCTTCATTCATTTGATAGATTGTGTTTTCCATGTTTTTTCCGTTGTTGATTGAAATAAGTTGATAGTCAGTAACGGTCAGTTCACATTGACCTGTTTGCCATTGATAGTGATATTGGCCCCCTGAATGCTGATATTGCCGGCATTAGTTTTTTGGAATGGCATCTCGCTTCCCTATATCATTTTTGCGGTTTACAACGCACAGCACAGTGGTCCGGCAGCACTAATTGCGGCGTATAGTTATAAGCTACCCAAGGGTTAAAGAGCCTCGGGCAAGTTACGTCAAAACTATAAAGGCGCCAGCAGTTTGTCGTTGATAGTCTTATTGATAACCTGTATGAACAGGCAACGTCGGGGATATTCTATTGCTGTTTAGGAGTCTGGTTAAGATAACTCATCAGTCGTTTTATGTGTTTAATCTCCAGTCAGGAACATATAACAAAAAATTCAGGTTGTCCCGTCTGTTTATATGATGAACATTTGATTAGTTTAATAAATGTGACATAAATCGCAAATCCTTTAACCCGCTACGTTCACCTAAAATCCGAATTTTATTCAATGGAAGCAATGATAAAACCTGAGGCTTCCCACAAGTAATCCTAAAAAAGCCAAGCGCAGCAACCTGACATGGGCATTAAATTCTTTTTTATCGCTTTTTGCTACCACCGGCAGGGTTTTAACGCTGTTTTTACTGTCTTTAATCTTTCGCTTTAGTGTTTTTTATATCGTTTGAAAGCCAGAGGGTCAGAAGTTTTCATTCAGGTAATATGAGAGACGCTTTATCTGGATATGATAAAACCGGCGTTAAAAAGCCGTTTATAGTCTGTCAGTGTCGTTTTAACATCGGGAAGACATAGTCAGTGTGTGATGAAAAAACAGGTGAAAACTTTAATCATTAACGGTGAAAATAAGTGATTAAGGTTTTAAAAAAAAGGTAAAAAATTCGCTGCTATATTGATATTGGCAGAGAAAACATCAGGAAAAACCGGTCCTGAGTTGATTAACCAAGTGACCGCGTTAATCTAATAATAAGAGTGAAAATATTTAACCGGATTAAGCTAATGTGCTTAAATAAGCGGTTTTGCATGGGCTGTAAGGTGTTGATGAAAAACAGAGACAATCATTAAAGAAAATTGATAAACCTTTAGGTTGATTAGATTAGCCGTATTAAACATGACGAAATAATCAGGCATTAAGCTTAAATATTATTAGCATATCTGTTATCTGCTCTGGTTTTAACGTTGAAGAGTTAAATACAGGGAAGAGAGAAAACTTAAACATCAGTTTAATGAACATAGGGCAGTTAAATGCGCATCAGGAAACGAAAAATCATTAGGTTGATAAAAACTGCTTAATCAAAACCATCTATTGGATGCATTTTTGCTTTAAAAAATAGGAAAACCCTAGGAATGATAATGGTTTTACAGATCCCTTCTCTTTTAACATGGTCAACTTTCTCTTTTTACTTGTATTTCCCGTTCTTAGCGATTGCAAGCGATTTTTTATCGGTAATTAACTCAGCTAAGTATTAAAAAAGTAGGTATCCCGTTAATAACAGCTTTTTAACAGGGATTAAAGTGCATAAAAAAGCGCTTATTCCTTGCTGTGGTCATTTAAAAGTGAGAATACAAAGAATTTAAAGGTTTTATGTGAAAGTAAAAGGCGGATTTAACGCAATAAATGTACTTTTTATAAAGGCAGTTAACTACATTTAATCAAATGCTATTAACCATTACACACAGAGCTAAAAAGAAATCAGCAGGTAAAATAATATTACTCGGCCTGTTGATATTAACGTGTTTTCTCACTGTTATTTTAATCAGCAAGTTATAAACATAACGCAATAAAAAGAGGGATAAAACGGTTAATGTGGCAGGATTTAAGTTCTAAACAGCGCGTTGATTATCTGAAAAAACATAAAGGGGTATCTTTAATATTACCAGGCTATTTACTGGCCTAATTTATGCGAAAAATAACTTATAGAAATCGCTCAGAATTGAGCGTAAACAACCTCAGCAAAGATAAAAAACGGGTATGCTTAATGTTTGTTAAATGTAAAACACGATATGCCATGATGATTAAACTGAATAAAAATCAGGTAGTAAAGGTGATAAAAACAGCGGTTAAAACCTGATATCGATTAAAACCGGAGGTTAAAACAGGGGTTTTTAATAACCGTTTAAAACCTGCCCGTCATAAAGCTATCAGTAAAAAGCTTTGTTAATGCGCATACACCTCGGGAAAAAGAATAAGTAAAAAAATAATCCGGTATAAACAACATATACCGGATTATCATATCAAGGTTAAATTATTTAAAACGCCTGACTATATCAGTATTACGATGTCTCCTCATCACAACTGATTTCCAACGCCCTATTTAAAGCCTGAGCTAAGACAGTTTTATTCTCATCATCCTCCAATAAACTAAAATGGTTACCCGGTATTGCAATCAGCTCAAGCGAGGTATCAGCTATTATCTGCGCCCAACCCAATGACGGTTCCATGTTCACTGACTCCGGTGTTTCATCCTCTATAAAAGAAATAGCAGGGGAAGGTTCTACTGCATAGAACTGATGCAGCGTTATTGCTAATGCTGGCGGCTCATAGTTCGCAACTATTTGCGCGTAATGTTCGATCTGCTCCCAACGTTTTGCGATCACATCAGCATGCAGATTTGCAGGATATAACGCCAATTCTTGTGCCGCTTCAATAAACTGCACAAAATTCAACTCATCGATTCGCCGGTATAACGCCGCAATCTCTTCCGTGCACTCCTCCCCTGACTGTCGAGCCAGTTCAATAAAGAACCGATATTTAGGTTGTATGATCTGTTCCCCTAAATAATGAGGCGCAGGCACATCAATCAATCCCAGGAAATTGACCGCTTCACCCGCATTCAAAAGCTGCTGAGCAATAGCATAAGCCAATATTCCACCAGAAGAGTAACCACATAGCCGATAAGGTCCTTCCGGTTGAACAGCCTTTATCAAGGTGATCATTCTCGCCGCCTGCCGCTCCATTGTCGCCATCGGTTTTTCATTAATAGACGGCCAAGGCAGCGCATAAATCGGGTAGTCCGATGGAATATGTCGAGCCAGCCCGAAGACGTAGGAGTAATCACCCATGCCGCTGGGCACAAAGAACAGCGGCAACCCTGCCCCATCAAGTCGTACCGATATGGCGCTGTTTTGCGGCTGAGATAACAGATCTGAGGTAATTTTCGCAGCCAGTTCAGTCAGCACCGGGAATTGGAACACAGCATTCAATGTGCAAACCAAACCTCGACCAGCAGCAAGATTTATCATTCGCATGGCAAGCAGTGAATGGCCGCCCAACGTGAAGAAGTTATCATGCCGACTAATCTGTTCTACACCCAGCAACTCACGCCAGATAGCCGCCAAGGCGATTTCCGCTTCCCCTTGCGGCGCTTCATAAACCTGACGGGCAAACGCCTCGCCGTCCGGCGCCGGTAGCGCCCGACGATCCAGCTTACCATTCGGCGTTAGCGGGAAAGCATCCAACCGCACGAAGGCTGACGGCACCATGTAGTCAGGCAACATTTTACTCAGGTGAGTACGCAAACTATTCACCAACCCGTCATCCACCGGCGCGACCACATAAGCCACCAGCCGTTTGTCCTGCCCATCTCCCAGCGCCAGCACAGTCGCCTCACGCACCGCCGGATGCTCTATCAGACGTGTTTCAATTTCCCCCGGTTCAATACGGAAACCGCGGATTTTAACCTGCTCATCGTTACGGCCCAGGAATTCCAGGTTGCCGTCCGGCAGGTAGCGGGCTAAATCCCCGGTACGGTACATACGAGCGCCCGGTTGATCACTAAACGGGTCCATCAGGAAACGTTCAGCGGTCAATTCCGGCCGATTCAGGTAGCCACGCGCGACAGCGACTCCCCCAATGTAAAGTTCACCCATGACACCCACTGGGACAGGTTCCCCGTGGGCATCAAGAATATAAATTTGGGTATTGGATATTGGGCGGCCAATCGGTACGTTATCGGCAGAACAGCTTAGGTGGTTGACATCAAACACGGTACAACCCACGACGGTTTCGGTTGGGCCATACTCGTTGATGATGCGTGATCCGGGCGATAATGTTCGCCAAAGTGCAATAGTGGAACTGGGCAGCACCTCTCCACCCACGATAAAGCAGTGAGCCGGACATTTTCGTCCCTCGGTTTTCAATTTCTGCCCCATTGCCGAAAGATGACCGGGAGTAATTTTAACCAGAGCGCCTGATTCCATTGATAACAACGCAGGCAGCAATTCAACCAGCTCCTGTCCGTCACGGAGCAAATGGATCTTGCCGCCGCACAGTAAAGGCAGGTAAAGACTGGTGACCGTGGCATCAAAGGCTATTGATGACGAAACGATACTATTGCACTGCCTTTCAGTGAGGTAATCACTTCGCGCCCATAGCAGGTAGTTGCAGATACCGCGATGTTCCAGCATCACGCCTTTCGGCGTCCCGGTCGAACCCGAGGTATAAATGACATACGCCAGATGTCGTGAAGTGAGCGCCGGTATCTGCGGGTTGTCATCCCGCTGGTTGAACAATGCATTCGGGTCAAGTACGGTGCGTTCCGCCTGAGCCTTCTCGCCCAACGCAGCACGTCCGGCGTTATCCGCCAGCAAGATAACCGGAGCGGCATCAGTCAGAATATGTGCCAGACGCTCCCCAGTATAGACCGGATCTAGCGGCACATAGGCGCCGCCGGCTTTCAGTATCGCCAATATTCCCACCACCATTGCCGGTGAACGCGACACGCAAATCGCTACCCGTTGGTCCGGCTCGACGCCCTGAGTGATAAGCTGATGAGCCAACCGGTTAGCACGGGCATTTAATTCCGCATAACTGAGGATTTGATCTTCATATACTAATGCTATCGCATCCGGGGTTTGCTCCACTTGCTGTTCAAACAATTGATGAATACACAATGCTTCAGGATACGCGGTTTCCGTGGCGTTCCAGTTTTTCAGCAACAGTGTACGCTCCGCTTCCGGCAGAATGCTTAATGTCCGTACCGGCGTTTCCGGGGTCTGTTCCAGTGCCTCCGCCAGGCTCTCCAATGCCTGCCGCATATAACCACATACCCGCTCCGGTTCAAATGGCTGGGCAACTTGAACAGTTACCCCCAAGGATTCGCCAAAATCCTCCACCGACAACACTAACGGATAATTGGTTCGCTCCTGCATATCAAGGAATTCAATGCCGTTTACAAGTTCATCCAACGTTGTCGAAAATGCATTATGTCGATAGTTCAGCAAGCTACTAAAGAGAGGGATCTCACCCTGTACGCCACTGCAACGCTGGGCCAACGCCAGTGACGCATGTTCATGCGCCAGTAATCCGGCCAGTCGGGCATGGGCGGCCAGCACACTCTCCCGTACCGGCGTATCATCGATGTCCAGCCGCAGCGGCAAGGTATTGATAAACAGCCCCATGCCATTGTCGGCGCCTTCACCTGCCTGCATCCGCCCAAACAGCACGGTGCCGAACACCACTTGCTTCTGATCGCTGGTGCGCGACAACACTTGCGCCCAGGCCAGATGGCACAACGCCGCCAGACTGACCCCCAAACGCCGAGCCTGTCCACGCAGACGATCATTCAGTTCAGGCGCCAGCATCCAGTGGGATTCCGTCACCTGTGAACCATCACGATGCACCTCCGTCAATCCGAATGGCAGCGTCGGTTCGTCCACCTCCGCCAACATTTCAGTAAAGAAGCGGGTATGTTCCTCCTGACTCATTCCCAACCGGGCCTCAGCCACTAAATTACGGAAAGAGACTGGGGAGGTCAGACTCTCCTCCCGTTCGGTAAGATACGCCTGAACCTCACTGTTCATCACGTCCAACGTGGTATGGTCGCCAATCAGATGATGCAGCAATTGCAGTACTACCCAACGACCATCACTCTCCTGCGCCGCCACAAACCGCAACAATGGCGCTTGATCCAGCTCAAGACGATAATGACGCGGATTAAAACGTTGAATCAGCTGATCACAAATCGGCCCATCCGCCGGGTCTAACGTCAATTCAGTAACCGATAAAGGCGCCTGACGCCAGACGACCTGAGCCGGCACTGACAGCTCTTGCCAGACAAAGGCGGTACGCAAAATATCGTGGCGATCAACAACTTGTTGTACTGCCGCCAGATAACGATCCAGTAGAGTCCGATCAGCAAAGACCATCTGGCCGGCTAACAAATAGGGGTCCCCTTCGTCTGCCAGTAAGTGGTGGAACAAAATACCGTCCTGCAACGGCGACAGGGCATAGATATCCTGAATGTTGCTTACTCCGCCCGGCACCTGTCTGACGATGCGGTCAATGTCAGCCTGAGTCAAATCAATCAGCGGCAACATCGCCGGCGTCAGGGCCGTAGTTGCCGAAGTGATGACGTTAGGCGGCACTATCACAGCCTGATGCTGTCCCAATGTTTTCGCCAGGTCTGACAGCACCGGCGATTGGAACAGATCACGCGCCGTCAGCGTCAATCCCAGATGACGCAAGCGTTCAACCATCCGTATCGCAAGCAGCGAATGACCACCCAAGGCAAAAAAGCTGTCATACCGGCTGACCTGCTCAATCCCCAGTAATTCACGCCAGATAGCCGCCAAAGCTATTTCTGTTTCTCCCTGAGGCGCGGCGTAAACTTGGTGGACAAAGGCGTCATTGTCCGGTTCCGGCAACGCTTGATGATCCAATTTACCGTTCGGCGTTAGCGGAAACGCATCCAGTCGTACAAAGGCCGACGGCACCATATAGTCAGGCAAAATGGCGCTTAGATGGGCACGCAAGATACTCGCCAGTCCGTCATGGGCTTCCGCCGCCACATAGGCCACCAGCCGTTTCTCCTGCCCTTCACCTCGTACCAATACCGCCGCCTCACGCACCGTTGGGTACTCTGCTAACCGAGCCTCAATTTCCTCTGGTTCAATGCGGAAACCGCGGATTTTAACCTGCTGATCATTGCGGCCCAGGAATTCCAGATTGCCATCCGGTAGATAACGGGCCAAATCCCCGGTGCGGTACAGGCGGGCATCTGGGTTATCACTGAATGGATCAATCAGGAAACGTTCAGCGGTCAATTCTGGCCGATTAAGATAACCACAGGCCACTCCATCTCCCCCGATATAAATCTCACCGACCACTCCTAACGGCGCCGGCTGACCATACGCGTCCAACAGATAAACCCGCGTGTTGGCTACCGGTCGACCGATAGGAACGCGAGCGGCTCCCGGCTCTAATGCGGTGATACGGTATGTTGCCGTAAAGGTGGTGCCTTCACTCGGTCCATAGCCATTTAATAGCTGTTGTGGCGGACTGGTGTTCAGTACCTGGCCGATAACATGGGGATCAAGGGCATCTCCGCCGACAATCAGCAGCTTTATCTGTGGAAGAACCGGAGACAGCTCCGTCGCTAACTGGTTAAACAATCCGACGCTCAACCACAGAACCGTGATTCGTTGAATTTGTAGATCTTGTACAAACGCCTGCGGCGTCAACAAAGTAGCATGATCGATCACCACTAATGCGCCGCCATTGAGCAACGGCGCCCAAACTTCAAACGTGCTGGCATCGAAAGCCGGATTGGCGGCAAAGGCTACCCGATCATCCGGCCCGATTTCAGCATAACCATTATTGATAACCAGCCGGACCACCGCACGATGCGGCACCAAGACGCCTTTAGGCATCCCGGTAGAACCAGAGGTGTACATGATATACGCTAATTCGGCGCTGGAACGCGGTAAGTCAAGGTTAAAGCGACCTTCTTCGCAGCCCGTATCTATTTCATCCGCGAGACGAAGCAGCGGCACAGTCAGATTCAGCGGAATATCCGACCGTGTATCAGTAAGCAGCAACCGGGCGGAACAATCACTTATCAGCCAGTTTTTCCGTTCATCCGGTACATTGGGATCAACCGGCACGTAAACGGCGCCCGCTTTAAGAATCGCCAATTGAGCCGCTACCAGTTCCATCGAACGCGCTAGCAGGAGCGCAATATGATCACCGGGACAAACTCCTTGTTCGATCAGTTGACGAGCCAGCCGGTTAGCACGGCTATTTAATTCGGCATAACTGAGGGTTAGCTCTTCATACACTAATGCTATCGCATCAGGCGTTTTCTCCACCTGCCGTTCAAACAATTGATGGATACATAACTCATCAGGATAGGCGGTTTCCGTGGCGTTCCAGGTTTCCAACAACAACCTACGCTCCGCCGGGGACAAGATATCAATTTCTCCGACCGGCTGTTGAGAGTCAGCCGCCATTGCTTGCAGTACCGCATGCAAATATCCTACCTGCCGCTCCATTGTCGATGGATCAAATAGGGCGGCGGCAAAATTCAACTCCCCAACAATCCTGCCCTCCTCCTCTGACAAGCTCAGTTCAAGATCAAACTTGACAACATCAACGGCTTGATTGACCGGCGACACCGCCAGCCCCGGTAATCCCCACTCCGTGTTCTCATTGTTCTGCCAGACAAACATCACCTGGAACAATGGGGTATGCGCCAGTCGGCGCGGCGGTTGCACAATTTCCACCACCTGTTCAAACGGTAAATCCTGATGCTCCTGAGCTGTCAATGCGGTTTGCCGAACTCGCGCCAGTAATTCCGTCACCGTCAGTTCACCCGATAAATCCATGCGCAACGCTAACGTATTGACAAAGAAACCAATCAACGGCTCCACTTCTTGACGATTGCGACCCGCGCTCGGGGTGCCGATCACCACATCTTCCTGACCTGATAGGCGCGACAGAACCACCGCCCAGGCTGACAACAGCGTCATAAATAAGGTGACGCCGTGCTGTTCACTCAGGCGCTTAAGGGCGGTTGTTAACGCCGCATCCAGGTTAATCGGCACGGACTGCCCAACAAACGACTGCTCCGGCGGTCGAGGCCGATCTGTCGGCAAATCCAGCAAGACTGGCGCGTCAGCCAACATTGCACGCCAATAGTCAGATTGAACCTGAATACGTTCAGCCGACAACCATTGACGCTGCCAGGCGGCGTAATCTGGGTATTGAATCGCCAACGGCGGCAATGGATCGGATTGCCCATCCATAAACGCCGTATAGAGTGTGTTCAGCTCCTGTATCAGCACACTGGCAGACCAGCCATCGGAAATTATGTGATGCAGGGTCAGCAAAAACTGATATTCGTCATCGGCGATCCGGATAAGCGCAGCACGGATAAGCGGGCCGCTTTCAAGGTCAAATGACGCATGGGCCTCTTCTACGCTCAGGCGCTCAAGAACAACATCAGCATCCGATATCCCGCGCAGGTCATATTGAGATAATAGTAAGCCGCTATCCGGCTCCAACAGATGTACTTGTGGCTGACCATCTACAGAGACAAAAACCGAACGTAACGCTTCATGGCGGGCAAATAAGGTATCCAGCGCTTTTTGCCAAGCCATAACATCCAATTGTCCAGATAAACGCAGGGCCATCGGGATATGATAAGTTTCACTGACGCCCTTGAGCTGCGCCAGGAACCACAAGCGCTGTTGAGCAAATGACAGCGGTAACGCCCCATCACGGGATATCGGCAAGATATTATCCGGTTGACCGGGCCGGGCCTTCATAACCTCAGCAAACGCCCTTAACGAAGGAGACTTAAACAGGGTCGTTAGCGGCAGTTCGATCCCCAAAGCGGCTACCCGGTTCATCACCCGCACCGCCAACAACGAATGGCCGCCCAGAGCAAAGAAATTGTCATACCGGCTGATCTGTTCAACACCTAAGACTTCACGCCAAATCGCCGCCAGAGCCATTTCCGTTTCTCCCTGTGGCGCTTCGTAAACCTGACGGGCAACAGCTTCATTGTCTGGCGCCGGTAACGCTTGACGATCCAATTTACCGTTCGGCGTCAATGGCAGCGCATCCAGCCGCACAAAGGCCGACGGCACCATGTAATCAGGCAAAATAGCTTGCAGGTAAGTACGCAGGCTTGTCACCAACCCCTCATGAGCTTCCGCCGCCACATAGGCCACCAGCCGTTTTTCCTGCCCTTCCCCTTGCGCCAATACCACAGATTCACTCACCGCCGGGTGTTCCACCAACCGGGATTCAATTTCCCCCGGTTCAATGCGGAAGCCGCGGATTTTAACCTGCTGGTCGTTACGGCCAAGGAATTCCAGATTGCCGTCCGGCAAATAACGGGCTAAATCCCCGGTGCGGTACATCCGGGCATCCGGCATATCACTAAACGGATCAATCAGGAACCGTTCCGCCGTCAAGTCTGAACGATTGAGGTAGCCACGCGCCACTCCCGCGCCCCCGATATAAATTTCCCCCACTACGCCCAACGGCGCCGGTTGACCATACTCGTCCAGTAAATAAAGACGGGTGTTGGCTATCGGACGGCCGATACTTTCAATGATTCGGTCGCCTCGCTGTATCGGCAACCAGGCTGAATAGGTGGTCGTTTCAGAAGGTCCATAGAGATTACACAACCGCTGTATTTGTGTTTCTGCGAAAATCTGTTCAATTAAGGCGCCTTTGAGCGGTTCCCCCGCCAGATTGACAGTATGAACCGACGCCATCAGCGCCTGAGCCTGCAATAACGGTTTCATTGCTGACGGGACTGAGTTGATCAAGGTCACCGGCAAGGCATGCTGCATCAATGACAAGGCACCCTCTACCAGATGAATCGCCGCGCCACGAGACAACGGCATAAAACATTCAAAAATGGACAGGTCGAAACTCATCGACGTCGAGAAAAGCACTTCGTGGATCTCTTCCGTCTCAAAGGCCCGCTGCGCCCAGTACAGGAAGTTAACCGCATTGCGGTGCTCAATCATCACCCCTTTGGGCGCCCCCGTGGAGCCGGAGGTGTAAATCACATAGGCCAGATGCCGGGAAGTCAGCGCAGGCGCCCGTGGATTATTGTCCGGCTGATCAGGCAGAGTATTCGGGTCCAGTACCGTTAGTCCAGCCAGCGCTTCCTCACCCAGTACAGCCCTGCCAGCTTCATCCGCCAACACCACCATTGGGGCCGCATCATGCAGGACATGTGTCAGACGCCCGCCAGGATAAGCCGGGTCTAGCGGCACATACGCTCCGCCCGCTTTCATCACCGCCAACAATCCCACTACCATCGCCGGTGAACGCGCCGCGCAAATCGCCACCCTCTGGTCGGGTACGACGCCCAGTGCGATAAGCTGATGGGCCAGACGGTTGGCGCGGGTATTTAATTCGTCATAACTGAGGGTTTGCTCTTGATACACTAACGCTGTCGCGTCAGGGGTTTGCTCCACCTGTTGTTCAAACAACTGGTGAACACATAACATCTCAGGATAGGTAGTTTCCGTCGCGTTCCAGGTTTCCAGCAACAGCGTACGTTCCGCTTTCGGCAAGATTTCCAATGCCCTCACAGGCATGTCCGGCACTCGCTCAAGGGCATCCACCAGACTTTCCAGCGCTCGCTGCATATAACCGCATAGACTTTCAGGATCAAACGGTTGCACGACCTGAGCCGTCAGCCCCAGGGATTCGCCAAAATCCTCCACTGATAGCATTAACGGATAGTTGGTCCGCTCCTGCCCGCCAATAAATTCAATACCGCTGATGATGTCATCCGACACGGCCAGCAAGGTGTTATGCCGATAGTTCAGCAAACTATTAAAGAGAGGGATCTCACCTTGCACGCCGCTGCAACGCTGGGCCAGCGCCAGTGAAGCGTGCTCATGTTCTAATAGTCCGGCGAGTCGAGCATGGGCGGCCTGCACGCTGCTCCGTACTGGAGTCTCGTCGATATCCAGTCGCAGCGGCAAGGTATTAATAAACAGCCCCATACTATTGTCCGCCCCTTCCCCTGCCTGCATACGCCCAAACAGCACCGTACCAAACACGACATTCTTCTGACCGCTGGTACGCGCCAACACCTGCGCCCAAGCCAGATGACACAAGGCCGCCAGACTGACGCCCAGATGTCTCGCCTGATGACGCAAACGGTCATTTAATCCGGCTGACAACATCCGGTGAACTTCCGTCACCTGCGAACCATCACGACGCACTTCCGTCAAACCAAACGGCAGAGTCGGCTCATCTACCCCTGCTAACATGTCAGTAAAGAAACGGGTATGTTCTTCCTGACTTACCCCCAACCGGACCTGAGCCACCAGATTGCGGAACGGTGTCGGCGCAGGCAGATTATCCTCCTGGCCTGTCAGGTACGCCTGCACTTCGCGGTGCATCACCTCCATCGTTTCATGATCGCCGATCAAGTGATGATGCAATTCCAGCAACAACCAACGACCATCGGTTTCCCGAGCGATGACAAAACGCAACAACGGTGCTTCGCTCAGGTCAAGACGATGATGACGCGGATCAAAACGCTGGGTTAACTGCTCGCTGACCGGGCCGTCCGCTGGATTTAATGTCAATTCCGTCACCGACAATGGGGCCTGACGCCAGACCACTTGCGCCGGGACTGACAATCCCTGCCAGAGAAACGCAGTACGTAGAATATCGTGCCGATCAATGATCTGTTGAACTGCTGCCAGATAACGATCCAACAGCGCTCGGTCAGCAAAAGCCATCTGCCCCGTCAACAGATAGGGATCACCCTCATTCGCCAACAGATGGTGGAACAAAATGCCATCCTGCAACGGCGACAGCGCATAGATATCCTGAATATTGGCGATCCCGCCCGGCACTTGCTCAACAATGTGGTCAATGTCAGCCTGGGTTAAATCAATCAGCGGCAACATCGCCGGCGTCAGCACCGTCGTATCCGGTGTAATACGGTTGTCAGGCACCTGAATTTCATTATGCTGAACCAGAGACTGGGCCAAAATACAGAGTGTCGGATGCTGGAATAACGTTTTTACCGATATACTCAGACCAATACGCCGCAATCGTTCAATCATGCGCACAGCAAGCAACGAATGACCACCCAGCGCAAAGAAGCTGTCATGTCGGCTAATCTGTTCAACGCTCAGTAACTCACGCCAGACAGCCGCCAACATCGTTTCTATCTTCCCTTGCGGAGCTTCATAGATCTGACGGGCAAACGCCTCCTCCCCCGGCGCCGGCAACGCCCGGCGATCCAACTTGCCATTCGGGGTCTGCGGTAAAGTATCCAGCCGCACAAAAGCCGCCGGTACCATATAGTCAGGTAAAACCGCGCTCAAATGTTCACGCAAACGGACTGCCAACCCTTCATTCGCTTCTGCCGCCACATAGGCGACCAGCCGTTTGCTCTGCTCATCCTCCCACACCAGCACCGCCGCCTCTTGCACCGCCGGGTGCTCCTCCAACCGGGTTTCAATTTCTCCCAGCTCAACCCGGAAGCCGCGAATTTTAACCTGATGGTCGTTACGCCCCAGGAATTCCAGGCTGCCATCCGGCAAATAACGGGCCAAATCCCCAGTAACATACATCCGCGCGCCAGATACCGGGCTAAAAGGGTCCGGTATAAAACGTTCCGCGCTCAGTTCCGGCTGGTTAAGATAACCTCGCGCCACACCCACGCCGCCAATATACATTTCGCCAACGCCGCCTAACGGGACTAACTGACCGTATTTGTCCAACAGGTAGACACAGGTATTTTTAAGCGGCCGACCGATAGAACAATCATCGGTTGGAGATAAAATCTCCTTACAAGTCGCTGTTACGGTATTTTCCGTCGGGCCATAAGCGTTCAATAGACGGGGTCGGTGGAGTTCTCGCACAAACCAGTCCTGAATGGCGCTCTTTTTGACCGCCTCACCGCCAATGATAATGAGCCGGAGACAATCCGGCAGCGGTAATGCATTATCGTCTCTGGCAACCAGTTCGGACCAAAATAACGCCGGCAGAGATAACACGGTGATACGGTGCTGCCAGACTAAGGCAATAAACTCCGACATCGACGTCAGCCAACTATCATCACGCATGACCAGCGTGGCGCCGTTGCATAATGTCGAGAAACACTCTTCCACTGAAACGTCAAATGCAAAAGAAGCAAATTGCAACATCCGATCTTGCGCCGTAACCGCATAAGACTCATTAAAACCCAAATGACGCTGATACACCGCCTGATGTTCCACCATCACCCCTTTCGGCTGTCCAGTGGAGCCGGAGGTATAGATGATGTAAATCAGATGCCGCGGCGTCAATGCGGCTACCTGCGGGTTGCGATCCGACTGATCTGGCAAGGTATTCGGGTCAAGTACCGTCAGCCCGCTCAACGCTTCATCACCCAGCGCCGCCCGTCCAGTCGCATCAGCCAATACCACTGACGGAGTAGTATCATTCAGGATATACGCCAAACGCTCCAGCGGATAAGTTGGGTCCAGCGGCACATAGGCGCCACCGGCTTTCAACACCGCCAACAGCGCCGCCACCATCACTGGTGAACGCGACACACAAATCGCCACCGGCTGGTCAGGTTCGATGCCCAATGCGATAAGCTGATGGGCCAACCGGTTAGCGCGGGCATTTAATTCGGCATAACTGAGGGTTTGCTCTTGATACACCAGCGCCGTGGCCTCCGGCGTTCGCTCCACCTGTTGTTCAAACAATTGATGAATGCATAACGCCTCAGGATAGGCGGTTCCCGTCGCGTTCCAGGTCTCCAGCAATAGCTTGCGCTCCGCCGGGGCCAGAATATCAATTTCTCCGATCGGCTGTTGAGGGTTAACCACCATCGCTTGCAACACCGCGTGCAGATATCCCACCTGTCGTTCCATTGTTGCCGAATCAAACAGGGCAGAGGCATAACTCAGCGCCCCAACAATCCTGCCCTCCTCCTCTGCCAATCCCAGTTCAAGATCAAACTTGACAATATCAAAAGCTTGATAGACCGGTGAGACTGCCAGCCCCGGTAATTCCCATTCCGAGTTCTCATTGTTATGCCAGGCAAACATCACCTGGAATAACGGGGTATGAGCCAGTCGGCGCGGCGGCTGCACAATTTCCACCACCTGTTCAAACGGCAAATCCTGATGCTCCTGAGCCGTCAATGCGATTTGCCGAACTCGCGCCAGTAATTCCGTCACGGTCAACTCGCCTGATAAACCAATACGCAACGCCAACGTATTGACAAAGAAGCCAATCAACGGTTCCACTTCCTGACGACCACGGCCCGCGCTCGGCGTGCCAATCACCACATCTTCCTGACTTGACAAACGTGACAGAACCACCGCCCAGGCTGACAACAGCGTCATGAATAAGGTGACGCCCTGCTGCTCACTCAGACGCTTAAGGGCTATCGTTAATTCAACATCCAGGTTAACCGGCACGGCATCTCCGGCAAACGACTGCTCCGGCGGACGAGGCCGGTCAGTGGGCACATCCAACAGAACCGGCGCGTCAGCCAACATTGCACGCCAATAGTCGGATTGAACCTGAACCCGTTCAGCCGACAACCATTGGCGCTGCCAGGCGGCGTAATCCGGGTATTGAATCGCCAACGGCGGCAACGTATCCGGTTGCCCAGTCATAAACGCCGTATAGAGCGCGTTCAATTCCTGTATCAGTACATTGGCAGACCAGCCATCGGAAATAATATGATGCTGAGTCAGTAAAAATTGATATTCGTCATCGGTGAGCCGGATGAGGGCGGCACGGATAAGCGGGCCGCTTTCGAGGTCAAATGACGCATGGGCCTCCTCCGTGTTCAGGCGCTCAAGAACTTCATCAGCATCCGAAACTCCGCGCAGGTCATATTGAGATAACAGTAAGCCGCTATCTGGTTCCAGCAGTCGCACTTGCGGTTGACCATCTACAGAAACAAAGACAGAACGTAACGCTTCATGACGGGCAAACAAGGCATCCAGCGCCTTTTGCCAGGCTACGATATCCAGTTGACCAGACAAACGCAGGGACATCGGGATATGATAAGTTTCACTGACGCCCTCAAGCTGCGCCAGGAACCACAGGCGTTGTTGAGCAAATGATAACGGTAATTCCCCTTCACGGGATATCGGCAGAATGGACGGCAGAATAATATCCGGCTGTCCCATCCGGGCTTGCATAACCTCAGCAAACGCCCTCAACGAAGGGGATTTAAACAGAGTCGTCAGCGGCAATTCTCCACCTAAAGCAGCTACCCGATTCATCACTCGCATCGCCAGTAACGAGTGACCGCCCAGAGCAAAGAAGTTGTCATACCGGCTGATCTGTTCAACACCTAAGACTTCACGCCAAATCGCCGCCAAGGCTATTTCCGTTTCCCCTTGTGGCGCTTCATAAGTTTGACGAGCAACAGCGTCACTGTCCGGCGCCGGTAACGCTCGACGATCCAGCTTACCGTTCGGAGTCAACGGGAATGCATCCAGCCGCACAAAAGCCGTTGGCACCATATAATCAGGTAAAACAGCACTCAGGTGAGTACGCAGACTGTTCACCAGTTCGTCATCCTCTGGCGCCACGACATAGGCAACCAGCCGTTTCTCTTGTCCTTCACTCTGTGCCAATACCACAGATTCACTCACTGCCGGGTGTTCCGCCAACCGGGATTCAATTTCCCCCGGTTCAATGCGGAAGCCGCGGATTTTAACCTGCTGGTCGTTACGGCCCAGGAATTCCAGATTGCCGTCCGGCAGATAACGGGCTAAATCCCCGGTGCGGTACATGCGAGCATCCGGGTTATCACTGAATGGATCAACAAGGAAACGTTCGGCGGTCAATTCAGGGCGGTTCAGATAGCCACGCGCCACACCAGCGCCGCCAATATATATTTCGCCAATACTGCCTAATGGCACAGGCTGGCCATATCTGTCCAGCAAGTATATGCCAGTATGGCTAACTGGTCGGCCTATAGAACACGCATCTTCCGGGGATAATATCGCCTGACAGGTCGCAATCACGGTATTTTCCGTCGGGCCATAAGTATTTAATAATCGTGGACGAGGCGCTGCCTGCGCAAACCACGATTGAATGGCGCTCTTCTTCACCATCTCGCCACCAATAATGATTAATCTGAGGCAATCCGGTAGCAATAATGCCTTGTCTCTGGCTGCCAGTTCAGACCAGAACAGGGTTGGCAGAGACATCACGGTGATTTGATTCTGTCGGGCTAAGGCGATAAACGCCGACACAGAAGCCAACCAACTATCATCACGAATCACTAACGTGGCGCCATTGCATAATGATGAGAACAATTCTTCGACGGACGCATCGAAGGCAAAAGAGGAAAATTGCAGCATCCGGTCTTGTGCCGTGACGGCATAGGTCTGATTAAAACCGAAATAACGTTGATAAATGGCCTGATGTTCCACCATTACACCTTTCGGCGTGCCGGTAGAGCCAGAAGTATAGATAACATACGCCAGATGTTGTGGAGTCAGTGCAATCCCTTGTGGATTGCTGTCCGGCTGGTCAGGCTGAATATTCGGATCTAATACCGTCAACCCGGCCAATGCCTCTTCGCTCAGAGCCGACCGTCCAATCTTATCCGCCAGCACCACTGACGGGGCAACATCATTCAGGATATGCGTCAGACGCTCCCCCGGATAAGTTGGGTCCAACGGCACATACGCCCCTCCGGCTTTCAGTATCGCCAACAGCCCCACTAGCATCGCTGGTGAACGTGTTGCACAAATCACTACCCGCTGGTCCGGTACAACACCCAGCGTAATCAGTTTGTGAGCAAGACGGTTAGCTCTGCTATTGAGTTCAGCATAGCTGAGGATTTGTTCTTGATACTCTAACGCCGTAGCCTCTGGGGTTTGCTCCACCTGTTGTTCAAACAACTGATGAATACATAACGTCTCAGGATAGGCGGTTTCAGTGGTATTCCACATTTCCAGCAGTAGTTTTCGCTCCACTTCAGGCAAAATATTTAATG
Source organism: Photorhabdus hainanensis (assembly GCF_018448965.1). NCBI lineage: Bacteria > Pseudomonadati > Pseudomonadota > Gammaproteobacteria > Enterobacterales > Morganellaceae > Photorhabdus > Photorhabdus hainanensis. Next base: position 39,489 of record NZ_RCWD01000035.1, on the reverse strand, counting down.
CCCGCACCGGTGTCTCAGGCCGCCGTTCAAGTGCTTCCGCCAGACTTTCCAACGCCTGCTGCATATAACCGCATATGCGATCCGGATCAAACGGCTGGACAATTTGAGCCGTCAGCCCCAGAGCATCGCCAAAATCCTCCACTGACAGGGTAAACGGATAGTTAGTCCGCTCCTCTCCGCTTAAGAATTCAATGCCCTTCATTGTTTCATTCAGCGTTACCAGAGAGAGGTTATGCCGGTAGTTTAATAATGCGTTGAACAGCGGCGTACCACTAGCAACACTGCTGCAACGCTGGGCCAGCGCCAGTGACGCATGCTCATGCGCCAGTAATCCAGCCAATCGGGTATGAGCGGCCTGAACACTGTCTCGTACCGAGGTCTCATCGATATCCAACCGCAGCGGCAAGGTATTAATAAACAGCCCCATGCCGCTGTCGACCCCATCTCCCGCCGCCATGCGCCCAAGCAGCACCGTGCCAAACACCACTTGCTCCTGCCCGCTGGTACACGATAGTACCTGTGCCCAAGCCAGATGACACAATGCCGCCAAACTGACGCCCAAATGTCTCGCCTGATGGCGTAAACGGTTATTTAGCTCGGCTGACAACATCCGGTGCGATTCCGTCACCTGTGATCCATCACGGTACACCTCCGTCAAACCAAACGGCAAAGTCGGTTCATCTACCTCGACTAACATGTCAGTAAAGAAGCGAGCGTGTTCTTCCTGACTGACGCCTAACCGGGCCTGCGCCACCAGATTGCGGAAAGGCGCCGGCGCTGGCAGACTCTCCTCCTGTCCGCTCAGATAAGCTTGTACTTCACTATTCATTACTTCCAGCGTGGTGTGGTCGCCAATCAGATGATGCAACAATTGCTGTACAATCCAGCGACCATCAACCTCTTGAGCCACCACAAAGCGCAATAGCGGCGCCTCGCCCAAGTCGAGACGATGATGACGAGGGTCAAAACGCTGGGTTAACTGTTCACAAATCCGCCCATCGGCCGGATTCAAATCCAGTTCCATCACTGACAACGTGGCTTGACGCCAAACCACCTGAACCGGTACAGACAACTCTCGCCAGATAAAGGCGGTACGCAGGATATCATGGCGATCAACCACCCGTTGTACCGCCGCCAGATAGCGGTCCAGCAAAGCGCGATCAGCAAAGGCTATCTGACTGACACCCAGATACGGATCACCTTCGTTTGCCAATAAGTGGTGGAACAAAATACCGTCCTGCAACGGCGACAAGGCATAAATATCCTGAATATTGGTCATCCCGCCCGGCACTTGCCCGACGATACAGTCAATGTCAGCCTGGGTCAGATCTACCAGCGGCAACATCTCCGGCGTAAGTGTTGTCGTCGCTGACGTAATCACATTCGGCGGCACTGCCACAGCCCGATATTGCCCTAATGTTTGGGCCAGTTCAGATAACACCGGTGACTGGAACAGGTCACGCACCGCCAGCGTCAGCCCCAGATGACGCAGACGTTCAATCATCCGTACAGCAAGCAGAGAATGGCCGCCCAGCGCGAAGAAGCTATCGTGCCGACTAATCTGTTCTATACCTAGCAACTCACGCCAGATAGCCGCCAATGCGATTTCCGCTTCCCCTTGCGGCGCTTCATAAACCTGACGGGCAAACGCCTCGCCGTCCGGCGCCGGTAGCGCCCGACGATCCAACTTACCATTCGGCGTTAGCGGGAAAGCATCCAACCGCACGAAGGCTGACGGCACCATGTAATCAGGCAACATTTTACTCAGGTGAGCACGTAAACTATTCACCAACCCGTCATCCACCGGCGCGACCACATAAGCAACCAGCCGTTTGTCCTGCCCATCCCCCAGCGCCAGCACCGCCGCCTCACGCACCGCCGGGTGCTCTATCAGACGTGCCTCAATTTCCCCCGGTTCAATGCGGAAACCGCGGATTTTAACCTGCTCATCGTTACGGCCCAGGAATTCCAGGTTGCCGTCCGGCAGGTAGCGGGCTAAATCCCCGGTACGGTACATACGAGCGCCCGGTCGATCACTAAACGGATCCATCAGGAAACCTTCCGCCGTCAAGTCTGGCCGATTCAGGTAGCCACGAGCGACAGCGACGCCCCCAATGTAAAGTTCACCTGTGACACCCATTGGGACAGGTTTCCCGTGAATATCGAGAATATAAATCTGGGTATTGGATATTGGGCGGCCAATCGGTACGTTATCGGCAAAACAGCCCGAGTGATTGACATCAAACACGGTACAACCCACAACGGTTTCAGTTGGGCCATACTCGTTGATGATGCGTGATCCTGGCGATAATGTCCGCCAAAGTGCAATAGTGGAACTGGGCAGCGCCTCTCCACCCACGATAAAGCAGTGGGCCGGACATTTTCGTCCCTCGGTTTTCAATTTCTGCCCCATTGCCGAAAGATGACCGGGAGTAATTTTAACCAGAGCGCCTGATTCCATTGATAACAACGCAGGAAGCAATTCAACCAGCTCCTGCCTGTCACGGAGCAAATGGATCTTGCCGCCGCACAGTAAAGGCAGGTAAAGACTGGTGACCGTGGCATCAAAGGCGATTGATGACGAAACGATACTATTACATTGCCGTTCCGTGAGGTAATCACTCCGCGCCCATAGCAGGTAGTTGCAGACACCACGATGTTCCAGCATCACGCCTTTCGGCGTCCCGGTCGAACCTGAGGTATAAATGACATACGCCAGATGTCGTGAAGTGAGCGCCGGTATCTGCGGGTTGTCGTCCCGCAGGTTGAGCAATGCATTCGGGTCAAGTACCGTGAGTTCCGCCAGCGCCTGCTCACCCAACGCAGCACGTCCGGCTTTATCCGCCAGCAAAATAACCGGAGCGGCATCAGTCAGAATATGTGCCAGACGCTCCCCGGTATAAACCGGGTCCAACGGCACATAAGCACCACCGGCTTTCAGTATTGCCAATATTCCCACCACCATGGCCGGTGAACGCGACACGCAAATCGCCACTCGCTGATCCGGCTCTACGCCCAGCGCAATAAGCTGATGGGCCAACCGGTTAGCCCGGGCATTTAATTCCGCATAACCGAGGGTTTGATCTTCATACACTAATGCTATCGCACCCGGGGTTTGCTCCACTTGTTGTTCAAACAATTGATGAATACACAATGCCTCCGGATATGCGGTTTCCGTCGCGTTCCAGGTTTCCAGCAACAACTTGCGTTCCGTCGGAGACAGAATATCAATTTCTCCAACCGGCTGTTGAGGGTTAGCCGCCATCGCTTGCAGCACCGCGCGGAGATATTCCACCAGCCGTTCTATTGTCGATGGATCAAACAGGGCGGCGGCATAATTCAACGCCCCAACAATCCGGCCCTCCTCTTCTGACAAACCCAGTTCAAGATCAAACTTGACAACATCAACGGCTTGATCGACCGGTGAGACTGCCAGTTTCGGCAGTTCCCAGTCCGTGCTCTCATTGTTCTGCCAGGCAAATACCACCTGGAACAATGGGGTATGCGCCAGTCGGCGCGGCGGTTGCACAATTTCCACCACCTGTTCAAACGGTAAGTCCTGATGCTCCTGAGCCGCCAATGCGGTTTGCCGGACTCGCGCCAGCAACTCAGTCACGGTCAGCTCACCCGATAAATCCATGCGCAATGCCAACGTATTGACAAAGAAGCCAATCAACGGTTCTACTTCCTGACGACTACGGCCGGCACTCGGGGTGCCAATCACCACATCGTCCTGACCTGACAAACGCGACAGAACCACCGCCCAGGCCGACAACAGCGTCATAAATAAGGTGACGCCCCGCTGCCCACTCAGGCGCTTAAGGGCGGTTGTTAACGCCGCATCCAGGTTAATCGGCACGGACTGCCCAACAAACGACTGCTCCGTCGGTCGAGGCCGATCTGTCGGCAAATCCAGCAAGACTGGCGCGTCAGCCAACATTGCCCGCCAATAGTCTGACTGAACCTGAATACGTTCAGCCGATAACCACTGACGCTGCCAGGCGGCGTAATCCGGGTATTGAATCGCCAATGGCGGCAACGGATCGGATTGCCCGGCCATAAACGCCGTATAGAGTGTGTTCAACTCCTGTATCAGCACATTAGCGGACCAGCCATCGGAAATTATATGATGCAAAGTCAGCAAAAACTGATATTCGTCATCGGTGAGCCGGATGAGCGCCGCACGGATAAGCGGGCCGCTTTCAAAGTCAAATGACGCATGGGCTTCCTCTATGCTCAGGCGCTCAAGAACAACATCAGCATCCGGGATCCCGCGTAGATCATATTGCGATAACAGTAAGCCGCTATTCGACGCCAACAACCGCACTTGCGGTTGACCATCAATAGAGACAAAGACAGAGCGTAACGCTTCATGACGGGCAAATAAGGTATCCAGCGCTTTCTGCCAGGCCATGATATCCAATTGCCCACTCAAACGCAGGGCCATCGGGATATGATAAGTTTCACTAACGCCATCAAGCTGCGCCAGGAACCACAAGCGCTGTTGAGCAAATGATAACGGTAATTCTCCTTCACGGGATACCGGCACGATGGCTGGCAGGATAGTATCCGATTGCTCTTTCCTGGCCTGCATGACCTCAGCAAATGCCTTTAACGAAGGGGATTTAAACAACGTAGTCAACGGCAGTTCGATACCGAAAGCAGCTATCCGGTTGATCATCCGTACCGCCAACAGTGAATGCCCCCCCAAGGCAAAGAAATGGTCATGTCGGCTTATCTGCTCAACGCCAAGTAACTCACGCCAGATAGCCGCCAATGCTATTTCCATTTCCCCCTGGGGCGCTTCGTAAACCTGACGGGCAAACGCCTCGCCGTCCGGCGCCGGTAGCGCCCGACGATCCAACTTACCATTCGGCGTTAGCGGGAAAGCATCCAACCGCACAAAAGCTGACGGCACCATGTAGTCAGGCAACATTTTACTCAGGTGAGTACGCAAACTATTCACCAATCCGTCATCCACTGGCGCCGCCACATAGGCCACCAGACGTTTATCTGGCCCATCCCCCAGCGCCAGCACCGCCGCCTCACGCACCCCCGGGTGCTCTATCAGACGAGCCTCAATTTCCCCCGGTTCAATGCGGAAACCACGGATTTTAACCTGCTGGTCGTTGCGGCCCAGGAATTCCAGATTGCCATCCGGCAGGTAGCGGGCTAAATCCCCAGTGCGGTACATGCGGGCATCAGGTTTATCACTAAATGGGTCAGACAGGAAACGTTCAGCGGTCAAGTCAGGTCGGTTGAGGTAGCCACGCGCCACGCTACCTCCACCAATGTACAACTCCCCTATTGCCCCCAACGGCACAGGGTAACCACCGTTATCCAATAAATAAAGACGGATATTATCCAGCGGACGACCGATAGTTGGATAAGGATGCGACGGATCTATACAGGCCAACGTCACCTCCACGGTACATTCTGTCGGGCCGTAGACATTATAGGCCGTCAGTTGCGGCATACCGGCTATCGTCTGCCAGGTTTGTGTGGATATGGATTCCCCCCCAATCAACAGCGTCAACGCTTTTTTATGGTCAGACAACCCCGCCGCCAACAACATCTCTAATTGCATTGGCGTACAGTCCAGCACATCCAGCTCTGTGGCGGCTAAAAACTGCAATAAGGCGGCCCCATCGACTCGCACATCTTGTGGAACAATCACCAGCGTATAGCCATTCAACAGACCCAGTATATGTTGCAATGACGCATCAAATGCCATACTCGCGTTCAGGCTAACCCGGTAAGAGGCAGATGAAGGCGCAAACACCCGCGCTGTCAGCGTGCCATGTAGATTTAAGAGCGAACTATGTTCAACCATCACCCCTTTCGGGGTCCCGGTCGAACCCGAGGTATAAATTACATAGGCCAAATGCCGGGAAGTCAGCTCTGGTATCTGAGGATTACTGTCCGGCTGATCAGGCAAGGTATTCGGATCAAGTACTGCCAGTCTGGTCAGCGTTTCCTCGCCTAATGCAGACCAGCCGGTCTTATCCGCCAGCACCACTGTCGGCGCAGCATCATGCAGAATATGCACCAGACGTTCACCCGGATAAGCGGGGTCCAACGGCACATAGGCTCCACCGGCTTTCAGCACCGCCAACAACGCCACCACCATTGTCGGTGAACGTGACACGCAAATCGCCACTCGTTGATCCGGCTCGACGCCCAGCGCAATAAGCTGATGAGCCAACCGGTTAGCTCGGGCATTTAATTCGGCATAACCGAGGGTTTGATCTTCATACACTAATGCTATCGCATCCGGGGTTTGCTCCACTTGTTGTTCAAACAATTGATGAATACACAATGCCTCCGGATACGCGGTTTCCGTCGCGTTCCAGGTTTCCAGCAACAACTTGCGTTCCGTCGGAGACAGAATATCAATTTCTCCAACCGGCTGTTGAGAGTTAGTCACCATCGCTTGCAGCACCGCGCGGAGATATTCCACCTGCCGTTCCACTGTCGATGGATCAAACAGGGCGGTGGCATAATTCAATGCCCCAACAATCCGGCCCTCCTCTTCTGACAAGCCCAGTTCAAGATCAAACTTGACAACATCAACGGCTTGGTCGACCGGTGAGACTGCCAGCTTCGGCAGTTCCCAGTCCGTGCTCTCATTGTTCTGCCAGACAAACATCACCTGGAACAATGGGGTATGCGCCAGTCGGCGCGGCGGTTGCACGATTTCCACCACCTGCTCAAACGGTAAATCCTGATGCTCCTGAGCCGCTAATGCAGTCTGCCGAACTCGCGCCAGCAACTCAGCCACGTTTAGCTCACCCGATAAATCCATGCGCAATGCCAACGTATTGACAAAGAAGCCAATCAACGGTTCTACTTCCTGACGACTACGGCCGGCACTCGGGGTGCCAATCACCACATCGTCCTGACCTGACAAACGTGACAGAACCACCGCCCAGGCTGACAACAGCGTCATAAATAAGGTGACGCCGTGCTGTTCACTAAGGCGCTTAAGGGCGGTCGTTAACTCAACATCCAGGTTAACCGGCACAGCATCTCCGGCAAACGCCTGCGCCGGCGGACGAGGCCGATCTGTCGGCAGATCCAACAGAACCGGCGCGTCAGACAACATTACACGCCAATAGTCAGACTGAGCCTGAATTCGTTCAGCCGACAGCCACTGACGCTGCCAGGCGGCGTAATCCGGATACTGAATCGCCAGCGGCGGCAACGGATCGGATTGCCCGTCTATAAACGCCGTATAGAGCGTGCTCAACTCCTGTATCAGCACATTAGCGGACCAGCCATCGGAAATAATGTGATGCAAAGTCAGCAAAAACTGATATTCGTCATCGGTGAGCTGGATGAGCGCCGCACGGATAAGCGGGCCGCTTTCAAGGTCAAATGATGCGTGAGCCTCCTCCACGCTTAGACGCTCAAGAACAATATCAGCATCCGGGATCCCGCGTAGATCATATTGCGATAACAGTAAGCCGCTATTCGGCGCCAACAACCGCACCTGTGGTTGACCATCAATAGAGACAAAGACAGAGCGTAACGCTTCATGACGGGCAAATAAGGTATCCAGCGCCTTCTGCCAGGCCATGATATCCAATCGCCCACTCAAACGCAGGGCCATCGGGATATGATAAGTTTCACTAACGCCATCAAGCTGCGCCAGGAACCACAAGCGCTGTTGAGCAAATGATAACGGTAATTCTCCTTCACGGGATACCGGCACGATGGCTGGCAGGGTAATATCCGATTGCCCCTTCCGGACCTGCATGACCTCAGCAAATGCCTTTAACGAAGGGGATTTAAACAGGGTGGTTAATGGCAATTCGATACCCAAAGCGGCTACCCGGTTCATCACCCGCACCGCCAGCAACGAATGACCGCCCAGAGCAAAGAAACTGTCATACCGGCTGATCTGCTCAATCCCCAGAACCTCACGCCAAATCGTCGCCAGCGCCATTTCCATTTCTCCCTGGGGCGCTTCGTAAACCTGACGGGCAACGGCTTCATTGTCCGGCGCCGGTAGCGCTCGGCGATCCAATTTACCGTTCGGCGTTAACGGAAACGCATCCAGACGCACAAAAGCTGACGGCACCATATAATCCGGTAACATGGCACCCAAGTAGGTATGCAGACTATTTACCAGCCCCTCATGGTTTTCCGCCACCACATAGGCCACCAGCCGTTTGTCCTGCCCCTCCCCCTGCGCCAATACCACAGATTCACTCACCGCGGGATGTTCCACCAACCGGAATTCAATTTCGCCCGTTTCAATGCGGAAGCCACGAATTTTAATCTGCTGGTCGTTGCGGCCCAGGAATTCCAGATTGCCGTCCGGCAGGTAGCGGGCTAAATCCCCGGTGCGGTACATGCGGGCATCAGGTTTATCACTAAATGGGTCAGACAGGAAACGTTCAGCCGTCAAGTCAGGGCGATTGAGGTAGCCACGCGCCACACCATCACCGCCAATGTACAACTCCCCTATTGCCCCCAACGGCACAGGGGAACCACCGTTATCCAATAAATAAAGACGGGCATTATCCAGCGGACGACCGATAGTTGGATAAGGATGCGACGGATCTATACAGGCCAACGTCGTGTCCACGGTACATTCTGTCGGGCCGTAGACATTATAGGCCGTCAGTTGCGGCATACCGGCTATCGTCTGCCAGATTTGTGTGGATATGGATTCCCCCCCAATCAACAGCGTCAACGCTTTTTTATGGTCAGACAACCCCGCCGCCAACAACATCTCTAATTGCATTGGCGTACAGTCCAGCACATCCAGCTCTGTGGCGGCTAAAAACTGCAATAAGGCGGCCCCATCGACTCGCACATCTTGTGGAACAATCACCAGCGTATAGCCATTCAACAGACCCAGTATATGTTGCAATGACGCATCAAATGCCATACTCGCGTTCAGGCTAACCCGGTAAGAGGCAGATGAAGGCGCAAACACCCGCGCTGTCAGCGTGCCATGTAGATTTAAGAGCGAACTATGTTCAACCATCACCCCTTTCGGGGTCCCGGTCGAACCCGAGGTATAAATCACATAGGCCAAATGCCGGGAAGTCAGCTCTGGTATCTGAGGATTACTGTCCGGCTGATCAGGCAAGGTATTCGGGTCAAGTACTGCCAGTCTGGCCAGCGTTTCCTCGCCTAATGCAGACCGGCCGGTCTTATCCGCCAGCACCACTGTCGGCGCAGCATCATGCAGGATATGCACCAGACGTTCACCCGGATAAGCGGGGTCCAACGGCACATAGGCACCGCCGGCTTTCAGTATTGCCAATATTCCCACCACCATTGCCGGTGAACGTGACACGCAAATCGCCACTCGTTGATCCGGCTCGACGCCCAGCGCAATAAGCTGATGAGCCAACCGGTTAGCACGGGCATTTAATTCGCCATAACCGAGGGTTTGATCTTCATACACTAATGCTATCGCATCCGGGGTTTGCTCCACTTGTTGTTCAAACAATTGATGAATACACAATGCCTCCGGATACGCGGTTTCCGTCGCGTTCCAGGTTGTTAACAACAAGGTACGCTCCGCTTCCGGCAAAATTGCCAACTGCCGTACCGGCATTTCCGGGGTCTGTTCCAGCGCTGTCGCCAGGCTCTCCAATGCCTGCTGCATATAACCGCATAGATTTGCCGGATCAAACGGCTGCACGACCTGCGCCGTCAGCCCCAGGGATTCGCCAAAATCCTCCACCGCCAGTATTAACGGATAGTTGGTCCGCTCCTGTCCGCCAAGAAATTCAATACCGTTGATAAGTTTATTTGACGTTGCCGACAAAGCATTATGCCGATAGTTCAATAGCGCACTAAAGAGCGGCGTACCGCTGGCAACCCCACTGCAACGTTGAGCCAGCGCCAATGAAGCATGCTCATGCGCCAGTAATCCGGCCAATCGAGTATGGGCGGTCTGTACACTGTCCCGTACTGGGGTCTCATCCATATCCAACCGCAACGGCAAGGTATTGATAAACAGCCCCATGCCATTGTCAGCCCCGTCTCCCGCCGCCATACGCCCAAACAGCACCGTACCGAACACCACGTGATCTTGCCCGCTGGTACGCGCCAACACCTGCGCCCAGGCCAGATGACACAAGGCCGCCAGACTGACCCCCAAACGCCGGGCCTGTCCACGCAGACGGTCATTCAGTTCAGGCGCCAGCATCCTGTGGGATTCCGTCACCTGTGAACCATCACGATGCACCTCCGTCAATCCGAATGGCAGCGTGGGTTCGTCCACCTCCGCCAACATCTCGGTAAAGAAACGGGTATGTTCCTCCTGACTCATGCCCAACCGGGCCTCAGCCACTAAATTACGGAAAGAGACTGGAGAAGTCAGACTCTCCTCCCGTTCGGCAAGATACGCCTTAACCTCACTGTTCATCACATCCAGCGTGGTGTGGTCGCCAATCAGGTGATGCAGCAGTTGCAACACCGCCCAACGACCATCCGTCTCCTGCGCCGCCACAAACCGCAACAATGGCGCTTGATCCAGCTCAATACGATAATGACGGGGATTAAAACGTTGAGCCAGTTGTTCACCAATCGGCCCATCCGCCGGGTCTAAATCCAATTCAGTGACCGATAAAGACGCCTGACGCCAGACGACCTGAGCCGGCACTGACAACTCTTGCCAGATAAAAGCAGTACGCAAAACATCGTGGCGGTCAACAACTTGTTGCACTGCCGCCAGATAACGGTCCAGTAAAGCCCGATCAGCGAAGACCATCTGGCCGACTAACAAATAGGGATCACCTTCGTTTGCCAGTAAGTGGTGGAACAAAATCCCGTCCTGCAACGGCGACAGGGCATAGATATCCTGAATGTTGCTCACTCCGCCCGGCACCTGTCTGACGATGCGGTCAATGTCAGCCTGAGTCAAATCAATCAGCGGCAACATCGCCGGCGTCAGGGCGGTCGTTGCCGGCGTGATGACGTTAGGCGGCACTGTCACAGCCTGATGCTGTCCCAATGTTTTCGCCAGGTCTGACAGCACCGGCGACTGGAACAGATCACGCGCCGTCAGCGACAACCCCAGGTAACGCAGGCGTTCAACCATCCGTATCGCCAGCAGCGAATGACCGCCCAGCACAAAAAAGCTGTCATACCGGCTGATCTGCTCAATCCCCAGCAACTCACGCCAGATAGCCGCCAGCGCGATTTCTGTTTCTCCCTGCGGCGCGGCGTAAACCTGGCGGACAAAGGCGTCATTGTCTGGCGCCGGTAACGCCTGACGATCCAATTTACCGTTCGGCGTCAATGGCAGCGCATCCAGCCACACAAAGGCCGACGGCACCATGTAATCAGGCAACTGAACGCTCAGATGTTCGCGTAAACTGTTAATCAACCCCTCGCTCGCTTCTGCCGCCACATAGGCCACCAGCCGTTTTTCCTGCCCTTCCCCTTGCGCTAATACTACCGATTCACTCACCGCCGGGTGTTCCACCAACCGGGATTCAATTTCCCCCGGTTCAATACGGAAGCCGCGAATTTTCACTTGCTGATCGTTACGGCCCAGAAATTCCAGATTGCCGTCCGGCAAATAACGGGCTAAATCCCCGGTGCGGTACATCCGGGCATCCGACACATCACTAAATGGATCAATCAGGAACCGTTCCGCCGTCAAGTCTGGGCGATTGAGGTAGCCACGCGCCACTCCCGCCCCACCGATATAAATTTCCCCCACGACGCCCAACGGCGCCGGTCGACCATATTCGTCCAGTAAGTAAAGGCAGGTGTTGGCTATCGGACGGCCGATACTTTCAATAATCCGGTCGCCTCGCTGTATCGGCAGCCAGGCAGAATAAGTTGTCGTTTCAGAAGGTCCATAGAGATTACACAGCCGCTGTATTCGCGTTTCTGCGAAAATCTGTTCAATTAAGGCGCCTTTGAGCGGTTCCCCCGCCAGATTGACCGTATGAACCGACGCCATCAGCGCCCGAGCCTGCAATAACGGTTTCATCGCGGACGGGACTGAGTTAATCAAGGTCACCGGCAGGGCCTGCTGCATCAATGACAGCGCGTCATCCACCAGATAAATCGCCGCGCCACGAGATAACGGCATAAAACATTCAAAAATGGACAGGTCGAAATTCATCGACGTTGAGAACAGCACTTCGCGGATCTCTTCCGTCTCAAAGGCCCGCTGCGCCCAGTGCAGGAAGTTAACCGTATTGCGGTGCTCAATCATCACCCCTTTGGGTACCCCCGTGGAGCCGGAGGTATAAATCACATAGGCCAGATGCCGGGAAGTCAGCTCCGGTACCTGTGGATTATAATCCGGTTTATCAGGCAAGGTATCCGGGTTCAGTACTGTCAGTTTGGTCAGCGCTTCCTCACCCAGTGCAACCCTGCCAGCTTCATCTGCCAGCACCACCGCCGGGGCAGCATCGGTCAGAATATGAACCAGACGCGCGCCAGGATAAGACGGATCTAACGGCACATAGGCTCCGCCCGCCTTCATTACCGCCAGCAATCCCACCACCATAGCCGGTGAACGCGCCACACAAATCGCCACCCGTTGGTCAGGTACGACGCCCAGCGCGATAAGCTGATGGGCCAGACGGTTGGCACGGGCATTTAATTCGGCATAACTGAGGGTTTGCTCTTGATACACCAACGCTGTCGCGCCAGGAGTTTGCTCCACCTGTTGTTCAAATAACTGATGAATGCACAACTGGTCAGGGTAGACGGCTTCCGTAGCATTCCAAGTTGTTAACAACAAAGTACGCTCCGCTTCCGGCAGAATTTCCAACTGTCGTACCGGCATTTCCGGGGCCTGTTCCAGCGCTGTCGCCAAGCTCTCCAATGCTTGCTGCATATAGCCGCATAGGCTTTCCGGCTCAAACGGCCGCACGACCTGAGCCGTCAGCCCCAGAGCATCGCCAAAATCCTCCACCGATAGCATTAACGGATAGTTGGTTCGCTCCTGTGCGCCAAGAAACTCAATACCGCTCATCAAATCATCTGACATTGCCGGCAAAGTATTATGCCGATAGTTCAATAAGCTATTAAACAGGGGTATCTCACCCCGTACGCCGCTGCAACGCTGCGCCAGCGCCAGTGACGCGTGTTCATGCGCCAGTAATCCGGCCAATCGGGTATGGGCGGTCTGTACACTCTCCCGTACTGGGGTTTCATCCATATCCAATCGCAACGGCAAGGTATTAATAAACAGCCCCATGCCATTGTCAGCCCCATCTCCCGCCGCCATACGCCCAAATAGCACCGTACCGAACACCACGTGATCTTGTCCGCTGGTACGCGCCAACACCTGTGCCCAGGCCAGATGACACAAGGCCGCCAGACTCACACTCAAACGTCGGGCCTGACTGCGCAAACGGTTATTTAGCTCAGGCGCCAGCATCCGGTGAGATTCAGCCACCTGAGTGCCATCACGATGCACTTCCGTCAACCCGAACGGTAATGTGGGTTCATCTACCTCCGCTAACATGTCAGTAAAGAAACGGGTATGTTCCTCCTGACTCATCCCCAACCGGGCCTGCGCGATCAGATTACGGAAAGGCGCCGGCGCAGGCAGGCTCTCCTCCTGACCTGCCAGATACGCCCGCACTTCACGGTGCATCACTTCCATCGTTTCATGGTCGCCAATCAGGTGATGCAACAGTTGCAACAGAACCCAACGGCCATCAGTTTCTTGCGCCACTACAAAACGTAATAACGGTGCTTCCCTTAAATCAATACGGTGCTGACGCGGATCAAAATGCCGGGTTAACTGGTCACTGACCGGACCATCAACTGGATTCAGTGTTAGTTCCGTCACCGATAAGGCGGCCTGACGCCAGACTACCTGCGCCGGGACTGACAATCCTTGCCAGAGAAAAGCGGTACGCAAAATATCGTGGCGATCAACCACCCGCTGAACCGCGGCCAGATAACGATCCAACAGCGCCCGGTCAGCAAAGGCCATCTGACTGAACAATAGATAGGGATCGCCTTCATTCTCCAGCAAATGGTGGAACAAAATACCATCCTGCAACGGCGACAGGGCATAGATATCCTGAATATTGGCCACCCCGCCCGGCGCCTGCCCGACGATGCAGTCAATATCAGCTTGAGTCAAATCAATCAGCGGCAACATTGCCGGCGTCAACTCTGTGGTTGCTGGCGTAATGACGTTAGGCGGCACTTTCACCGCCTGATCCTGTCCTAATGTTTGCGCCAGATCTGACAGCACCGGCGACTGGAACAGATCACGCGCCGTCAGTGTCAATCCCAAGTGACGCAAGCGTCCAATCATACGTACAGCGAGCAACGAATGACCACCCAAGGCAAAAAAGCTGTCATACCGACTTATCTGCTCAATGCCCAATAATTCACGCCAAATCGCCGCCAGCGCTATTTCTGTTTCTCCCCGAGGCTCAGCGTAAACCTGACGGGCAACAATTTCATTGTCCGGCGCCGGTAACGCCCGATGATCCAACTTACCGTTTGGCGTCAACGGAAACGCATCCAGCCGCACAAAGGCCGCTGGCACCATATAGTCAGGTAAAATAGCGCTCAGGTGAGTATGCAAGCTGTCCGCCAGCCCGTCATCCGCTGATTCCACCACATAGGCCACCAGCCGTTTATTCTGACCTTCCCCCTGTACCAACACCGCCACTTCACGCACCGTTGGATGCTCGGCTAACCGGGCCTCAATTTCTTTTGGTTCAATGCGAAAACCGCGGATTTTAACCTGCTGATCATTACGGCCCAAGAACTCCAGATTGCCGTCCGGCAGATAACGCGCCAAATCTCCGGTGCGGTACATACGGGCATCCGGGTTATCACTGAACGGATCGACAAGGAAACACTCGGCGGTCAATTCAGGACGATTAAGGTAACCATAGGCCACCCCATCTCCACCCACATAAATCTCTCCGACCACCCCCAGCGGCGCCGGCTGACCATAGGCATCCAACAGATAAACCCGCGTGTTGGCTACCGGTCGGCCAATCGGGATGTTGGTCGCTCCCGGCGCGACTGCATTGATACGGTAGGTGGTCGTGAAGGTGGTGCCCTCACTCGGTCCATAGCCATTTAATAGCTGCTGTGGCGGACTGGTGTTCAGTACCCGACCGATAACATGCGGATCAAGGGCATCTCCGCCGACAATCAGCAGCTTTATCTGCGGTAAAACCGGGGACAATTCTTCTGCTAGCTGGTTAAACAATCCAACACTCAACCACAGAACAGTAATTCGCTGAACTTGTAAAACCTGTACAAACTCTAGCGGCGTCAGCAAAGTGGCGTGATCAACAACCACTAACGCGCCGCCATTCAGCAACGGCGCCCACACTTCAAACGTGCTGGCATCGAAAGCCGGGTTAGCGGCAAAGGCCACCCGATCATCGGGTTCAATTTCAGCATAGCCGTTGTTAATCACCAGCCGGACCACCGCACGATGCGGCACCAACACCCCTTTAGGTATCCCGGTAGAACCGGAGGTGTACATGATATACGCTAACTCAGTGCTGGCACGCGGTAAATCAAGGTTAAGGCGATCTCGCTCGTTGTCTGTATCTGTCTCATCCGAGAGACGAAACAGCGGCACAGCCAGATCCGCCGGAATGTCCGCCTGTGTATCGGTAAGCAGCAATCTGGCGGAGCAATCATTTATCAGCCAGTTTTTCCGCTCATCCGGCACATTGGGATCTATCGGCACGTAAACAGCGCCGGCTTTGAGAATCGCCAATTGCGCCACTACCAGTTCCATTGAGCGAGCTAGCAAGAGCGCGACATGATCACCGGGACACACCCCTTGTTTGATTAGCTGACGAGCCAGCCGGTTAGCGCGGGCATTTAATTCGGCATAACTGAGGGTCTGATCTTCATACACTAATGCTGTCGCGTCAGGCGTTTTCTCCACCTGTTGTTCAAACAACTGATGGATACATAACTGATCAGGATAGGCGGTTGCCGTGGCGTTCCAATTTTTTAACAGCAACGTCTGTTCCGCTTCCGGCAGAATTTCCAATTCCCGAACAGCCATATCCGGGGCTTGCTCAAGGGCCTCCACCAGACTCTCCAGCGTCTGTTGCATATAGCCGCAGACCCGTTCCGATTCAAACGGTTGCACGACCTGAGCCGTCAGCCCCAGTGCATCGCCAAAATCCTCCACCGACAGCACTAACGGGTAGTTGGTCCGTTCTTGGACGCCAAGGAATTCAATACCGCCAATCAGTTCATCTGACGTTGCCGATAAGGCATTATGCCGGTAGTTCAACAGGGCGCTAAAGAGCGGCGTACCGCTGGCGACCCCACTGCAACGCTGAGCCAGCGCCAATGACGCATGCTCATGCGCCAGTAATCCGGCGAGTTGGGTATGAGCAATCTGTACACTCTCCCGTACCGGGGTTTCATCGATATCCAACCGCAATGGCAAGGTATTAATAAACAGCCCCATACCATTGTCGGCGCCATCCGCTGCCTGCATACGCCCAAACAGTACGGTGCCAAACACGACTTGCTCCTGACCACTGGTACGCGATAACACCCGCGCCCAAGCCAAATGGCACAACGCCGCCAGACTGACGCCCAAACGCCGAGCCTGACCGCGCAAACGGGTATTCAACTCAGGCGCCAACATCCGGTGAGATTCCGTCACCTGTGAACCATCACGATGCACCTCTGTCAAGCCGAATGGCAGCGTCGGTTCATCCACTTCCGCCAGCATCTCGGTAAAGAAGCGGGTATGTTCCTCCTGACTCACCCCCAGCCGGGCCTGAGCCGCCAGATTGCGGAAAGGCACCGGTACAGGCAGGCTCTCCTCCTGACCTGTTAGATATGCCTGAACTTCGCGGTGCATCACTTCCATTGTTTCATGGTCGCCAATCAGGTGATGCAGCAATTGCAGAAGAATCCAACGGCCATCGGTTTCTTGCGCCACGACAAAACGTAATAGCGGCGCTTCACTCAGGTCGAGACGATGCTGACGGGGATCAAAGCGCTGGATTAACTGCTCTCTGACCGGACCATCAACCGGGTTTAATGTCAGTTCAGTCACCGATAAAGTGGCCTCACGCCAGACCACTTGCGCCGGGACTGACAATCCTTGCCAGATAAAAGCGGTACGTAAGATATCGTGGCGATCAACCACCCGTCGCACCACCGCCAGATAACGATCCAACAGCGCCCGATCAGCAAAAGCCATCTGCCCCGTCAACAGATAGGGATCACCTTCTTTTGCCAGTAAATGGTGGAACAAAATACCATCCTGCAACGGCGACAGGGCGTAAATATCCTGAATATTCGCGATCCCGCCCGGCACCTGCCCGACGATGCGGTCAATGTCAGCCTGAGTCAAATCAATCAGCGGCAACATCGCCGGCGTCAGCGCCGTAGTTGCTGGCGTAATGACGTTAGGCGGTATTATCACCGCCTGATGCTGTCCCAATGTTTGCGCCAGGTCTGACAGCACCGGCGACTGGAACAGATCACGCGCCGTCAGCGTCAATCCCAAGTGACGCAGCCGTTCAACCACCCGTATCGCAAGTAGTGAATGACCACCCAGAGCAAAAAAGCTGTCATATCGGCTTACCTGCTCAATCCCCAGTAATTCGCGCCAAATCGCCGCCAGCGCTATTTCTGTTTCTCCCTGAGGCGCTTCGTAAATCTGACGGGCAAAAGCTTCACTATCAGGCGCCGGTAGTGCGCGACGATCCAATTTACCGTTCGGCGTCAATGGAAAAGCATCCAGCCGCACAAAGGCTGACGGCACCATATAGTCAGGCAAAATAGCTTGCAGATGAGCACGCAGACTGTTCACCAATCCATCATGGGCTTCCGCCGCCACATAAGCCACCAGCCGTTTATCCTGCCCTTCTCCCCGAGCCAACACCGCCGCCTCACGCACCGTTGGGTGCTCTGCTAACCGGGCTTCAATTTCCCCCAGTTCAACGCGGAAGCCGCGGATTTTAACCTGCTGATCGTTTCGGCCCAGGAACTCCAGATTGCCGTCCGGCAGATAACGCGCCAAATCCCCGGTGCGGTACAGGCGAGCATCCGGGTTATCACTAAACGGATCGGTAAGGAAACGCTCGGCGGTCAATTCAGGCCGGTTAAGATAACCACAAGCCACCCCATCTCCACCCACATAAATCTCTCCGACCACCCCCAGCGGCACCGGCTGACCATAGGCATCCAACAGATAAACCCGCGTGTTGGCTACCGGTCGACCGATCGGGATATTGGTCGCTCCCGGCGCGACTGCATTGATTCGGTATGTTGCCGTAAAGGTGGTGCCTTCACTTGGCCCGTAGCCATTTAATAGCTGTCGCGGCGGACTAGTGTTCAGTACCTGACCGATAACATGGGGATCAAGGGCGTCTCCGCCGACAATCAGCAGCTTTATCTGCGGCAAAACCGGGGACAGTTCCGCTGCCAGACGGTTAAACAACCCGACACTCAACCACAGAACCGTCATTCGCTGAATCTGTAAAGCTTCTACAAACGCTTGCGGCGTCAGCAAAGTGGCGTGATCAACCACCACTAATGCGCCGCCATTCAGCAACGGCGCCCAAACTTCAAACGTGCTGGCATCGAAAGCTGGGTTAGCGGCAAAGGCCACCCGGTCATCCGGTCCGATTTCAGCATAGCCATTATTGATAACCAACCGGACCACCGCGCGATGCGGCGCCAACACCCCTTTCGGAGTTCCGGTAGAACCGGAGGTGTACATAATATACGCTAACTCGGTGCTGGAACGCGGTAAGTCAAGGTTAAGATGATCTTCCTCGCGGCCCGTATCTGTCTCATCCGAGAGACGAAACAGCGGCACAGTCAGATCCGCAGGAATATCCACCTGTGTATCAGTGAGCAGTAATCTGGCGGAACAATCACTTATCAGCCAGTTTTTCCGCTCATCCGGCACACTGGGATCAATCGGCACATAAACGGCTCCGGCTTTGAGAATCGCTAACTGCGTCACTACCAGTTCCATCGAGCGCTCTAGCAGAAACGCGACATGATCACCGGGACACACTCCTTGTTCGATAAGTTGACGAGCTAACCGATTGGCGCGGGCATTCAGTTCCATATAACTGAAAGTGTTATCTCCCGCTATCAGTGCTATTGCCTCCGGGTTTTTCTCCACCTGTTGTTCAAACAACTGATGAATGCATAACGCCTCTGGATACGCGGTTGCAGTAGCGTTCCAGGTTTCCAGCAACAACTTACGTTCAGTCTCAGGCAATAAATTAAGCTGCCCAACAGGGATTTCATCACTCGCCCTTTTTGATGACGCCAGCACCTGCAAATGTTCACTCATCCGCCGAATAACTTCCTGGCTCAGGCGATTTTCATCATAGACCCAGCGGAAACCACCCTGCGCATTGATCTGCAACGTCAGCAATTCGCCGGATACCGCCTGATCACACGATTTGTCATCCTGTATCACAGAAACGGCGATCTGCCACGGCCGGCTTGTTCTTAATTCTGGGATAGCCCGCAGTGAAGGAGAACGGGAAAGAAGATCACGACTAAATGTGCGGTGCCGCGCCAATCGAACAAACTCGTTATCCATCCAGTCAGCCACCACAGACCACGGCTTATCAAACGCCGCCTCAACAACCATCGGCGCCACCGATGACAATCCAGTCAATATATCTGGTTTATATTTTGCCTCGTCCACACACCAGCCGATTTGGAATTCAGTCTGCTGAGTCAAACGCGCAAGGTAGATAACGAATACCTGCAACAGTGTCTGTAATGGGTCTTCTCCAGCATTCGGCAGTGGAGGCTGCCAAGGGCTGATTTCCCATCGGGGTTCCGCCTGTTTTCCAATCATTTCAAAAGGCAACTGGAGTGGTTGCAACGAGGCAAGACGCTTATGCCAAAATGATTCACTAGGCGCGAGTGTTTGAAGGGTATCTTTTACATTCCGCGCTTGTTGCGAGGAGAGTAAAGGAAGCTGTTTGCCCGGTCTAAGTTCCGCTATCTCGGCAAGCTCTCTGGCAGACAACAAATGACCTTCCAGGGTGGCGAATCCCCCAATCCGCACATCCTCACTGCCGGTCGTCACCTGCCAGGCATCCTCCTCCACACTAATCAACGTACCGGGTATCCCCTCAGAGCGCGTGTCCAACCGCTGGAGCCAGGAAATCTGTACCGGGCCATGCCTCAGCAACAGTTTCGGGCAACCCAATGGGTTTAAATAATTCTCCCCAAAATCTAATGCTCGCACTAAAGCTGACAGGACTTCTCCCGACTGCTCCCAACACAAATATCCTCCCCAATCGGGACGACGCGACTGAGCATAAAAACTCCGTTGCGAGAGATCCTGAGGATAAGTCACCAGTGCATCGCGCCCCAGATTTTTCAGTAGTTCAACAAATCCTTCCTGAGCCGCCTGATAACATTTCAGATTCAACGAGAAAGCATTATCCTGTTCCTCAATCGATACCGGCCATTGCACGGCGATATCGCCGGTATCCACACCGCTTTCAATACAGTGCCAGGAAATAGCGTAATGTGTTTCCCGAGCTAACAGCGCCCAAGAGGTTGCATGGCTGCCCGCATAACGCGGCAGGGGACTATTATGATAATTAAAAGCCCCGCCACGAACTTGTTCAATAAGCGACCCCGGCAGGATAATTGGGTTGACGATTGAGAAAAGCCAATCGACAGGCTGTGACGTGATTTGTTCTTGTAATGCATCAACCGAGTTCACACAAGGAATCCCTTGCTGGGCAGCCCACGTTTGTAGAACAGTATCAGTAGGTAGCACTGCTTGTATGGTATGCCCAGCCGCCAGAATTTGCTCGGCGCAAAACACCGCAAGAGTCGTTCCCCCCACCACAACGCATATTCGTGATGGAACCGATGTATCATACGTATTATGAGTTATATTTTCACATGATATCTGAGAGAGAGCCTGGTCTTTAAGAACATTTCCCGCTGTAGCAATGTTACCTTTCATCTATTACCTCAACGAATCTGTTAGAAATTTGAAAACTGTCATACCCGACAGCCATCACCAATATTTCTTTCTTACTTCTTGCCCCCAAGAAATAAAAACGGACGCATCCGACACTAATTCAAGATATTCAAAAATCGCACCATCGCTCGATTAATAACGGCCAACTAGTCATTTTTTCACGCTAATCACCCTAATAACCGAACAAATAATCAACCTTATTTGAACAAATAAAACACTCCATTCTTATTTCTATAATAAAATTATTATATTCAATACCGCAAAGAAACATTACAAATTACAATTAATATCACCATATATTATTTCATAATAATAAAACAATGTGACATGTATAATAATTAACTCAATAAAATATTGATTGTAACGAGATGTATTCAAATTAGATGGTTTTGTGATGTTATTTTTATGACGCCAAGAGATATTTACCAACACGCGGTGCAAAATGGGATAAAATTTAATATTATTCAATTATATACCCCTCCCAATATATACATTTATACCCGTCACCTTTCAAGTTGCCTCTTTGTTGGCCGCACTCGCTCACCCCGGTCACCCCGGTCACATAGTTTGGGGGATTCACTCCCTTGCCGTCGCGATCCATCTTGAAATCCATAGGGTATATTGCCTATCCAACAGGACTATTTTATTTGCTATTCTTTGCCATAGAGAACAAGGCGAACTACCCTTCACATATTACGTGTATACGCCGGGCTATCTGCACCGTCCGTATTTGCTGTTCATTTATAAAAACGGCCCGCAACAATTACCCCTAATAGGTAAGGTCTTTAATTATCACGAGCATTTAAAATAAACCCAATATATTCCAAAGCGAGATCATGAAATTAAAGGTAATTAAACCAGCCTATATCACCACCAAAAAACACATTACCATGATCACACCTTCAATTATCTTCTCATAATTATCTATTACAATAAATATTCCCAACAATAACACTACAATTAAAAATATAATTCCGATACCAAGGCAATCAACAAAACAAAATAAAATCAACAATAAAATCCGTTTGAGTTCACACAATATAAAATAGCAACAATAATAACAAAGAAACCTAAAAAAATAACTTATATGGGAATGATAACTTCCCTTATTCTATTTTAATGCATAAAAAATCCGGTATAATAAATACATACCGGATTATCACACTAGAACTAAATAATTGAGTACTTCCTTAATATATCAGTATTATGAAGCCTCCTCGTCATAGTTGATTGCCAACGCCCTATTCAAAATCTGAGCTAAAGTGATTTTATTCTCATTATCCTCCAATAAACTAAAATGGTTACCCGGAGTAGCAATCAATTGAAGTGAAGTATCAGGCATTACCCGCTCCCAACCTAACGACGGTTCTATGTTCACGGATTCTGGCTTTTCATCCACCACAAAAGAAACAGCAGGAGAAGGTTCTACCGCATAGAACTGATGCAGCGTTATCGCTAATGCCGGCGGCTCATAATCGGCAACGATTTGTGTGTAACGTTCGATCTGCCGCCAACATTTTGCAATCACATCAGTACGCTGATTTGCTGGATATAACGCCAATTCTTGCGCCGCAGCAATAAACTGAACCAAATCCAATTCATCAATTCGCCGGTATAGCGCAGCAATCTCTTCTTTGCACGCCTCCCCTGACTGCCGGACCAGCTCAGTAAAGAAATGATGTTTGGACTGCATGGCCTCTTTGCCAAAATAATGAGGCGCAGGCGTATCAATCAGCCCCAGGAAATTAACTCGCTCGCCAGCGCTCAGAAGCTGTTGGGCAATGGCATAAGCCAATATCCCACCAGAAGAGTAGCCGCTTATCCGATATGGACCTGCCGGTTGGACGGCTTTCATCAAGGCGATCATTCTGGCTGCTTGCTCTTCCATCGTTAACATCGGTTCTTCACTGATGGATGGCCAAGGCATCGCATAAATCGGATAGCCCGACGGAATATGCTGAGCCAGCCCGAAGACATAAGAATAATCACCCATGCCGCTGGGAACAAAGAACAACGGCAATTCTGCTCCATCAGGTCGCACCGATATAGCGCTGCTTTGCGGCTGAGACAATAAATCCGAGGTGATTTTTGCGGTCAATTCGGCCAGCACCGGGAATTGGAACAAAGTGTTCAGTGTAAAAATCAACCCTCGGCCAGCGGCAAGATTCATCATTCGCATAGCAAGCAATGAGTGACCGCCCAACGCGAAGAAATTGTCATACCGGCTAACCTGCTCAATCCCTAGCAATTCACACCAAATCTCGGCTAATACGGTTTCCTTTTCGCCCTGTGGCGCCTCGTAAGCCTGACGAGCAAACGCTTCACTGTCCGGCTCCGGTAACGCATGACGATCCAACTTACCGTTTGACGTCAATGGAAAAGCGTCCAGACGCACAAAGGCTGACGGCACCATGTAGTCAGGTAAAATAACACTCAAGTGGGTACGCAAGCTATTCGCCAGCCTCTCATCCGCTTGCGCCGCCACATAAGCCACCAAGCGTTTGTCCTGCCCTTCACCCAACGCCAGCACCACAGATTGACTTACCGCAGGATGCTCCGCCAACCGGGCCTCAATTTCACCCGGTTCAACTCGGAAGCCGCGAATTTTCACCTGATGATCATTACGGCCAAGGAATTCCAGATTGCCATCCGGCAAGTAGCGAACCAAATCCCCGGTTCGATACATCCGTGCATTTGGATTATCGTCAAACGGATCAGTCAGGAAGTATTCCGCGGTCAGTTCAGCACGGTTGAGATAACCCCGCGCTACACCCGCTCCCCCAATATACAATTCCCCTACCGCGCCTAACGGTACTGGCTGCCCCTGAACGTCGAGCAAGTAAACACGGGTATTCGGCAGAGGGCGACCGATGATATTGGCCTGCCCCATCCCCTCGTTTAGGCAGGATGTCGTCGTGGTAATCGTAGCTTCTGTCGGACCGTAGCAATTAATCAGAACAGGGTATTCACCGTGAACCGATAGCCAACGTTGTAACTCATGATCAGGTATCGCTTCCCCACCAATGCAAATAATTCTTACGCCCTGATAGATATCACCTTTATTAACATTTGATATTATCCGCCAGAATTGAGCGGGTATCGCAATGTAGGTAATTTTATAAGACTCGCACAGACGCCAGAACTCCTGCGCACTCAAGGTCCACTGATTTGTCCTTAAGACTAATTGTGCTCCCTGTGTTATTGCGCAAAATATTTCTGATACACAAACGTCAAAAGAAGGGTTGCAAAATTGTAATATGCGGTCAGATGCATTAAGCAACCACTTCCTGTTCAGCGAAGTAATTTGACTGACCAGTTGCCTATGCTCAACCATCACCCCCTTTGGCGTGCCGGTCGAACCGGAGGTGTAAATCACATACGCCAGATGCCGAGAGGTCAATTCCGTTATCTGTGGATTGCTGTCTGGCTGATCAGGCAATGTATTCGGATCAAGCACTGTCAGCCCGGTCAGCACGTTCTCGCCCAACGTGGTACGTCCAACGGCATCAGCCAACAAAATAACCGGTGAAACATCGGCCAAAATATGTGATAGACGTTCGCCCGGATAATCCGGGTCCAGCGGCACATAAGCCGCGCCTGCTTTCAGCACCGCCAACAATCCCACCACCATCGCCGGTGAACGGGTCACGCAAATCGCCACCCGCTGGTCCGGCAAAGTACCTAGCGCAATCAATTGATGGGCCAGCCGATTAGCGCGGGCATTCAATTCGGCATAACTAAGAGTTTGTTCCTCATACACTAACGCTGTCGCGTCCGGGGTTTGCTCTACCTGTTGTTCAAACAATTGATGAATACATAACGGTTCCAAATACGAGGTTTCCGCCGCATTCCAAGTGCTTAACAGCAACGTACACTCCGTTTCAGGCAGAATGTTCAATGTCCGTACCGGCATTTCCGGGGTCTGTTCCAGCGCCGCCGCCAAGCTCTCCAGCGCCTGTCGCATATAGCCACATACCCGTTCAGGCTCAAACGGCTGGATAACTTGAGCCGTCAGCCCCAGTGCGTCGCCAAAATCTTCCACCGACAAGGCAAACGGATAGTTGGTAAACTCCTGCGCCCCAAGGAATTCAATGCCGTCCATCGTTTCATCCAGAGGATCAGGCTGATCATTATGTCGGTAGTTCAACAAGGCGCTAAACAGCGGCACGCCATCCAACACCCCGCTACAACGCTGAGCCAGCGCCAGTGAGGCATGCTCATGTTCCAACAATCCCGCTAACCGGCGATGTACTGCCTGTACACTATCACGCACCGGCGTATCATCCATATCCAGCCGCAACGGCAAGGTATTGATAAACAGCCCCATGCCGCTGTCAACCCCTTTCCCCACCGCCATGCGCCCAAATATTACGGTACCGAACACCACCTGTTCCTGTCCGCTGGTACGCGACAACACCTGCGCCCAAGCCAAATGACATAAAGCCGCCAGACTCACCCCCAAACGCCGGGCTTGACCACGCAGACGGTCATTCAGCTCAGGGGCCAACATCCGCTGCGATTCCGTCACCTGCGAACCATCACGATGCACCTCCGTCAATCCGAATGGCAGCGTAGGTTCATCCACCCCGGCTAACATGTCGGTAAAGAAACGAATATGCGCTTCCTGACTCACTCCCAGCCGGGCCTGCGCCACCAAATTGCGGAAAGGCGTCGGCGTTGGCAGGCTCTCCTCCTGCCCGTCCAGATAAGCTTGTACTTCACGGTTCATCACGTCCAGCGTGGTATGGTCGCCAATCAAATGATGCAGTAATTGCAGCACAATCCAACGGCCATCGGTTTCCTGTGCCACTATAAAGCGCAATAACGGCGCTTCGCTCAGGTCTAAACGATGGTGACGAGGATCAAAATGCTCAGCCAATTGCTCGCTAACCGGTCCATCGGCTGGGTTTAGCGTCAGCTCAGTCACCGATAAGGATGCCCGACGCCAAACCACTTGGGCGGGTACTGACAATCCCTGCCAGATAAAGGCGGTACGCAGGATATCGTGTCTATTAACCACCTGTTGCACCGCCGCCAAATAACGGTCCAGCAAAGTCCGTTCAGTAAAGACCATCTGACCGGTTAATAAATAGGGGTCCCCTTTGTTTGCCAGTAGATGATGGAACAAAATACCGTCCTGCAATGGCGACAGGGCATAGATATCCTGAATATTGGCAACCCCGCCCGGCACTTGCCCGACGATGCGGTCAATGTCAGTTTGGGTCAAATCAATTAGCGGCAACATTACCGGTGTCAGCGTCGTAGTTGCCGGGGTGATCACGTTACCCGGCACGATTACGGCTTGATGCTGTCCCAACGTTTGCGCCAAATCTGACAGCACCGGCGACTGGAACAGATCACGCGCTGCCAGCGTCAACCCCAAGTGACGCAAGCGTTCAATCATCCGTACAGCAAGCAGTGAATGGCCGCCCAACGCAAAGAAGCTGTCATACCGACTAACCTGTTCAATCCCCAGTAATTCACGCCAAATCGCCGCCAGCGTCATTTCCGTTTCGCCTTGCGGCGCTACGTAAGCCTGACGAGCAACGGCTTCACTGTCCGGTGCCGGTAGCGCCCGACGATCCAACTTACCGTTCGGCGTCAATGGAAACGCATCCAGCCGTACAAAAGCTGACGGCACCATATAGTCAGGCAAAATTTCGCTCAGGTAATCACGCAAACTATTCACCAGCCCATCATCCTCAGGCGCCGCCACATAGGCCACCAGCCGTTTATCCGGCCCATCACCTAGCGCCGATACCGCCGCCTCACGCACCGCCGGATGCTCCACCAGACGCGCCTCAATTTCTCCCGGTTCAATGCGGAAGCCTCGGATTTTCACCTGCTGGTCATTTCGGCCCAGGAACTCCAGATTACCGTCCGGCAAATAGCGAGCCAAATCCCCGGTGCGGTACATACGAGCATCAGGTTTATCACTGAATGGATCGATCAGGAAACGTTCGGCGGTTAACTCAGGGCGATTGAGATAACCTTGAGCGACCCCATCGCCACCGACATAAATTTCACCGATCACACCCGGCGGCACCGGCTGACCATACGCATCCAGCACATAAACCCGTGTATTCGCTATCGGCCGACCAATAGGTATCCGGCTCGCTCCCTGTGGCAACGCCTCGATAGGATACATGGTGGTAAAAGTGGTCCCTTCACTCGGACCATAGGCTTGCAAGAGTCGTTGTGGCGGACGATTATCCAGAACCTGAGCAATCACCTGTAAATCGGGGATATCTCCGCCAAAAATCAGGATCTTAATTTGCGGAAGAATGGGAGATAACTCTGCCGCCAATCGGTTAAACAACCCGATAGTCAGCCATAGAACCGTGATGCGGCGCTCTTGTAACGTCAGCACTAACTCCTGTGGCGTCAATAAGGTGGCGCGGTCGATAACCACTAAAGCACCACCGTTAAGCAACGGCGCCCAAACTTCAAATGTGCTGGCATCAAAAGCCGGATTAGCCGTAAAGGCAACCCTATCCTCCGGCCCGATGTCGGCATAGCCATTATTAATGACCAGCCGAACCATAGCACGATGCCGCACTAAAACCCCTTTGGGCGTGCCGGTCGAACCGGAGGTATACATGATATACGCTAACTCGGTGCTGGAACGCGGCACATCAGGGTTGATACGATCTTGCTCTCTGTTCGCGCTTTTCTCATCCGAGAGACGTAACAGCGGAATCGTCAAGTTAGTCGGAATATCAGTCCGTGTATCGGTAAGCAGCAACCGAGCGGAACAATCACTTATCAGCCAATTTTTCCGTTCATCCGGCATACTGGGATCAACCGGCACGTAAACAGCGCCGGCTTTAAGAATCGCCAATTGAGCCGCCACCAGCTCCATCGAGCGCTCTAACAGGATCGCAACATGGTCATTCGGACGAATTCCCTGTTCAATTAGCTGATGGGCCAAGCGGTTAGCGCATGTATTCAGTTCCGTATAACTTAGGGTTTTATCTCCCGCTATCAGCGCCGTCGCCTCCGGGGTCTTCTCTACCTGCCGCTCAAACAATTGATGAATACATAACGCATCAGGATAAGCGGTTTCCGTGGCGTTCCAGGTTTCCAGCAACAGTGTGCGTTCTGTTTCGGGCAGGATGTTCAAGGCGCGTATCGGTGTCTGCGGCGCTTGCTCCAAAGCTTCCACCAGACTCTCCAGCGCCTGCTGCATATAACCGCACAGGCTTTCCGGATCAAACGGTTGCACTACCTGAGCCGTCAGCCCCAGAGATTCGCCAAAGTCCTCCACCGACAGTACAAATGGGTAGTTAGTTCGCTCCTGTGCGTCAAGAAATTCAATACCGCTGATCAGTTCATCTGACGTTGCCGACAAAGTATTGTGCCGATAGTTCAACAATGCGCTAAAGAGCGGCGTACCGCTGGCAACCCCACTGCAACGTTGAGCCAATGCCAATGAAGCATGCTCATGCGCCAATAATCCGGCAAGTCGGGTATGGGCGGCCTGCACGCTGTCCCGCACTGGGGTCTCATCGATATCCAGCCGCAACGGCAAGGTATTGATAAACAACCCCATGCCATTGTCAGCACCGCTTCCCGCCTGCATACGCCCAAACAGCACCGTACCAAACACGACACTCTGCTGACCACTGGTACAGGACAACACCTGCGCCCAGGCCAGATGACACAGCGCCGCCAGACTGACGCCCAAACGCCTGGCCTGACTACGCAAACGGTCATTTAGCTCAGGAACCAACATCCGGTGAGATTCCGTCACCTGCGAACCGTCACGATGCACCTCCGTCAATCCAAACGGCAACGTGGATTCATCCACCTCCGCCAACATCTCGGTAAAGAAGCGGGTGTGTTCTTCCTGACTGACGCCCAACCGAGCCTGCGCCACCAGATTGCGGAAAGGAACCGGCGCCGGCAAGCGCTCCTCTTGCCCCGTCAGATATGCCTGCACTTCGCGGTGCATCACTTCCATCGTTTCATGGTCACCGATCAAGTGATGATGCAATTCCAGTAACAACCAACGACCATCCGTTTCTTGAGCGATAACAAAACGCAGTAACGGGGCTTGGCTCAGATCAAGACGATAGTGAGCGGGATCAAAACGCCGGGTTAATTGATCACTGACCGGACCGTCAGCCGGGTTTAGCGTCAATTCTGTCACTGACAATGGGGCCTGACGCCAGACCACCTGCGCCGGCATTGACAATCCTTGCCAGATAAAGGCGGTGCGCAGGATATCATGCCGATCAATGGTCCGTTGAATCGCCGCCAAATAGCGATCCAACAGCGCCCGATCAGCAAAAACCATCTGGCTGACTAACAGATATGTGTCACCTTCATTCTCCAATAGATGGTGGAACAAAATACCATCCTGCAATGGCGACAGTGCATAGATATCCTGAATATTCGCCATCCCACCCGGTACCTGTCCGACGATGCGGTCAATATCAGCCTGAGTTAAATCAATCAGCGGCAACATTTCAGGTGTCAGCACCGTTGTATCCGATGTAATACCGTTGTCAGGTACCCGGATTTCATCATGCTGAACCAGAGACTGTGCCAGAACACGGAGTGTTGGATGCTGAAATAGCATTTGTACTGATACACCCAGACCGACACGCCGCAATCGTTCAATCATACGCACGGCGAGTAAGGAGTGGCCGCCCAATGCAAAGAAGCTGTCATGTCGGCTAATCTGTTCAACGCCCAGTAACTCACACCAAACAGCCGCCAACATCGTTTCTATCTTCCCTTGCGGGGCCTCATAGACCTGACGGGCAAACGCCGCCTCCCCCGGTGCCGGCAACGCCCGGCGATCCAACTTGCCATTCGGCGTCTGCGGGAAGCTATCCAGCCGCACAAAGGCCGCCGGGATCATATAGTCAGGTAAAACTGCGCTCAGATGTTCACGTAAATTAGCAGTCAATCCCTCATGCGCTTGTGCCGCTACATAGGCCACCAGCCGTTTGCCCAGCTCATCATCCAACGCCAGCACCGCCGCTTCCTGTACCGCCGGATGTTCCACCAACCGAGTTTCAATTTCCCCCAGTTCAACCCGGAAGCCGCGAATTTTAACCTGTTGGTCGTTACGACCGAAGAATTCCAACTCACCGTCCGGCAGATAACGCGCTAAATCTCCGGTGCGATACATTCGCGCATTGGACACCGGACTAAAGGAATCTGGCATAAAACGTTCTTCGCTCAATGTCAGCCGGTTCAGATAACCCCGTGCCACACCTACTCCCCCAATATACATTTCGCCCACACAGCCCAATGGCACAGGTTGGCTGTATTTGTCCAACAGATAGACACGAGTATTTCTAATCGGTCGACCGATAGAACGATCATCTGCCGGGGATAAGATTTCTTTACAGGTCGCCGTCACGGTATTTTCCGTCGGACCATAAGCGTTCAATAGCCGAGGTCGGTGGCCTTCCTGCCTAAACCAATCCTGAATAGCGTTCTTTTTGACCGCCTCACTGCCAATGATGATCAGCCGGAGACACTCCGGCAACGGTAATTCGTTGTCTCTGGCCGCCAGTTCAGACCAGAATAAGGTCGGCAAAAACATTACCGTAATACGGCTTTGCCGGGCTAAAGCAATAAATTCCGCCATTGAAGCCAGCCAGCTATCATCGCGAATCACTAGCGTGGCGCCGCTGCATAATGACGAGAAACACTCTTCCACTGAAACATCAAACGCAAACGCGGCAAATTGCAATACCCGGTCTTGCGCGGTGATGGCGTAGGGTTCATTAACCCCCAGATAACGTTGATACACCGCCTGATGTTCTACCATCACCCCTTTCGGCTGCCCGGTTGAACCGGAGGTGTAAATCACATAGGCCAGCTGCTGCGGCGTCAATGCGGTCACTAATGGATTGCTGTCCGGTTGATCAGGCTGGATATTCGGGTCAAGTACAGTCAGCCCAGCCAATGCCTCGCCACCCAGTGCGACCTGTCCGATCGCATCAGCCAAGACCACTGATGGGGCCGTGTCATGCAGGATATAGGTCAGACGCTCCTCCGGGTAGGTTGGGTCCAGCGGCACATAAGCTCCACCGGCTTTCAACACCGCCAACAACGCCACCACCATCGCCGGTGAGCGTGCCACGCAAATCGCCACCCGTTGCTCCGGTGTTACGCCACATGCAATCAGTTGATGGGCCAACCGGTTGGCGCAGGCATTTAACTCGGCATAACTTAGCGTCTGCTCTTGATACACCAGTGCCGTGGCCTCCGGGGTTTTCTCCACCTGTTGTTCAAACAACTGATGAATGCATAACGCCTCTGGATATGGGGTTTCCGTGACATTCCAAGTTTCCAATAACAACCTGCGCTCCATTTCAGGCAGGATGCTCAGTGCCCGTACTGGTGTCTCTGGAGCCTGCTCAAGGGCCTCTGCCAAACTCTCCAGCGCCTGCTGCATATAATTGCATAGACTTCCCGGATCAAACGGTTGCACCACATGAGCGATCAACCCCAATGTAGCGCCATCGTCCTCCACCGACATCCCAAAGGGGTAGTTAGTGCTCTCCTGTTCGCCCAGGAATTCAACCCCCTCCATCATTTTATCCAAGGAAGCCGACTGATCATTATGGCGGTAGTTCATCAGGGCGCTAAAGAGCGGCGTACCGCTGGCAACCCCACTGCATCGTTGAGCCAGCGCCAGTGAAGCATGTTCATGTTCCAACAATCCCGCCAGCCGGGTATGTACTGCCTGTACGCTGTCTCGTACCGACGTATCATCGATGTCCAGCCGTAGCGGCAGGGTATTAATAAATAACCCCATGCCATTGTCTGCCCCTTCTCCCGCCGCCATGCGCCCAAACAGCACGGTGCCAAACACCACTTTCTCCTGACCACTGGTACACGACAATACCCGCGCCCAGGCCAAATGACACAACGCCGCCAGACTGACGCCCAAACGCCGAGCCTGACTACGCAGACGATCATTCAAGCTGGCCGTCAACAGCCGATGGGACGCTATCTCCTGAGATCCATCACGATGCACATCCGTCAGCCCGAACGGCAGCGTTGGCTCATCCACCTCCGCTAGCATCTCGGTAAAGAAACGGGTATGCGCTTCCTGATACCCTCCTAACCGGGCCTGCGCCACCAGATTGCGGAACGGTACCGGGTCAGGCAGGCTATTCCCTTGTCCGGCAAGGTACGCCTGCACTTCACGGTTCATCACTTTCATTGCGGTATGGTCGCCAATCAGGTGGTGCTGCAATTCCAGTAACAACCAGCGGCCATCGGTCTCCTGTGCCGCCACAAAACACAACAGCGGGGCCTGACTCAAATCGAGACGATAATGACGGGGGTTAAAACGTTGAACCAGTTGATCACAAATCGGGCCATCAGCCGGGTTCAGCGCCAGCTCAGTCACCGACAAGGATGCCTGACGCCAAACTACCTGAGCCGGTACTGACAACTCTTGCCAGATAAAGGCGGTACGCAGAATATCGTGACGATCAATCACCTGTTGCACCGCCGCCAAATAACGGTCTAACAGAGAGCGATCAGCAAAGGCCATCTGGCTGACCACCAGATAGGGATCGCCTTCGTTTGCCAATAAATGGTGGAACAAAATACCGTCCTGCAACGGCGACAAGGCATAGATATCCTGAATATTAGTCATCCCGCCCGGTACCTGCCCGACGATACGGTCAATCTCAGCCTGAGTCAGATCAATCAGCGGCAACATTTCCGGGGTAATTTTCGTCGTCGCTGACGTAATCACATTCGGCGGCACAGCCATAACCGGTTGCCGCCCCAGTGTTTGTGCTAATTCAAACAACACTGGCGACTGGAACAGGTCGCGCACCGCCAGCGTTAAACCCAAGTGACGCAAACGTTCAACCATCCGCACAGCGAGCAACGAGTGACCGCCCAACGCAAAGAAACTGTCATACCGACTGACCTGTTCAATCCCCAGTAATTCACGCCAAATCGCGGCCAGAACCATTTCCATTTCGCCTTGCGGCGCAGCATAAACCTGACGGGCCAAAGCTTCATTGTCCGGTGCCGGGAGCGCTCGGCGATCCAGTTTACCGTTCGGAGTCAGTGGAAACCCATCCAGACGCACAAAGGCTGTCGGCACCATGTAATCCGGTAAAATGGCGCTCAGGTGATCACGTAGACTCATCGCCAGCCCCTCATGGGCTTCCGCCGCCACATAGGCCACCAGCCGTTTTTCCGGCCCATCGCCTAACGCCAACACCGCCGCCTCTCGCACCGCCGGATGCTCCACTAGACGATTCTCAATTTCCCCCGGTTCAATACGGAAGCCGCGGATTTTAACCTGTTGGTCATTACGGCCCAGAAATTCCAGATTGCCATCCGGCAGATAACGGGCCAAATCCCCGGTCCGGTACATACGCGCATCTGGTTGATCACTAAATGGATCTGTCAGGAAACGTTCAGCAGTTTGGTCAGGGCGATTAAGATAACCGCAGGCCACTCCATCTCCCCCTACATAAATCTCACCAATCGCACCTGACGGTACCGGCTGACCATAAGCATCCAGCAGATAAATACGTGTATTGGCTATCGGCCGACCAATAGGGATGCGAGTCACTCCCTGCGCTAATGCCGCAATAGGATACATGGTGGTAAAAGTGGTTCCCTCACTCGGACCATAAGCCTGCAATAATTGTTGTGGCGGACGATTATCCAGAACCTGAGCAATCACATGTAAATCGGGTATGTCTCCCCCGAAAATCAGGATCTTAATCTGCGGCAGAACCGGAGATAACTCTGCCGCCAGCCGGTTAAACAACCCGATAGTCAGCCACAGAACCGTGATCTGGTGGGCCTGTAAAACCCGCACTAACTCCTGTGGTGTTAATAACGTGGCGCGGTCAATAACCACTAACGCCCCGCCATTGAGTAATGGCGCCCAGACTTCAAATGTGCTGGCGTCAAAAGCAGGGTTAGCGGTAAAGGCAACTCGATCATCATGACCGATTTCGGCATAGCCATTATTGATGACCAACCGGACCACCGCACGATGGGGCGCCAACACTCCTTTGGGTGCCCCGGTAGAACCGGAGGTGTACATGATATACGCTAAATCGGCGCTGGAATGCGGTAAATCAGGGTTGAAGCAATCTTCCTCCCTGTTCATGTCTGTCTCATTCGAGAGACGAAACAGCGGAACTAAGAGGCCGACCGGAATCTCAGATTGTTCATCAGTAATCAGCAACTTAGCTGAACAGTCATTTATCAACCAGTTTTTCCGCTCATCCGGCACACTGGGATCAACCGGCACGTAAACGGCACCGGCTTTAAGAATAGCCAATTGGGCCACCACCAGTTCTATCGATCGCTCTAGCAAAAACGCAATATGATCACCGGGATGAACCCCTTGTTCGATTAACTGACGAGCTAGCCGGTTAGCACGGGTATTCAGTTCTGTATAGCTCAGAGTTTTATCTCCAGCTATCAGCGCTGTCGCCGTTGGAGTTTTTTCTACCTGTTGTTCAAACAACTGCTGGATACATAACTGATCAGGATAGACGGTTTCCGTGGCGTTCCAAGTTTCTAACAACAAGGTACGCTCCGCTTCCGGCAAGATGTCCAATACCCGAACGGACATTTCCGGGGTTTGCTCCAGCGCTGCCGCCAGACTCTCCAGCGCCTGTTGCATATAACCGCATAGAATTTCTGGATCAAACGGTTGCACGACCTGAGCCGTCAGCCCCAGAGTAGAACCGCCATCCTCTACCGACAGCACAAACGGATAGTTAGTTCGCTCCTGTTCGCCCAGGAATTCAATCCCGGCCATTGTTTCATCCAAAGGATCGGGCTGATCATTATGGCGATAGTTCAACAGGGCGCTAAAGAGCGGCGTACCGCTGTCAACTCCACTGCAACGTTGAGCCAGCGCCAACGGTGCATGCTCATGTTCCAACAATTCAGCCAGCCGCAGATGCGCCTCCCGCACACTGTCCCGTACCGGGGTCTCATCCATATCCAGCCTCAACGGCAGGGTATTGATGAACAATCCCATTCCTTCCCCCACGGCCATGCGTCCAAACAGGACGGTACCAAACACCACTTTCTCTTGCCCACTGGTACGCGATAACACTTGCGCCCAGGCCAGATGACACAAAGCCGCCAGACTGACGCCCAAACTCCGGGCCTGACTGCGCAAACGGCCATTTAACTCAGGAGCTAATATCCAGTGAGATTCCGTCTTCTGAGATCCATCACGATGCACACCTGTCAGCCCAAACGGCAACGTTGGCTCATCCACTGCCGCCAACATATCGGTGAAGAAATGGGTATGCGCTGCCTGACTCACTCCCAACCGGGCCTCGGCCACCAGATTACGGAACGGCACCGGCGCCGGCAGATGCTCCCCCTGTCCGGCAAAATAGGCCCGCACTTCACGGTGCATAACTTCCATCGTTTCATGATCACCGATCAAATGATGCTGCAACTCCAGTAAGAACCAGCGGCCATCGGTTTCCTGAGCGATAACAAAATGCAGTAGCGGCGCCTGACGCAAGTCAAGACGATACTGCGCGGGATCGAAACGCCGAGTTAACTGGTCAATCACTGGGCCGTCAGCCGGATCTAGGGTTAGCTCTGCCACAGACAACCGTGCCCGGCGCAAGACCACCTGCGCCGGGACTGACAATCCTTGCCAGATAAAAGCCGTCCGCAAGATATCATGGCGATCAATCGCCTGTTGTACTGCCGTCAGATAACGATCCAGCAAAGAGCGGTTAGCAAAAGCCACCGGATAGAGCACCAAATAGGGGTCACCTTCCTGTTCCAACAGGTGGTGGAACAGGATACCGTCCTGTAACGGCGACAAGGCATAGATATCCTGAATATTCGTCATTCCCCCCGGTACCTGCTCGACGATGCGGTCAATGTCAGTCTGAATCAAATCAATCAGCGGCAACATCTCCGGCGTTAGAGCCGTGGTGGCTGGCGTGATGACGTTAGGCGGCACTATCACAGCCTGATGCTGTCCCAACGTTTGAGCCAATGCTGACAGCACCGGCGACTGGAACAGATCACGCGCCGTCAGCGTCAAACCCAGATGACGCAAACGCTCAATCATCTGCACGCCGAGTAGGGAATGACCACCCAACGCAAAGAAACTGTCATGCCGACTGATTTGTTCAATGCCCAATAATTCACGCCAAATGGCCGCTAGAGTGATTTCAGCCTTCCCTTGTGGAGCTTCATAAATCTGACGGGCAAAATCGTCTTCCCCTGGCGCTGGCAACGCCCGGCGATCTAACTTGCCACTCGGAGTTTGCGGGAAAGTATCCAGACGCACAAAAGCCGCCGGTACCATATAGTCAGGTAAAATGGCGCTCAGGTATTCACGCAAATCAGCCGCTAATCTCTCATTTGCTTCCGCCTCCACATAGGCCACCAGCCGTTTGCCCTGATCGCCATCCAGTGCCAACACCACCGCCTCTTGTACCGCCGGATGTTCCGTTAGCCGGGTTTCAATTTCCCCCAGTTCAATTCGAAAACCGCGAATTTTAACCTGCTCATCGTTACGGCCCAGAAATTCAAGGTCACCATCCGGCAGATAGCGGGCCAAATCCCCAGAACGATACATCCGTTCGCCGGATAC
Source organism: Photorhabdus hainanensis (assembly GCF_018448965.1). Classification (NCBI taxonomy): domain Bacteria; kingdom Pseudomonadati; phylum Pseudomonadota; class Gammaproteobacteria; order Enterobacterales; family Morganellaceae; genus Photorhabdus; species Photorhabdus hainanensis. The sequence continues at coordinate 2,941 of NZ_RCWD01000035.1, read as the reverse complement.
CGGACTAAAAGTATCCAGCATAAAACGTTCCACGCTCAACGCTGGCCGGTTGAGATAACCCCGAGCCACACCCACACCGCCAATGTACATCTCACCCACGCAACCTACGGGTACCAGTTCGCCATATTTGCCCAACAGGTAGATACGGGCATTTTTAGCCGGTCGGCCGATAGAACGGGCATCTTCCGGGGATAGCACGTCCTTATAGGTCACCGTCACGGTGTTTTCCGTCGGGCCATAACCATTCAATAGCCGGGGCCGGTGGCCCGTCTGTCTAAACCACGCCTGAATGGCGCTCTTTTTCACCGCCTCCCCTCCAATGATGATGAGCCGGAGACAATCTGGTAGCGGTAATCCACTATCTCTGGCCGCCAGCTCAGACCAGAATAGCGTCGGCAGTGACATCACCGTAATACGATATTGCCGGGTTAAGGCAATAAATTCTGGTATCGAAGCCAGCCAGCTATCATCCCGGATAACCAGTGTGGCCCCGTTGCATAATGACGAAAAGAAATCTTCCACTGAAACATCAAACGCAAACGCGGCAAACTGCAATAGCCGGTCTTGCGCGGTGACGGCATAGGTGTCATTAAAACCCAGATAACGTTGGTAAATTGCCTGATGTTCCACCATCACCCCTTTCGGCTGCCCAGTAGAGCCGGAGGTGTAAATCACATAGGCCAGATGCTGTGGCGTCAACGCCGGGATCTGCGGGTTGCTGTCAGGCTGGTTAAGTTGGATATTCGGGTCTAGTATCGTCATTCCTACCAGCGCCTGTTCGCCCAGCGCCGCCCGGCCAGCTTCATCAACCAGCACCACTGACGGCGCACTGTCACTCAGGATATATGCCAGACGTTCCCGCGGATAAGTCGAATCCAGCGGCACATAAGCCCCACCGGCTTTCAGCACTGCCAGCAATGCCACCACCATCATCGGGGAGCGCTCCACACAAATCGCTACCCGCCGGTCCGGTGTGACGCCCAATGCAATCAGTTGATGAGCCAATCGGTTAGCACGGGTATTCAATTCCGCATAACTGAGAGTCTGTTGTTGATATTCCAACGCTGTGGCGTGCGGGGCTTGTTCTGCCTGTTGCTCAAATAATTGATGAATACATAATGGATCAGGATAAGGGGTCTCCGTGGCGTTCCAGGTTTCCAGTAGCAAGGTACGCTCAGCTTCAGATAACAAATTAAGCTGCCAGATAGGGATTTCCTCTCCCTGTCTTTGTGACGCGGCCAGCATCTGTAAATGTTCACCCATGCGCAGAACCACTTCCGTACTCAGACGATTTTCATCGTAGATCCAACGAAAACCGCCCTGCGCATTGATTTGCAGCGTCAGTAATTCGCCCTGTGGCACCTGATCACACGGCCTATCTTCCGCTATGACAGAAACGGCTATCCGCCACGGACAATGAGTTGTCAACGCCGGAATAGCCCACAATGAAGGAGAGCGCGAGAGGAGATCTCGACTAAATGTGTGGTACCGGCTCAACCGGGCCAACTCGTTATCTAACCCGTTCGCTGCCACATACCAGGGCTTATCAAACTCCATCTCAACGACCATTGGCGCCACCGGCGCCAAATCTGCCGACTTATCGTCTACTCCATCCACGCACCAACCAATTTGGAATGTCGTCTGTTGAGTCAGACGCGCAAGATAGATAACGAATGCCTGCAACAACGTTCGTAGTGGCTCTTCTTCACCATTTTTTGGCAACGGCGGCTGCCAGTCACTGATTACCCAACTGGGTTCCGCTTGTTCTCCGGCGGTTTCAAAAGGTAATTGGAGGGGTTGCAAAGCAGCAAGACGTTCACACCAAAATGATTCATTGGATGTAAACATCTGGGGAATATTCTTTACATTTTGAGTCGGTGGTAAAGTGTCATTTACTTTGGTTATATTTTCTGACGTCTGAGAGAGGAGTTCAGCTTTTGAAGTACTTCCTGCTTGAGCAATGCTATCTTTCATTTACTACCTCAACGAATCTGTTAGAAATTTGGAAACTGTCATCTCTGACAACCATCACTAATATTTCTTTCTCACTTCTTGCCCCCAAGAAATAAAAACGGACACCTCTGATATCAATTCAGGATATTCAGATGTGTAATGCTACAAACCATAATAAAAACAACCAATTAACAATTTATTGACATTAATTTCTCTGACAACAGAATAAATAATTTATTTTATGCTCCGGAATAAGACATTCCATTTTTGTTCCCGTTTTTTTAGATAAATTCGATTAATTGACTGCAATTTTAATTGGCTAATTTGAATTCCATTATTTAAAATGGAACCGTTAAATGTATTTAATTGTACATAAATATTAAATCACTACTGTATTTTATCTATTTTCTATTAATATCCAATTGGAATTATTTCAAAAACAAATGAGAAATTTATAAAAATAAAACGAGCAAGTAACCCCTCAATTACCAAAAAAGTTTACTTTGATAATTACTTATAAAATAAATTCTTTATCTTAATAATTAACCAATATCTCAATTACAAATGTAAATTATTCAACATTTACAATCCATCTTATATATTCAATTATTTGAAGATATAAGCTTAGGCTAAAAGTAATTCATAACACACTATTTTTCAACAAATAAATAATATAGTTAATGTAAATACCGTAAACGAATCAATACAAATTCAAATTAAATGCATTATATTATTTTATAATAATAAGATTATAAAGCCGATATAAATATGACTATGTTTAATACCATAAAGAAACAATTTAAAACTAGAAACGGCTTTATTACACACTATCTTACAATAAACATTAATGCTATAAAACAACCTGATTATCACTTAAATTCAGCTCCCATAGGCGTATACTTAAAATAAGTCTGTGTGGAGGTAAATGAAAATGGCTAAAAATCAGATTCAATTCCAAAAAGGCATTTCTATTCATGAGTTTATTTCA
>NZ_RCWD01000034.1:0-66381 GCF_018448965.1 Photorhabdus hainanensis | reverse complement strand
TATTGACCTGCGCATAATAGGGCAGCACCGTCGTCAACAGTTTCTGATTCTGACTCAAGCTAAAACGCTCATACCACGGCACGCCATGTTCAGCCCGGTATTGCAGCCGGCCCACCTCGTTACGCAGATCCTTCAAGGCCATCAACTGGGCATCAGAATTCTCCGGCTGAGTTTTCAGGTCAGTCACCGCCGCCTGCACCACGGCTATCTGGTCACGGTTGGTGAAAAAGGAGAGCACCATTCCGGCACCCCATAACAAGCCCAGCACCATCAGGCCACGACAAACGGTCTGTGCGCGGGGCATGCCCACCCGCCGACCGTGGAAACGACGACTGCCTTCCAACACCCCCTGCCAGGCGGTGTCGGGCAGCCAGATCTGCGGGAGGCTCGTCTTCAGCGCCCGGAGCGGCAAACTGAACATCAGACCCCGCAGCGACACCACATCGCCATACTCCGCTAACCACGGCGTCAGGACTTGTTGCCAGTGCGCAATCCCCCGTTGTTTTAAGTTCGCAGACAGACGACAGAGAAAATCGTGGGCCGTCTTCTCCAACAGTTGCTGCATCCCGCGCTTGCGCAACGGGTCAACCAACTCTTGCAACTGTGTCGCCACAATATCCGGGGTACAGCGTTCAGGAAAAAAGCAGCCGACGGCCTGAGTGATACGGTCTTCCTGAGACCAGTTGCTGTGACACACCTGCCACAGGTAGACCGGAGCCTGCCAGCGCAACTGTTGGGCCTGTTTTTGCAACATCCGCAGGGCTTTATCCATCCACGCCGGCTGCGCGCTTTGGTTTTCGGTCAGCGCCCAGACAATACCATTGAGCGGCCGGTAACGGCGCAGGCGACGCAGCGCCATCAATTGAGCGGTATTCGGTTCAGCCTGCAAACTGCCGCCCCAGAGCAACAACGAGCGATAACCTTCCTGCCAATACGCCGTGGTCAGCCCCGGCGCGATGGCTTCCACCTGCTCCACTTCGCCCACCACCAGTAAAATCCGCACTTTATACCACCAGAACCGCCCGTAACGGAGGCGCATGCGGTCAGGCAAGTCTTCTATGGCAGAGACTGATTCAGGGAGTTCTGTCGCTACAGAAATTTTTTCGTTATTGCCATTGCCTTCGGCATCAAACTTACCCCACTTCAACCGGGCATTTCCCTTGCCACTGGCGGTCAGCCACATATTTATCAGCCAACCCACCATGACACACAATGCAGTTAGAAAACCACAAGCCATCAACATCGTGTGACAAAACAGAGGGTCCCAGCCAAACCACTGAGCAACCTGCTCCGGAAGCATCAATAATGCTCCTCCGAACCAAAGCAAGATGCCAAGAATGATCGTAAGAATAGAGACGAGTAGAGAATGAAGTTTCATGAAAGATCCTGTTTATCTGAAAGTAAGGGCGTAGTGACACCCACCCAAAGTTGATCAGCGCTGGTTTTATGCGCATACAATTGTGCGGTCTGTTCTTGTCTGGCTTGCTCACTGGCACAAATCAAAGCTAACCAAGGCGCCGCGCATCCTGTATAGCCAAAGGATTTCTCCAGCAACCAACAGGTCTCCCCATCCTTAAGTAAAAGCCCTTGTTGTTCTATTGCCGCACTCCACACACTGTCAGTCGATGTTCCCCAACCGGTTAACCAACTATTACCAATGTTATCTGTCCCCTGTTTTGCCCAGAGCAATGCCCGTTCTATCGCTACAGAAGTCCGCACAACCGGCTCACAGTGTGGCCTGTGGATTATCGTCAACTCAGTTGAGATTTCCTCCGGGATGGGGTGATTAGCAAAAATCAGTGCCACAACAGCTTCTCCAGCAATATTTAGAGGGATATCCTGTACTTCTGCGGCGATAACGATCAAAACCGAAGGTGAAGCTGGTTTCATATCTAGCCAGTTATCCAAAACTGCCAGCCCTTGTCCCGGACAAGTCAATGTATTTGGGAGAAATATCTCCGGCATCATGACATCGGATTCACTCACATTGAGCTGGATAGAACAGTAGCGGCGCCAGCGGGAAGGCAGCGCTTCTAAGAACGGGAGCACATCGGCCAAAAGCAGATCTCGCGCCGCCATGAAACGTTTGGCAGCAAGTAATTCATCAGAAAGCCGGGCATATTGGATCACTGCGTCTTGATCTTTTGATGTTACCGGTGACATCAACACCTTTTTCTCTTGCAACGTACCCGGAAGTTTCGTGGCATCGTTGCCCGCAGGAGCAGACGCGTGAGTAAAAATCAATCGGGCGCCGCGCTGTCCTCTACGAATTTCCTGCTCACGAATGGCCTGACATTCCCTGTCCCAACCATCGGCCCACACTTGTTGACATTTATAGCCGAGTCGTCGTATGCCAAAACAAAGCAACCAGAATGAAAACGGGAAAACGAAAAAGCAGTACCAGAACACACTGCCTGAACGTGTATCTTGCCAAAACCATAATGTCGTGATTGCGCCTGTCACCAGGCAAACGATCAAAAATATTAACCAGCGCAAGGTGACTGGACGTACCGGACGTGGGGCTTTATCCGGAATAGCATCAAGATTGATGGACATATTAATCTACCGTCCCCACTGAAAATGAACTGATTAACGTACAACCACAGGCGCAACAGTGCCCATTCAAAGCAACTTCCCGGTCATCATCAAGATAATCAGGACAGCCCTCAGCGATTGTCGTTTCACCATGTTTAGGACAAGAAACCTTATCGCCTTTTCGGGCAACAGGAATATTATCAAACTCAATTAAGTTAGATCCCTCTAAAACAGTTCCTCCGGATGAAGTTTTATCACCCTTGCGAATAAATGCCGGCATAAATGCCCTCCAAATTTAAAGTGATTAATCGATAAAAGATCGTTGAAAAGAAATATCTCTTTTCAATGCTATATTTACTTGGCTCGATATTTTCTTATTAATACATATCCATAAACAAAAATAAAACCTGACATATATTGATAATAAAAACAATACAAAGACTGATTTGCTCCATTGCAACAAATAAGATATCAGTGATAATTTTAGTCCGGATAAGACTTTGTTATTACTTTGGTACCATTTTTGTTTTCGTTAAAATAAATTTCCGTTGTACCTCCAGAGAACTCGATAATAATTTTCAGTTTGCTTTTATTTACCCATATATATTTAATCTCCATACAATCTTTATCACATTTAACTGTTATATCTTTCATCATATTAAGTTTTGCAGGAAGATAAAAGCCGTCACTTCTTTGAATAGAATTATTTCTAAATGCCGCATATGCCTCTACAATATTAACACCATTGTAGTCACATTCCGTTATATCTCCATTCTTGTAAACTAATTCTATAGGCTGTTCAATATGTTTACAAAAATCATTTCCTAATTTAGTATTGGATAATGATTTAGAATTGCCTATTCTGGAATAAAATACAGCGTATCCATCATAAATAAAAACCATCTTACTATCTACGTAAATAAAATCAGAGAATGGATATTCACATATTTCATTAGGATCAACCGGAGAAATATTATAAATATAGTCACTTAGCTTGATATTATATTTAGAGAAAAATTTCCTATACAATTCGACAGTTTTGTTGCTATACCAATAGCTGATAGGAGTTTCTTTCTCAGCGAGATACTCATAAGAACACAATCCAGTAACATTAAGGATATTATTATTAAAACTCAGTTTTCTCATCTTAAACATATTTTCAATAACACCTTTACTCACTCCGTCAGATGTAGCAACAATAGGCCCTGAAACATAAGAATATCCCCATTCAGAATTATTTAGCTCTCTTTTAATAGCGCTTGCAGAAACCTCTTTATCTTCTCCATAAGAAAATGATTGAAAAAATAACAAAGTAAATAAAAAAATAAAAGTCATATTAAGTTTATTCTTCATATCTATTCTCCTCATCATTAGTGATTAGAATCGTATATTTAATGCGTCAAATTCATTCTGTTTTAACCTAACGTTATTCCATTAACCCCACCAAACCAATGAAGTAGGGTTACTAACTTCTTTAATCATTAAAAATTTTATTTACTTTTTATAAATATCATCTTTCCCTACCAACTAAACCATTCTCACTCTTGGCAATATTATTTTTATTAATTCAAATTCGGCATTTCTTGTAATTTCCTATCTGTTTTACACGCCAATAAAGTAAGGTGTTTTGATTTCAATATATTGGTTATCACCATTTTTATCTTGTTGGTTTCTACAGTCAAACAAGAACAACCATAACCATAATTTATACCTGTCTTGATATATTGGCTGACAGGAAAATCTTTAAGTTTATCCAATCCTTCTGAACTATAACCTCCCTGAATTGATATGATCCATTTACCCTCACTGTCCATTAACCAGATATTAGATGGTGATGGATTAACTAACCAACCACACCTTAATTCACTGGCACCAACATCAAGCACGAAAAACACACTTAAAATAAAAAATAATTTATTCACAATAATTCTCCATTATTCAACTTAGCTAGATAATTTTCAGAAACTCTTTAATTCATTTGGCATGATCTGTTCTACCTGGTATTTGATAAAAAGAATCAATCTACTCACTCCAATGCTCTCCATACATCACTTGCTGTTTTGTATTTAAAATGACTGATCTCACCATTGCTAATTCCTTCTATACCTTGTCCAAAATATGAAGTTAGCTTTTCGTCTTTTTTAATTAAATTATCCTGACTGGGAGAAAAGTAGGCATTCACCATATAATACTGTCCGTAGGACGGTGCTCCTCCAGCATTAACATCCCATTTAATTATAGTAAAGAATCTGTCTGCATACTTTCCTTTACCCCAGAAAACAGAAATAACCTCTGCAATTCCGGCATTATATCCATAAGAGTCGAAAAGAACACCATTGTTAATATTACAACGATCGGGTAAGAAAAGCGCTTTAACATCCGGGTAATCTTCATTTTTATTACTATAAAAGAATAGTAATGCACTATTATTAACCATCCTATCAGAATTAATAGTTTGTTGATAATGTCGATCAGGGAAATTCCGATTCAGTATATCTACATTAATTTTTTCACATGCCAAAGAATAAATTGAGAATAAAAAAGATAGAATAAACACTATTAATTTTTCCATTTAGAGCACCTAGCCTACAATTTTAAATAGATTTAATCTAAGCTAAAACAAACATCACAGCGTGTACAACACACCACCAAATATAGAAAATAATTATTTATTTTTAATTTTCCAAATCAACAAACTTTTCCTTCAATAAGGATTGACTAGCATTTTCATTTATCCCTGAACTGATTTCACATTTTTGATGGCTAATTAAACTTCCATCTTTCATTATACTGATCCCTGACTCAAAATTAGGATATCTCCCCATATAATCTTCTGACCTGATTATTCTATCATATATTATATAATGATAATTACTGTTCTCAAATCTAATATGACTTTCTCCACCACCACTATACCCTGTATAGCTAAAATAAAAATCTCCCTTTCTATTTGTTTCTGGATAAGTAAAGTCTACTTTGTTATTTTTCTCATGTTTATAATAAATATAATCGTTTCTTTTACATACAGAAAATTTACTCTCTTTCATAGCACAATGAAAAACAACGACCTCATTATTTTTACATAAAGTTGTAGCCGATAAAGGGGCATCCAAAAAAAACACACCTAATAGTAAATATTTCTTCATATTATATCCTCATCAAATTTTTCAAATTACTTAATCTTGCAGTTCTATCAGCTAAACCATTTTCACCTCCATTTACCAGTTTTGTTACTCTTTTGATATCATCATTGTCAGCAGCAATATTTATATTCTTACTTATCCAAAAGGCGAATGCTGTTTCTAATCCTATAGTTATATCCATTATAATTAAATCCGGATTATCGATAATGTTAACACTACTATTAACATTATATGCTAAATAAATCCTGCTTATTTCAGCATACATATGTTTTCCCGATAATTATATAATTCCACGTCCCCTATATAAGTAACCATCACCTAATTCAGATCTCTCTAAGACAGTTCCTCTGGATGAAGTTTTATCACCCTTACGAATAAATACCTCCTGACTTAAAGTGATTAACTCATAAAAAATTGTTGAAAATAAGTATCCCTTTTCAATGCTATATTTTACCTGACTCGGATATGTACCTAGTAATACATATCTGAGCAATGATGGACTAAGAGCATACGCCAGTATTGCTTGCAAGCTTGTACTATCAGTTAACTGATAAAGTTAATCCTCGTTGAGCTAATAATTTCAATCTGGATAATATTTTGTTACAACCTTTGTTCCATCACTATCTTCTTTAAATGAAACCTCTGTCATTCCGCCCATAAAATTTAATATAATTTTTAATTTCTTTTTATTCTCCCAGAAGTATTGAACATCGACATCATCTTCTTGGTGAAAAACATGAGTATTTTTCATCACCTCCAAACTCTTAGTTAAATATTTACCCACATCACTTTTATTTATATATTTATTGTAAACATCAACTAATGTTTCTTTTTCGTAAAAACACTCGTCAATAGCACCATGCTCGAAAACAAATCCTAAATCTTTTTTTGATGACTTACATTTTGTATTCTCAGCAATGTGATGTAACCTTTTATCCTTCTCTTCAAAATAAAAGATAGCTCTTTGTTTATAAACAAATATAATAGCCCTATCCAAAACAATAAAATCAGAAAATGGATATTCACATTTTTCCGTAGAAAAAACAGGAGATATGACATATAAAAAACCAGGTATTTTCACATCATTATCAGAAAAAAGTTTTTTATAAATACTAACTATTTTTTCACTATGCCAATATTCTAACGGAGATTTTTTTTGAATCGCGTATTGATATGAACATTTTCCAGAGATACTTACCATATCATTTTCAAATTGAATGTTTTTTCCAGCAAAAATTTTATTATAGAAATTATGATCCAATTCCATTGTTGAATATCTTATAGGAGAAGACACATGTGAATATTCCCATTTTGTCGCATTTAAAAAAGCATATGGAGAATTTTCTTTTGCTTTCTGCTCAATCTCACTGGTAGCATTTGCTTGTAATGAAACCATATAAAAAGATAACAAAAAAATATATATTAATGCTTTTGCCATAATATTTCACCTAGTTAATGAATGTAAAATAATATAATTTTCATTCATATTTTTCCTTTATATACTTTCTTATAGAATCTGCATCTTTATAATCAAATATTAAACCAGATGAACCATAACCATCATATCCTGATAAATTTTCATCATTCGTCAGTCTCCTGTTTATTACCAATTCATCTCTATAATATCTGTAGAAAAAAACTTTATAACGAATTGCACTGATATTTTCCTCATTCCATGATACAAGAACAGCAGCATTCTTAACTTTATCAACAAAGATGAAGAAAACAGTTTTAATTTCAGGGACACCATCATAAACATTATAATTATCAATTACCTTTCTATTTCTACCATATTTCTCCACAAGTGAAATGGATTTATTTCTTTCCTTAACAAAAGAAATAGTTATATTCTTATCTAGCGAAAAAGGCCCTTGTACAATATTATCTTGTGCCTGACATATAAAAGACACAAAAAAAAGAAAAAATAATATAATGCGTTTCATAATTTCAATCACTCTCTTTCAATTTCAAGCCCAAGAAGAAGTGCCACTTTATTATATCTTTTTAGTCTATCTGCATATCCATTTTGCCCTCCATTTACGACTTGAGTAACTTCTCTGACCGAAGATCGCTTAGCAAGATCTTTCAAATATACACCATGTCTATCTGTTTTGTTTGTCCAAAATGCAAACGCCGATTCAATACCATACTCAATATTATTAATAACTAAGTCTGGATTATTCTCAAAATCCTTAATATCTTCTGGATTCATCTTATTATGTATGAATGTAAAATTCCGGTATGCGCTTCTCCCTGTAATCTGAATCATTCCTCTTCCTCGATACTTATAGCCATCACCACTTGCTTCATCACCATTACCCATCCGATGAGAATAGACATAGTTACCTAAGTTTCTAGCATTCCCGACGTAATGTTCCTCTTGAGTCCATAATTTCTCTCTCAATTGTCCTAGAATACAAGTATCTGTCGATCTATTATAATTTTTTTGCCCTCCTTTACACCCAAAAATCTCTCTCATTCTTTTAGCTGAATATTTTCCCAAATCTTCTTCTATTATAACGAATCCGCTTTCATGTCCTATTTGTGATAGAAAATGAGCAATTTCTTTGCGATCTAACAGATCATACGCTTGAGCATATTTATTAATATACTGATGAATAGATTGACACTGCTCAGTATTCTTCCCCAAATTAGCTTCAATTAACATTTCAAGCGTAATAATTTCTTTACTCACACTGATATAATCCAAAAACACCACAGGATGCATATGCCACACAGGCTTCCCGCTATTGAATGGCTCAACCGCTTTCATCCACACCTGATCATCCAGATACTGCCGCCAGAACTTATTCGCCGTGCGGTTTTTTACCACATTCGTAAAAAAGTTCTCCCACGGTCCCCCCTGACTGTTTTCATACCATTCACTGCTGTGCTTCACGATAAACCTCGTCACCACGTTAATCATTTCCGGGTTATACAACCCAAGGCGCACCTCCTGCGCATTCAACTGTCCATCGCCGTCTTTATCCAGTTTCCGCAAAATACGTTCATAACGGGTCGGGACCAAAGCATGGTCTATCCGCCTGTCCTGTTTTGCCACCGCCAGTAAATGACGCAATAAGACTTTCACACACTCTTCTGCCGTTAACTTGCTGAAATCCGTGGTCGCCTCCTCTTCCAACAAACGAAATCCCAGTTTATTCAGGTCATGTTGATCTACTTCCGCCGTAAGTTTCCCATTTTGTTTTACCGAGCCGGTCTGCGTCACTTTGTACCGGTTCACCCGTTTTTATCGTTAACCAGAATGGTCAACGCTTTTTCCATTGACAAGAACCATCATTCATAGCATCAAATACCTGTGTGAAATCGTACCGTTTTTTCGACTTTGTGTTTATATATACAAAAGAAGAGAAAATAGCGCCTTGTCTTACAGTTATGTATTTACCTTCAGGTTTACCATTGATAATTTCTATCCAAGTTGTAGTATATTCATACGGTCTTCCTTCAGTAAATTCCTCTGCACTTTCTTTAATCGGAACAACAGTTATAGGGTAATTAGATTTCTCATATTTTACATATCCACCTAACCATTTATCTCTCCCTCCATCATTTATAGTAACAAACTTTAAATTAATCCCTTTCTGATCATTGGAAGTAAAACAGTTAATATAAGAATTCACACTGGCATTAGAAAAAAAAGGGAAAAAACAAAAGATAATGAAAATTATTTTTCTAAACATACCAACCACCTTAATTTTTTGAAAGATCAGAAATCCGATCATTAGAATAAATTAATAAATCCTTTCCAAGTACTTTATAGTATTTACTGTTATATTACAGCCTCTTATAGTTTCTCAACACCCCAAAGCATTATCCTTATCACACGCTAAAAACGTAATGAGATTTCTAAGATTATTTTTTTTCACCGTCTTACACATCAGCAGAAACTCTTTTTTATTATCATTATTTACAACACTTACCCCGCTAGATTTTTCATTATTTTCATAATTATCAAATACTGTATATCTATAATTTTCATTGACAAAAGAAACATGAATATACTCCGTTTGATATCTCGCATAATGATTATATAAAAAACCAGAATAGTTATCTCCAAGAGAATTAAATATAAAACTGTTTATTCCCTCTTTTGACAAAGAGTATGATAACGCGCCATCTTTTATTTCCAGCTTTACATTACCTTTCTTTGTATTACATGAAAAATAAACATCTGAATTATTTTCACTCTTAGCATAAGAGTTGTGAAAAGAAAGTAAAGAAAGCAAAAGTACTAAACTACCTGTGAGATATAACCGCATCATAATTCCTACTCATTTTTACATCATATCCATTCTGACGATGCCCGTTGTATATTCGAGAAAAAAACTGTCAGTCCTTCGCTCTTAGGGCCTTAATCAATTCAATATAAAGTTAATAAAATAGTCATTGAAAATTTATTTACTCCGTATAAATATTATTTTTCTTTTCACATTCATATTAGCATCATCAAATGGTTTTGAATCTTCAATAACCCATATAAGTTTATTCTTTTCTTTTGTTATTCTCGCGGTTCCACTACCACCAAAAGTACTCATAAAATAAACATCAGCAACATTACCATTTATATGACCTTTTATATTTAACACATCATTATCCTCACAATCTATCCTATTGCCATTATTTGTTATAAAACAATACCTGCCTACTATTACATTTTTATTCTCCTTTAAATAAAGCTTATAAGTGTCATTATTATACTGTGAAATCCAATAGCCAGAAAAAGCAAATGCTTGGGAACAAAAAAACAATAATAGAAACAAAATCTTTTTCATATAATCACCTTTAAACAATCATTAACTCTATCTAATCATCCTGCAAGATATTTCACTTAATTATTACAACTATCATTTATATATTAATGATTCAAAATATCCCTTTCTGACATTCACAAAAAACTATCTTGATCTTCATAAGGATAATTAATGTTCCATATGACAATCTAATCTTAAATTTTAGATCATCCAGAATCACTCGGAAGTATTCATTGACATTAATTGCTCTATGCGAATTTTCATTATTTTAGTTAAACATCTTTCATCACTACCACATTTGTTTCTGTTTTTTAACCATTCCACTTGCTCCGCGTGTAAATTTCTTAAATTATCTCGATCTCCTATAGATTGCTGTAACTCTTTCGTTAATATCCAAGTCTTATTAACACTATTATCCCATGCTGCCAAATCAAAATTTTGACAGATAGCTCTTTCTGTTTTACTTTGAGCATTCTTACAGTTAAATGACGCAACTGGAGTGGGTTTTTGAGGCAGTCGGTTCATTTTGATAATAGTCAAATCAAACCAATTAGTTAATAAAGTATCTCTATCTATAATAAAAAACCATGTTCTATTATCATCATTACCAACACCAGGGCCAAAATAACCTGATTTACAAGAGAACTTCTCCACGGGATATATTCTATTACCATCAATACTCAATTCGTAATCTTTAGCTGTTGTATTTTTATCCCCCGCTGATATTTTCGATATTAAACTATTTATTGTTTCCGCTCCTGATGAGACTGATAAAGATAAGCATGTCCCATCCTCAGGAAAATTAGAAGATAGTCTATTAGCACTAATATCTAACACCCTACCAACTAATCTAGGATCATTGAATTGATAATTAAGCCGCCTAGTTGAATTATTATTTATTTCAACCTGTCTAATTTGCCAGTTTCCATATAAGGAAACTGGCATCAATGACTCAGAAAACGAACTAAAACTCGCATTGAAAAGTAAACCACCCAAAATTACTCTTTTAATCAATTCTCTATACATACTCATTATCGGTAATCTCCTTTTGTATAAAGATTAACTTCATATTTCCTTCTGTTAACTAATCCATTAACAACCACTCCCCCCGATGTCACAGCTTTTTTCATTTCCTCCATTGCATTATTTACCTCACCATTGTTGATAAATCTAGTCACGTCATTAAATCTCCCCCCTGGGTTATAGGCAAAGCTCACTAATGCATCAAATTGATTTTGCCTTAATGGAACTTTTATTTTTCTTCTCACTAAATCTTCATAAGCAGGTACTATATACTTGAGTAGCTTGGTCTCCTGTTCAGCAGTTAATGAGACAAGATTACGGTTATCTCTTGCAAAATTACTTGCGTCATTATTAGTAAGTCCTGCTCCCTTACTAATTTTCTCTGCTATATCAGAATCTAATCCAATATTACGCATAGTTTCTTTTATGGAAGACTGAGAACGCTCTTTCATATCATATCCTGGGCCTAACGTTACTCCACTGGCCCCCCTAGGCCAATGAAGATGGTTACTTACCCCTTTTAGAGATTCAATATTAAAAATAAAACGCAGACCATCTTCTGATATACCTGTAGCTGATTCACATTTCAGGGCATCCAAAAACACCACAGGATGCATATGCCACACTGGCTTCCCGCTATTGAATGGCTCAACTGCTTTCATCCATACCTGATCATCCAGATACTGTCGCCAGAACTTATTCGCCGTGCGATTCTTTACCACATTCGTAAAAAAGTTCTCCCACGGTCCTCCCTGACTGTTTTCATACCATTCACTGCTGTGCTTCACGATAAACCTCGTCACCACGTTAATCATTTCCGGGTTATACAACCCAAGGCGCACCTCCTGCGCATTCAACTGTCCATCGCCGTCTTTATCCAGCTTCCGCAAAATACGTTCATAACGGACCGGAACCAAAGCATGATCTATCCGCCTGTCCTGTTTTGCCACCACCAGTAAATGACGCAATAAGACTTTCACACACTCTTCTGCCGTTAACTTGCTGAAATCCGTGGTCGCCTCCTCTTCCAACAAACGAAATCCCAGTTTATTCAGGTCATGTTGATCTACCTCCGTCACAAGTTCCCCATTCTGTTTTACCCAGCCGGTCTGCGTCACTTTGTACCAGTTTACCCCGTTTTTATCCTTAACCGGGCTGGTCAGCGCTTTCGCCAGAACGATTTCCTGCTGTGTTCTGACTTTCAAGGGGGTAAAAGTTTTGTGTGTCGCGTCATAACTGTGCAACATCTGATCAAGACCGCAGATAACGTATTTCCGGCCATCCGCCAGGTGTTTTGTGTTATTGACAAAATCCGGCAAGTTATCGTCAGCACTCAACACTTCAATATGCGTAAAATAGTAAGACATTCGGTCAGGCAACCGGGCCGCAGGCGATTCAAATAACCCCAGATGCCCTATCGGGTCTCCGGCGTTTATGCGGATAACCTCATCACCCGTCAAAGTTTGTACACTATCGAACGCCCCTTTTTTAACTGCCGTTTGCATCCAAACCGGCATCTGGGGACAGGCTTCACCTGTCTGCTCAACAAACTGAGGATGTAATTCCACCCAAAATTTCTTCTCATCTTTTACCACGCCCCCCTCCAGCTTCTGCGCCAGACCAAAGCGTACTTTGTCATAACGGGTCGAGATGATGGTGGTCATAAAGAAATCCGCAGTCTGATAGACCAAAAATTCATCACCGTGTTTCAGTGCGCCATGTTTCGGCGGAATATCATAATCACGACGTTCACCCCGTTCCGTCACATCGGATGGTATACCGTACTGCCCCTCATTATTTGCGGTAAACCGGTGGGTATTCAGTGTGCGCTGTACAATCGTTCTATAACGTGGATATGCCGGGTAGTCGCTCACCGGCGCCAGATGCATATACAGGCTGTAGAATGTCAGCAGTGTTTCATCCTGTGCCTTGTACTCTGATTTCACCAACGCAAAAGTGCTGGAGTATTTCAGTTGTTCATCACGAAAATAGGGGGCTTCTAAATACGCTTTATTCAGCCGGTAAGCCACCACTTCCCCCTCAGCCATGCAGCGCAGCGGCATCACTTTGTTCTGTTGCAACAGATCCGGCGTTAGTTTGGCATACGGCGCACTGGCCCGGTCACTGAGGTGTACACCACCGTGCCACAGGCCATTCGCCCCAACCAGCCAGGCGCCATTGGGTTCAGAACGCAGTTTCGCCAGCATGGCTTGCAGGCTTTTATCATCGGTGGCCTGATAAGGCTGGCCATCATTTTCTCGGCTGACAGGAAAACAAATTTTCATTGGTGCAGGCTCCTTATCCTGAAATTGAACCCGTGTGATCGGGAGTCGTTTCTTTTAATTCTGTTTTGGGAAAGGCAGATACTTTTGTGTCGATTGAAGCCCCACCTTGCTTTACGTTGTAACTCTGGCATTTCACTTGATAGCCTCCCAATGTCCCAAACTCGATACCACTGCCATCCATCTTGAGATAGGTTCCCCCCGCGTTCAGCGTCAGTGTTTTGGGTGTGGTAATCGTGATGTTGTTATCACTACTGGAGAGCGTGATTTCCTGTTGTGCCATCAATTCCATCTCATCATGCTGGGCCTGTACCAGTACTTTGCCCTGATTGGCAATCAGCTTGATGCCTAATTTTTGGACAAATAAACCAAACGCTTCTCCTACGCCGATAAACAAACGTTTCATCACCCCGATATCCGCGTGTTTGCCGACATTGACCATCAGGTTTTCTTTAGCGGCCATTTGCATATGTTCACCACTGACCAAAGAAATACCCGCCGGTGAGCTGGCTAACAGTACTGCTGTCTGCAATTGCGTAACCCGCTCTTGGACATAACTCAGTTGGGTTTGTACGTCGGCGGCAAGAGACGCGGCCTGTGTCGCTGCTTCACTGAGTGTTTGCATCTGTTGGTTGGCTTGTGCCAGTGCCGATAACGCTTCCTGCATCTCCAGCGTTTTGCCCTGTGCTTTCAACTGTTCATCGGTACTGATAAACAACCCCTTACCGGCCCGAATCGCGCCCCAGTCGTCGGTTCGCAGCTCAAAGCCTTCTCCCCGTTTATCCGGGTGCGGGCGCTGGCTATCAACGAGATGGCCGAGATTCAACTGGCTTTTACCGCCGTATTCGGTACTCAGTTTGATATGTTCCCGACCGCGCTCGTCATCCATCCGCAGTTTGTTATTCGCCGGGGTGCGCAGGACGTTGCGTTTGTAGTTGTAGAGATTGACGTGATCCGGGTGCTCCGAGTCATGCAGGGCATAGGCGATATAGGGCCGGTCCGGGTCGCCCCCTTCAAAG
This sequence comes from Photorhabdus hainanensis, assembly GCF_018448965.1. Taxonomy (NCBI): domain Bacteria; kingdom Pseudomonadati; phylum Pseudomonadota; class Gammaproteobacteria; order Enterobacterales; family Morganellaceae; genus Photorhabdus; species Photorhabdus hainanensis. The sequence continues at coordinate 51,607 of NZ_RCWD01000034.1, read as the reverse complement.
GCGATCGCCACTTCGGTGCCTTCCAGCAACGGCCAGTGAAAGCCATAGGTCTCCCCCGCGTACGGACGCGCCAGACGCACCCACAGGCTTTCTTCCCCTTGCGGCCATTTCTCCCGATCAAAGTTAAACGCCACCCGATACAAGCCGTTTTTGTCGATGTCGCCGTAGGTATCATTCACTTTCGTGCTGCTCACCCGCGCGGGTATCGTGCCCGCCATCACCGGTTTCGGCACCCGTTCCGGGCGAAAGCAGACGGTTTCGGAATAGGGAATGGCGGTGAACGCCATTTCAAAACTGCTGTCCCGGCGGGCGCTGTTGGTGATCTGGATGATTATCGCCCCTTTACGAAACGCTTCCGGGGCGTCTCCCTTCACTTTCAGTTCCTGCCCCGGCACCAGCGTGGCGGAGGTGGTCATTCCCCGCAGGCGAATGCGTTGATTCAGGTAACGCTCATGATGCAGGCGGGCATAAAATACTCCGCTTTCCGTCTCCGGTTGATAGGCGTAACGGTCGCCGGGTATCCGGTAGTGATCGCGGTAATGGTACGCTTCGCCATAAGTGGTGCGGTCGCCCCGTGTCACATCCGCCTCGGTGTTCAAGCCGGGATACGGCCGCGCATCGTGGTAGTCGTAATTGCGGGTCGCGACTTTTCCCTCCACCACCTGATACGCGGTCTCCATCCCCCAGACCACCGCGTCCTCCTCGCCATGCATGCCTGACGGATTGCGGGCAGGCAGGTAGACGTTGAACTGGTAATCACGCTGGTCGTCGTAAAACTCCACCACATCGATCTTTAATCGGTCATCGGCGGTCACTTTGTACCAGATACCCACTTCCGCCAGTAGGCGTTGGATAAAGCGCAGGTCATCTTCGCCATACTGCATCACCTGTTCCCGCCTCGGGTAGCTGTACGCCAGGCTGAACAGGAAATCCTGCCCGCGAAATCCATGACGATCCCGCAGGATTTTTTCCACAATCTCCGGCACCGACAATTTTTGGTAGATGGCGTATTGATGGCTTCTCGCCAGCAACGCCAACCGGGGTTCCAATGTCACTTCGTAACGACTTTCATCCCGCGAGGTGGAGAGCAGTTTAAAACCGCTAATCACTCCGTAAACCGAGCGCAATGGCGCCGGGGGTTCGATCGGCCAGCCCCGTATCCCCGGATTGATCTCAGGCGAAGTCAGGGTAAATGCAGCCTGCTGCATCAGCATCTGTGCCGGTTCAATCCCTTTCTCCGCACTGGTGAATTCAATGGCATAGTGAAACGGCTGGCTTAAGGCTTCCTGCCCGGCAAAGGCCAGCACGTCCAGCGGGGCTTTATTGCCCCACACTTTTAGTCTGTAGCGGCTGTGATCAAAGATGATCATCGGTGTTGGATTTGTCATATTTTCTTCCGATTATTCCTCAGTCGTTTGGGTACGCTACCGCCCATAGCCGTATACCGAGGCCCATAAGGTCATGATTTATCTGGTTTTCAGTTTTTTATCGCGGGGCCTCCCGCCCCCCGCGATTAGACAAAAAATGAAAAAACAGCAGACGGATTAAACCGTCTGCCGCACTTGCTACGCCGTCGTGCGCTCATTCCACGCATCAGCGTGAATGATGTTGCCGTCTTTGTAGGTCCAGGTGATTTTTTCGTAACGAAGCTCTATGCGTTCCAGATGGTTGTGCTTCTCTTTGGCGGGGTCTTTGATGTCGTGCATCAGCGGCGCCACTTTCACCACTTTCACGTTGTCCAGTTGGGTGATGAAGTACTCTTTCTCCTGACCTGCGTCATCAATGCTGTACCACTTGATTTCAGCGGATTTCAGGGTCTGGCCGGTGGTGACCGCTTTATATAGATAGGGACTTGATGCATCCACCTCTTTGGTGAAAACCAATGGAGCATGCACACGGGTACCCGTCAGTTTGCCGGTGTTGTTGTCCGTCGGAATGTGCAACATATGCTCTAACGCCACAATCTCAATGCTGCCCTCCCGGCCCTGTACATCGACAGAGCCTTTGATGTCAGCGCCGCCGTCATCTTTCAGCCATAAATAAGCGGGAATCGCCATAATGGTTACTCCTAATTGTTACTTAAGTGATGTCGCCTGTAGCGGCGACGTTGTTGATGTGTCCGGTACTTTCTGCGGTCGCGCACAGGCGGCCGCATGCGGTATCAGACGGATTTCAACCCTGCGGTTGGCTGCTCGCCCCGCAGCGGTTGCGTTAGTCGCGATCGGACTCGTTGCTCCCTTGCCTTGTACAGTGAAGCAAGCCGGCGATAGGTCGCTGGTTTGTAATAGCCAATCGCGAACTGCTTCGGCGCGTGCCAGTGACAGCGCCTGATTTTTCGCGGCATCACCGGTGGCATCCGTATAGCCGGTGATGAGGATCATCCAGCCCGGTTTGGCTCGGATGTTTATTAGCGCGTTGATTAACACTTTGGTTGAATCCGCTTTCAGTTTCGCCTGTCCCACATCAAACAACGCCAAGCTGTTAAGGCTGATGGTCTGTGGTTCCACCGGCGTTACCGGCGTTTTCTCCCTCGGTTTAGCCTGATAATCGGCAATGGCCGCCTGTAATGGCGGGCGTAATCGCGCCCCTTGATATAGCCCCAATCCCAGACGCCACGGCACGCCATCCCGGTGATACTTCTCAAGCCGATCAGCGTCACGACTCAGTACTGCCGCCGCCTGTGCCTTGCGGCTATCATCCGTCATGGCAATGGAGTGGTAATGCAGCAGGTCACTCTCCACCTGACGTAATAACTGCCAGTTATGCCAAGCCGAGCAACCTAGCGCAGTGACGCCCGCCAGCAGAAACAGCCCCAGTGCGATACCTATCGCCCGTCGAACGGGTGCTTGTGCCGTAGCCGTAGGCAACAGGCGCAATACGCTATCCGGGAATGGCAATGTCGCGGCGGCATCATCGGCGCCCGATGTAACTACCGGATCGCCCGCCCGGTTCAGCGCCGTTTTGGTTTGTAACCACTGTTGCCAGACATGGCCGGTTAACCAATGCGGCAACGCCGGTACAAACTTCAAGACCATCGCCAGCGGCGGACAAGGCGATAAGCCATCTTCCGGGGTCAGGCAGACGGGCAGTACATGCGCTTTCATCCAATCAGCCCAGCCAGTCAACTCAACCCCACGCTGAAAACGCGCCATCTGTTGCGCTAACGCGCCATCTGTTGCGCTAACGCGCCCTGTTCCAACCAATCCGCGAGTGGTTGAAAAGAGGCGCCTTCGCGCCAGGCCGTTACGGCGGCCCGTCCTGACCGCCACTCAAACCACGGTGAATCATCAGGTTGTCGGGATGAGCCGGCCAGGTAGCCCGCTAACAGTAAAGGCAACGGGATAGCGCGTTGTCGACGCACTTGAGATAGCTGCCAGCGTAGTTCTCGCACCCAACCCGCCAACACAGCGGCGTCACGGTATTGCTGCGGGTTTATTACCGCCATCACACTTAACTGACCGCCCCAAGAGGGCCGGGCAGCCAGCAAGCTCGCTACCCCGTCAGACAGAGAAGTCCCTGACGGTAAGCACAACCAGTAACCTTGTGGCGTTTGACGCAGCAGTTCATCACCAAACAGGCTGTCCTGGATGTCGCTATATACCAACACTACCGGGAGGCGATCATTTTCAGGCGGCAGCATTGCCGACAGGCTGTTAAGGCGCTCCCGCTGTCGAGAACGCTCGCTATAAAACAGCCCCGCCAGCGTGCAGAGCAGGATGATGACTGCCCCCACCCACCGCTCCACCGGCGATAAGGGCAACCAGACCAGACAGAGCAGCAACGCCAGCCCGGCTCCCCATCCCCATAACACCCGCTGCAACATGACGCTCATCTCGCCAACCCCGGAAATAACGTGGTCAGATAGTGGCCCAATCCCCACCGGACACCGAACAATACGATGATCACCACGGAGACCATCACGACCAATTGGCTGGCTATGGAACGCAGCCAGCAACGGGACGATGACACATCGGTTAACGCTGGTGATTGTTGAGCCGTGCCGAAAGGGACAACCTGTTGACGTAAGCGGTCTACCAGTTGTTCACGTATCAGTGCGGTATCCTCCTGACACTTTCCCTGAAATCCCAACAGCAATACGCGGTGAAAACAGGTCAATACTGTCCGATCAGGGGCCGATTCATGCAGTACAGTACGCATCCGTTCATACAACTGGTCACCGGCCTCGGCGGTATTAAAGAAATGCTCCTGCAATGATGTCGCCCGCCAGGCGGCATGTCCCTGTTCCGGCGCCCGTTCCAGCACGGTTTCATCCAGCAAGGCGCAGTGGGCGTAGCTGATATGATTAATCGCGGATTCACTGACATCAGCGTCACGCAGCGCTTGCCGTGTCTGTTCTATCTCGCTGGTGCAGTGCTGCCACACCACATCCGCCTGTTCCACCGGCGCATTCTGACAAAGCTCCGCCACCAATAAGTAGCTGTTCTGTAACAAAGCATCGATATCCGGCGGCGATTTTTTAGTTAATAAAGGTGATTTATTCATGTTCTCAATACCGCAAACAGTTCAAGCTGAATATCGCCCAGTATCCCGGGCACGTAGAAGGCACAGCTTCCCGCCGCCAGCATCGCTTTGCCCGCCGGATGGGTGAGATCAAGGGCGAAATACTGGTTCTCCAGCCGCAACGGGACCGCGGCCGGGACGTGACTAAGCGCGACTAAAGGGATACCGGTTAATGCCCGGCTAATCATTCGATCAACCTCATCCGGCGCACCGGCTTTACATAACAACGGGAACCGGGTGTATAACTGGTGCGCCGGTATGGAAGAGCGGACCGAGAGATAAAAATCCGCCGCTTCACATAAGCGAGCATCGTGAAGAGTGGCTATCCACTGCTGTTCCGATGGTTTCTTCAACTCAATCGTCACCATCCGCGACGGCAGGCTGATCTCCAGCAATTGACTCAGCAAGTCAAATAGCGGCGGGAAGACCGCCGTTAAATTATCGTGCTGATAACGCGGGATCACCCCCGCGTTATGGTCCAGTGAGAAGGTCAACAGACTGCCCGCCAGCCTTGCCGCTTCACGGTAGAACAGTTCTGGATGCACATCTGGGTGAGCCTTAAAATCACTCAATATCGGTTCATAACTGTTAAGCGCGTTAAGCAGCCAGAACAACGACACATCCGCCACCGCGAAATCCGCCATTCGTTCGTTACTCTCTCGGCGCATTGTCATCAATCGAGCTTGTTTAGCGTGTAACTGCGTTAACAATCGATCGAGCCGAGCCATCGAATCGGCATGCGCGTTAAGGCTCAGTAATGGCGGCACAAATTGCTCATCGAGGGTCCATTTCCCCTGAGCGTCACGCAACAGACGCGCCACCGGGCAGGTGAGATACTGCCCGTTTTCCATGCTGTCAAAACGCAGCGATATCGCATAACGGGCAACCGCCATAGATTCAACGCGATCACTGAATTCATCCTGTACCGGCACCCACTCTTGCTGATAACGCACCGGACGATCAGCGCGTTCATCCGGCTTAAGGCAGTTACCGCCATTGGCATAGGTGTGCGGCAATGCCAGCAAGACCGTGACCTGCTGTGCGTCTGTCGGCAAAACGGCAGCCAATTCCAACACTGGCGGTAAACGATCCGCCCGATCAGTGTCAATCAGCGATCCATCGGCAAAACGTACACACAGGTGATCCGCTTTCAATCGCCCCAACGCTAAGGTGTCTTGATCAAACACCGCAGTCAGTACGCCCCAAGGATGCGCCAGTCCCAGACGAGCGATAGACTCATTGACATACGCCTCCCAACGAGCCTGCTGCTGAAACTGTTGGGGAGACAAGATGGCTCCTGTCACCCATAGCGGACGATCAATTTTCATGATGTTCCCCTATGGTTAACCTTTAGTTTTCGGCATCTGAGAAACCAGCGAGAGATTGACGTCCAGCCCCTCTACCTGAAAATGCGGCACCGCATATAACTTGACCCGGAAGAAACCCGGGTTGTCGTCAATATCTTCAACAATGACGTACGCTTCACGCAGCGGATGAGAAGCCTGCAAATCATCGGAAGGATCCGTCATCTCAGTCACCAAACTGTTGATCCAGTTGTTCAGTTCAATTTCGAGCAGACGTCGATCTTTGGTGGTGCCGATGTTTTCTCGCTGAATCAGTTTCAAATAATGGGAAATGCGCGACAGCAAGAAAATATAGGGCAGACGCGCATTGATACGGCTGTTAGCCGTCGCTTCATCGGTGTCATACAACTCCGGTTTTTGCGCCGAGTTGGCGGAAAAGAAGCAGGCGTAATCCCGGTTTTTGTAGTACGAGAGCGGAATAAAACCCAGATTCGCGAATTCAAACTCGCGGGTTTCTGGAATCATCACTTCCGATGGAATTTTGACCTGATTACCGGTTCCCAGATCGTAGAGATGGATCGGCAAGTCCGTCACCGCTCCTCCCGCTTTCGGACCCCGGATCTGGACGCACCAGCCATTACTGACAAAGCTTTTGACCATGTTTGCGGCAAAAGCAAAGGCGGCGTTGGTCCATAAATATTTGTTGTGATCCGGACCGATGACCTCTTCAACATAGTTAAAAGTCCGCACCGGTACGGTGTCCGGGCCATAGGGCAAACGCCCTAGCACCCGGGGGAAAGTCAGGCCGATATAGCGAGCGTCGTCACTTTCGCGGAATGCTTGCCACTTGATGTATTCGGCGCGGTCAAAGTAGTTGCCGATATCTTTAATCGCGGCCACTTCGTCCATTGTTTGTTTGCCAAAAAAGGCCGGACCAATAGCCGCAATGAATGGCATATGCGCCGCCGCTGAGACTTTAGCGATATTACGCAACAGGGCAATATCTTGCGTGCCGGCATCAAATTCATAATTGGCAATCACCGATCCGATAGGCTCGCCGCCCGGCGTATCGTATTCCTGAATGTAAGCGTGATGATAGAAGCCGCTTTGAATAATTTCCGGCGCATCGTCAAAATCTTGCCGTAAATCCTCTTTGGCGACATCCAGCACCTCGATTCTGACGTTCTGACGGAAATCAGTGCGATCAACTAAAAATTTCAGGCCGCGCCAAGCCGATTCCACCTGCTGGAATTCAGGGTGATGCATGACCACATCCAATTGACGACTGATTTGTTCGTCCAACTCGCGGATATGGTTATCCAATAATGCCTTATCCAGCCGTTTAACCTTTTGCGCTGAGTCTTTCAGTACAGAGAGAAAAACGCTAACTGCCGCCGTGACCCGCTCGTCCGCCGTCACATCAGCCAGCGCGTCACTGCTCTGAAAGCATTCAATATCGCTTAACTGCTCTACCGGCTGTAAATTGATTTTCTTAAATAACGATTGATAAACACCGCCTTCGGCGTGAGTTGTCGTTACCGCCGCCGCAGCGGTTTGTTGTTCCTGTACAGTCATTAATCCTATCTCCTGATGTAAATACCGTAATAATCAAATAGTTTTTGGCGCCAACGCAGCCAGTTCAGCCCGTAATTCATCGCTTAACGCTTGATCCCTGAGGATATGTTCCAGCTCCCGGCGAAAGGCGGCGTTGTCAAGCAGGTTGGATCTCAAATCGCGCAATAGATGGCGCATCGAAAGCAAGGCCCGCAGTTGCGGGATTTGGCGTGCGATTTGTTCAGGCTCGAAGTCTTTTATTTGCCGAAAAGTAAGAGCGATATTCTCCTCGCCGCCATCTCCAGCCAGCGTATTTTCAACCGTCAAATTAACCGAGGGGCTAAATTCAGCCAGTACGCTATCAAAGTTATTTTTGTTGATAGCCACCTTCTTTCTTTCCGCGAGAGGGCGCTGTTCCTGCCCGTTGCTGTAATCTCCCATTACCAATAATTTCAGCGGCAGCTCAACTTTTTTCTGCGCGCCTCCTGTATGCAAATCCAATTTGATATTAATACGCGATTTAGGGATCTCGTTTTGAAAACTATGTGTCATAAGTGACTCCTCAACAATAAAATAGAATGAGCGGCATGATGTTCATGCCACAATGCATTTCAGAAACAAAACCGGATTCAGATATTTCAAAGCAGGCACTAACCAAGCGGAAAATAAGAGAAAACCGACAACCGCCGCCTCAATAGATAAATGGATTTATCAGGCAGGCCATTTTCTGGGTAAGGGGATTTTGTAAACAGATTTATATAAAATCAAGTCATTTTTTATCGTAAAGCATTTTTTGTTTCATCACCGATAGATATAAAACGTCTTAATCAAGAGATTAAAAAAACAATATATCAACGAAATCTAAACGAAATTGAATTTATTTTCATAAAAATTGAACTTATTTTAATAATATTAATCGCCAGGTATGACATATTACCCACATAGGTCAAATCAATGATTAAAATATTAAATTGTATTTAATTTTCAATTAGTTAAATAGATTCACAACAACCAAGGCAATTTTAAATCCCACGGCACAACAGGTAGAACATTTAGTGGAAAAAGTAAAAAAAGCATGATCGTCGGCTTAAGTTAATGCGAATGAGAATAAATTCAGTCACGCAGACCAGAATAATCTAGCACGATGAATTAATAAGAACTGATATTATCCACACTTTCACAGAGCATCTTCTACTTTATAAGGATAGAAACATGCGACTTTATTTCCAAACTAATAAGATTATAAATATGCAAATGACAGCAAATAATTCCCATTACATTCGATATTGCAGCGGTAGCAGTGATTAAGGCATTTAATGGTGTAAGAATTGTTTACACGCGTCGGCAATGCCGAAAAATAGGACTTCTCCGCCAGCGTCAGGTATAGGATTTCATAAAAAAATAAGGCGCCGAAGTGATTAACATTCGGTGCCTATATCCAGCAAGATTGTCCGGCTATTATGAAAACCTTTAACCGGACAAGTTATTTACTAATTACAACTTTTCACCGCACAATATCACCGGCATTACAGCGCCTCCGCTTCACAATTCATGGCCAACGCCATGCTTAAGGTCTTAGCCAAAACAGTTTTATTTTCACTATCTTCCATCAGGCTAAAATGATCCCCCGGAACCGAGGTTAATTGTAGCGAAGAGTCAGGAACTATCTGTTCCCAACCTAACGACGGCTCCATCGTTACGGACTGTAGCGCAACATCGGTAACAAACGGGATCTGCGGATAAGATTCCATTGCATAAAATTGATGTAGCGTTATCGCCAGAGCTTTCGGCTGATAATCCTTGACCATTTGGACATAATTTCCCATCTGTACCCAACGTTTGGCAATTAAGTCAGGGCGCAGATTCGATGGGTATAACTCCAGCTCCTGCGCGGCCGCAATAAATTGCACTAAATTCAGTTCATCCATTTTCTGATGCAATGCTTCAATCTCTTGAGGATGCTCATTCACTGACTGCCTTGCCAATTCAGCAAGGAACTGAAGTTTAGGTTGATCGACTCGTGTCTTAAAACAGTGAGGAGCCGGCGTATCAATTAGCCCCAAGAAATTAACTGTCTCTCCGGCATGCAAAAGTTGTTGAGCAATGGCATAAGCCAGTATGCCGCCGGAAGAGTAGCCGTATATTCGATACGGGCCTTCTGGTCGCACTGCTTTCATATAGGTGATCATTCTGGTCGCCAGCGCTTCAATGGTTGACGCCTGTTCCTCATTGATCGACGGCCAAGGTAGCGCATAAATCGGGTAATCCGCCTGAATATGCTGCGCCAGCCCGAAAACATATGAGTAATCATCCATGCCGCTCGGTACGAAGAAGAGCGGCGGCTCGGCGCCATCCGGTCGTACCGGTATGGCGCTGATTTGCCACTGAGACAGCGGATCCGAGGTGATCTCCGCCACCAGTTCCGCCAGCACCGGGAATTGGAACAGATTATTTAGCGAGCAAATCAACCCCCGCTCCGCGGCCAGGTTGATCATCCGCATGGCGAGCAGCGAGTGTCCACCGAGGGTAAAGAAATTGTCATGCCGACCAATCCGCTCAACCCCCAGTAATTCACGCCAGATAGCCGCCAAGGCGATCTCTGTTTCCCCTTGCGGCGCTTCATAGATCTGACGGGCAAACGCGTTCTGATCAGGCGCTGGCAATGCCCGGTGATCCAACTTGCCGTTCGGCGTCAACGGAAAGGCGTCCAGACGCACAAACGCCGCCGGTACCATATAGTCAGGCAATAAAGCTCTTAAATGACGATGCAATTGACTTGCCAGCCCGTTATCCTCTGGCGCCGCCACATAAGCCACCAGACGTTTATCCTGACCGTTACCTAACGCCAATACTATCGCCTCTCGCACCGCCGGATACTCCGTCAACCGCGCTTCGATTTCACCCGGTTCAATACGGAAGCCTCGGATTTTAATCTGCTGATCGTTACGCCCCACAAACACCAGATTGCCATCTGGCAAATAACGGGCCAAATCCCCGGTGCGGTACATGCGAGCATCCGGTTCATCACTGAATGGATCTGCCAGAAAGCGTTCAGCCGTTAAATCAGGCCGGTTGAGATAGCCTCGCGCAACACCGACGCCACCAATGTACAATTCTCCCACTGCCCCAAACGGCACTGGCTGGCCGTGATTATCCAAAAGATAAATACGACTATTCGCTGTCGGGCGACCGATAGGGATTAACATATCCGTATAATCTGGCAGACAACGCCAACAGGTTGCACAGACGGTAATTTCTGTCGGGCCATAAGCGTTAAACAGCGTTGCCCGACCACGCAGCGCTTGCAACAACGCCGCACTGGGTGCTTCTCCGCCCAGTATCAAGGTGGGTTTTATCGTTATCGCCGGTAAATCGGCCCCATCCCGTAGCAGAGCCGGGGTTAAACAGGCGTGCGTTACCCGTCGTTCTTCCAGATAACGCCACAAGCGCAGCGGGTCCTGACGAACCGTATCAACCGGAATGTCCAGTGTCGCTCCCCCACACAGCGCCATCATGATTTCCCAGACACTGGCATCGAAACCAAATGAGGCAAATTGCAACAACCGGCTATCCGCGCGAATGTCAAATTGGGTGATTTTCTCCCCAATCAGATTGACCAATCCACCGTGTTCCACCATCACCCCCTTCGGCGTGCCGGTGGAACCGGATGTGTAAATCACATACGCCAGATGCCGTGAAGTGAGTTCAGGAACTTGCGGGTTGTTATCCTGTTGATCAGACAGGATCGTTGGATCAAGCACCGTTAATCCAGCAAGCGCCTGTTCGCCTAGCGCGGTACGGCCCGCATTATCCGCCAGCACCACCGACGGCGCCGCATCCGTAAGCATATAAGCCAACCGATCACCCGGATAAGATGGGTCCAAAGGAACATAAGCGCCGCCCGCTTTTAGTACCGCCAGCAACGCGACCACTCTTGCCGGTGAACGCGTGACACAAATCGCCACCCGTTGATCAGGCTCCACCCCGAGTTCAATTAATTGATGAGCCAGTCGGTTAGCCCGCGCGTTCAATGCCGCATAGCTGAGGGTTTGCTCTTCGTATATCAGCGCCGCCGCATCAGGATTTCTCGCCACTTGTTGTTCAAACAGATGATGAATACACAGCGGTGCGGAATACGCCGTTTGCAAGCCATTGCCGATTTTCAGCAGCAGTTTCCTTTCGTCTGTCGGTAATACTTCCAACTGCCGAACCGGAGTTTCCGGGGCATGTTCAAGCGCGTTGACTAAACTTTCCAGCGCCTGTTGCATATAGCCACACACCCGCTCGGCATCAAACGGCTGGACGATTTGCGCAGTCAGCCCCAATGCCTCGCCAAAATCCTCCACCGACAGTGTAAACGGATAGTTAGTCCGCTCTTGCGCGCCAAGGAATTCAACACCATGCATGATTTCATTCGATGTCGACGACGACACGTTGTGTCGATAGTTCAACAAGGTACTAAACAGCGGCGTTCCCCCTTGCACCCCGCTACAACGTTGAGCCAGCGCCAGTGATGCATATTCATGTTCCAATAATCCCGCCAGCCGGTGATGTGCTACCTGTACGCTATCTCGCACCGGGGTATCATCCATATCCAAGCGGAGCGGCAAGGTATTGATAAACAGTCCCATGCCATTTTCAGCTCCTTCACCCGCCGCCATGCGTCCAAACAAGACAGTGCCAAATACCACTTGCTGCTGTCCGCTGATACGCGACAACACCTGTGCCCAAGCCAAGTGACACAGCGCCGCCAGACTGACATTCAACCGCCGGGCTTGACCACGCAAGCGCTCATTTAACTCGGGGGTCAACATCCGGTGCGATTCGGTCATCTGCGAACCATCATGGCGGACTTCTGTCAAGCCAAACGGTAATGTCGGTTCATCCACCTCAGCCAACATTTCAGTAAAGAAACGGGTATGTTCCGCCTGACTCATCCCTAACCGGGACTGCGCCACTAGATTGCGGAATGGCGCCGGGGCAGGTAAGTCGCTTTCCTGCCCGTCAAGGTATGCCTGAACTTCGTGACTCATCACATCCAACGCGGTATGGTCGCCAATCAAATGATGCATCAGTTGCAAAACAATCCAACGGCCATCACTCTCCCGTGCCACCACAAAGCGCAACAGCGGTGCCTGCCCCAAATCGAGACGATATTGGCGTGGGTTAAAACGTTGCGCTAATTGTTCGCTGATCGGCCCGTTTGCCGGATCTAATATCAGTTCCGTCACCGACAACCGCACTTGACGGCAGACAACCTGTACCGGCACAGATAATCCTTGCCAGATAAAGGCAGTCCGCAGGATGTCATGACGATTAATCACCTGCTGAACCGCCGCCAGATAACGATCCAATAGCGGCCGATCAGCAAAGGCCATTTGACCGGCCAACAGATAAGGATCGCCTTCGTCTGCCAGCAAATGGTGGAACAAGATCCCATCCTGTAACGGCGATAACGCATAGATATCCTGAATATTGGCTATCCCGCCCGGTACCTGCTCAATGATGTGATCAATTTCAGCTTGAGTGAGATCAATCAGCGGTAACATTGCCGGTGTTAATATCGTGGTGGCCGATGTAATGACGTTAACCGGTACGCTTTCCGCCTGATTTAGCTTCAATGTTTGCGCCAATTCAGCCAATACCGGCGATTGGAACAGATCACGTACCGCCAGCGTTAATCCCAAGTTACGCAGACGCTCAACCATGCGTACCGCAAGCAACGAATGGCCGCCCAAAGCAAAGAAGCTGTCGTACCGACTGATCTGCTCAATGCCCAATAGTTCACGCCAGATATCAGCCAGTACGGTTTCGGTTTCTCCCTGTGGCGCGGCGTAAATCTGGCGGGCAAAAGCTTCTTCCCCCGGCGCGGGTAACGCCCGGCGATCCAGCTTGCCGTTAGGCGTCAACGGAAAAGCCTCCAATCGCACAAAGGCCGCCGGTACCATGTAGTCAGGCAACAATCCGCTCAGATATTCGCGCAGGCAGTTAACCAACCCGTCATCCTCTGCCGCCGCCACATAAGCTACCAGCCGTTTGTCCTGACCATCACCCAAGGCTAGTACCAGTGCTTCACGGACTGCGGGGTGCTCTGTCAGTCGAGTTTCGATTTCCCCCGGCTCAATTCGGAAACCACGGATCTTAATCTGTTGGTCATTACGGCCAACAAACACCAAATTGCCATCCGGCAGATAGCGTGCCAAATCGCCGGTTCGGTACATTCGGGCATCAGCAATTTCACTAAATGGGTCTGCAAGGAAACGTTCATCAGTCAATTCAGAACGATTGAGATAGCCACGCGCTACACCGACGCCACCAATATAGAGTTCACCTACGCCTCCCAACGGCACCGGCTGGCCGAGAGCATCCAACAGATAGATACGAGTGTTGGCTGTCGGGCGCCCAATAGGAATGAGTTCATCCCCACAGTTTGAGTAACTTGAATAGTTTGATGGGCAACGCCAGCTCGTGGCACAAACGGTGATTTCTGTCGGGCCATAAGCATTGAATACCGTTGCCTTGCCGCCCAGCGCCCTAAGCAACGCCGCACTGGGCGCTTCACCTCCCAATATTAATGTGGGTTTTATCGTTATCGCAGGCAAATCAGCTCCATCCCGCAACAGGGCCGGAGTCAGGCAGGCATGCGTTACCGAGTGGGCTTCCAGATAATGCCAGAGAAGATTGGGGTCCTGACGGATAGTGTCGACAGGAATATCCAAAGTAGCGCCACTGCATAGCGTCATCATGATTTCCCAGACACTGGCATCAAAACCAAATGAGGCAAACTGTAACATTCGGCTAGCAGGTAAAATGCCGAATCGGGCGATTTTATCCCGGATAAGGTTAACCAACCCACGATGTTCAACCATCACCCCTTTTGGCGTGCCGGTCGAGCCGGAAGTGTAAATCACATACGCCAGATGGCGGGCGGTCAATGTAGGCAGTTGTGGGTTGTTATCCGGTTGATCAGGCAATGAATTCGGATCAAGGAGAGTCTGCCCCGTAAGCATTCGCTCGCCTAAGGCTGAACGTCCAATGCTATCGGCCAATAAAATAATCGGTTCAGCATCAGCCAAAATATGGACCAGACGCTCTCCCGGATAGGCAGGGTCCAGCGGCACGTAAGCGCCTCCCGCTTTTAACACCGCCAACAACCCCACTATCCGCGCCGGTGAACTTGCTACGCAAATCGCCACCCGCTGGTCCGGCGTCACACCCAGTGCAATAAGTTGGTTCGCCAATCGGTTAGCATCAGTATTCAATTCCGCATAACTGAGGGATCGCTCTTCACACACCAGTGCCGTGGCATCCGGGGTTTTCTCCACCTGCTGCTCAAACAGTTGATGAATGCACAACTGCTCAGGATAGGCTGTTTCAGTGGCGTTCCAGGTTTTTAACAACAATGTGCGTTCGGTTGCCGGCAGAATTTCTAACTGCTGTACCGGCATGTCGGGCGTCTGCTCAAGGGCATCCGCCAAACTTTCCAATGCCTGTTGCATATAGCCGCATATCTGTTCTGGATCGAACGGTTGCACTACTTGAGCTGTCAGTCCCAGATCGGAACCCTCATCTTCTACCGACAAGACAAACGGATAGTTAGTCCGCTCCTGTGCGCCAAGAAATTCGACACCGTTCATGATCTCATTCGGTGTTACCGGCTGAGTATTATGGCGATAGTTCAACAGCGCATTGAAAAGCGGCGTTCCACTGGCTACGCTACTGCAACGTTGCGCCAGCGCCAGTGAAGCGTGTTCATGTTCCAATAATCCCGCCAGTCGGCTATGTGCTATACGTACACTGTCCCGCACCGGGGTATGATCGATATCCAACCGCAACGGCAAGGTGTTAATAAATAGCCCCATGCCACTATCAAATCCTTCACCCGCCTGCATACGTCCAAACAACACGGTACCGAACACCACTTGTTGCTGACCACTGGTACGCGACAATACCTGCGCCCAAGCCAAATGACACAACGCCGCCACACTGACGCCCAACCGCCGCGCCTGACCACGTAAACGATCATTTAGTCCTGTCGGCAACATTCGGTGAGATTCCGTCACCTGTGAGCCATCATGATGTGCTTCCGCCAACCCAAATGGCAACGTCGGCTCCTCCACCTCAGCCAGCATGTCGGTAAAGAAGCGAGTATGCTCTGCCTGACTGATTCCCTGCCGAGCCTGTGCCACTAAATGGCGGAACGGGACTGGCTCAGGCAAGCTATCTATTTGCCCCAAGAGGCAAGCCTGTACTTCGCTGTTCATCACCTCTAACGTGGTGTGGTCGCCAATTAGGTGGTGCAACAATTGCAATACAATCCAACGGCCATCACTCTCCTGTGCCACAACGAAACGTAATAACGGAGCCTGATTCAGGTCAATACGATGCCGGCGCGGGTCAAAACGTTGAGCCAGTTGGTCACTGATCGGCCCATTAGCCGGATCGAGCGTCAATTCCGTCACTAACAAAGGCGCCTGCCGGCAAACTACCTGAGCCGGCGCAGATAACCCTTCCCAAATAAAAGCGGTACGTAAGATATCATGGCGGTCAACCACTTGTTGAACCGCGGTCAGATAGCGGTCAAGTAAGGGCCGATCAGCAAAAGCCTGTTGAGTGATCAGTAGATAAGGATCGCCCTCATTTGCCAATAAATGGTGGAATAAAATGCCATCCTGTAACGGTGACAAGGCATAAATATCTTGAATATTGGCAATTCCACCCGGTACTTGCTCAACAATGCGATCAATTTCAGCTTGAGTCAGATCAATCAGCGGCAACATGGCTGGCGTCAGCACCGTCGTATCCGCGGTAATACGGTTATCAGGCACGCTAATTTCACGATGCTGCGCCAAAGATTGGGCCAATACACTTAATGTCGGATGCTGGAATAGCGTTTGTACCGATAGCCCTAAACCAATACGTCGTAAACGTTCAATCATCCTGACAGCCAACAGCGAGTGACCGCCCAAGGCAAAGAAACTGTCATGTCGACCAATCTGCTCAAGATTCAGTAATTCGCGCCAGATAGCCGCTAACGCTATCTCAATTTCCCCTTGTGGCGCTTGGTAAGCTTGGCGGGCAAAAGCGCCCTCCCCCGGTGCTGGCAGTCCTCGGCGATCCAGCTTACCGTTAGGGGTCAACGGAAAAGCATCCAAACGCACAAAAGCCGCCGGCACCATATAGTCAGGCAAAATATCACTCAGATGTTTACGCAGTTTAGTTGCTAGCTCGTCATCCACTTGCGCCGCCACATAAGCCACCAGACGCTTATCCTGTCCGTCACCTAACGCCAATACCAGCGCTTCACTTACCGCAGGGTGTTCAATCAGTCGTGCTTCAATTTCTCCCGGCTCAATGCGGAAACCACGGATTTTAACCTGTTGGTCATTACGGCCAATAAACACCAGATTGCCATCCGGCAGGTAACGGGCTAAATCTCCGGTCCGGTACATTCGGGCATCCGCCTCATGACTAAACGGATCATTCAGGAAACGTTCAGCGGTCAATTCAGGGCGATTGAGATAACCACGCGCTACCCCAACGCCGCCAATATACAATTCTCCCACGGCGCCCAATGGGACCGGCTGGCCGTGTTCATCCAACAGATAGAGACGTTTGTTGGCGGTCGGGCTGCCGATGGGAATGAGTCCCCCGGTATAATCTGGCGGGCAATCCCAAGTGGTCGCGCACACAGTGGTTTCCGTCGGCCCATAAGCGTTAAACACATCGGCCCGGCGGCACAGTGCCTGAAATAACGCGGGACTCGGCGCTTCTCCTGCAAATATTAATGTCGGTTTTATCGCTATCGCCGGTAAATCGGCGCCATCATGAAACATAGCCGGCGTCAAACAGGCATGGGTCACCGCTTGTTCTTCCAAATAATGCCAGAGACGCTGTGGATCTTGACGCACTGTTTCGGTAGGAATAACCAGCATGGCCCCACTGCTCAACGCCATCATGATTTCCCAGACACTGGCATCGAAACCAAATGAAGCAAACTGCAACATTCGGCTGGCGGCGCAAAAATCAAACTGGGTAATTTGTGTCAGTGTCAAATTAACCACGCTACGATGTTCAATCATCACGCCTTTTGGTCTGCCGGTTGAACCGGAAGTGTAAATCACATAAGCCAGATGCTGTGGGGTCAATCCAGAGACTTGCGGATTATTATCCGGCTGCTCCGGCAAGGTATTCGGATCGAGCGCCGTCAGCATCGCCAGAATGTCCTCACTTAGCGCAGCCCGCCCTGCATTATCCGCCAGTACAATCGCCGGTGCGGCATCAGTGAGCATATAAGACAGGCGTTCACCGGGATAGGCGGGATCTAACGGCACATAGGCTCCGCCCGCTTTCAGCACCGCCAACAACCCGATTATTCTCGCAAGCGAGCGCGTCACACAAATCGCTACCCGCTGATCCGGCGTTACGCCTAAGGCGATAAGCTGATGGGCTAACCGATTGGCGCGGGTATTCAGTTCCGCGTAGCTGAGCGTCTGGTTTTCATAGATTACCGCTATGGCATCCGGGGTCTTTTCTGCCTGTTGTTCAAATAACTGATGAACACACACCTGAGTAGGATACGGTTCTTCGGTCGCATTCAAATTTTCCAGCAATAACTCCCGTTCCGCGGATGACAAAATGTCGATAGCCGTGACAGGTTGTTGAGGCTGGTTCACCATTGCCTGCAATATGGCCTGCAAATAACCCACCTGCCTTTCGATGGTTTCATGGTCGAACAGGGCGGAAGAGTAGTTCAGTTCTCCGACAATTTCGCCCGACTTCTCCGTTAATTCCAGTTGCAGATCGAATTTCGCTATATCATATTCCAGCTCAAATGGTGTTACCGCCAATTCCGGTAATTGCCATTCCTCTGTTTCATTCTCCTGCCAGGCAAACATTACCTGGAACAGTGGCGTATGCTCCGGTCTGCGCGGCGGTTGAACAATTTCCACCACCTGCTCGAAAGGCAGATCTTGGTGCTCCTGCGCTCCCAGTGTCGTCTGCCGCACACGACGCAGTAGTGTGGCCACATCCGGCATGTCGGATAAATCGATACGCAACGCCAATGTGTTAACAAAGAAGCCAAGCAGTGGTTCAATTTCCCGCAGATTGCGGTTAGCGCTTGGTATACCAATGACGACATCATCCTGCCCAGACAAGCGCGATAGCAATGCAGCCCAAGCGGTCAACAGTGTCATAAACAGTGTGGCGCCGTGCTGTTGTCCCAGATGTTTTAGCGCCTGTACCAACGGGGCATCAATGCGCACCGCTACCCGGCCACCGGTAAATGATTGTTGGAAGGGTCGAGGTCTGTCTATCGGCAACTCAAGCAATACCGGTGCGTCTGCCAACGTCCGGCGCCAGTAATCACTCTGTGCCTGTACTCCTTCACCAGAAAATACCTGCCGCTGCCAGGCCGCATAATCAGGATATTGAATGGTCAATCGCGGCAACGGATCAGGCTGTTGATTTAGACCAGCAGCGTAAAGCGCCACCAGTTCTGATTCAAGTATCTTTAAAGACCAAGCATCGGAGACAATATGATGCTGAGTCAGTAAGAATATATGCTCTTCATCGGCCAGTTGGATCAATGCGCAACGAATTAGGGGGCCACGAGCAAGATCAAACGGCGTTTTAGCTTCCTGTGCACACAAGCGCTTAAATTGTTCGTCCACGTTAGATGCTTTACGCAAATCGTATTTTTTCACCGGTAGACCAAATTCCGCCGGTAACAGTTCAACCTGAGGCTGACCATCAACTGTGATAAAAACAGAACGAAGCGCCTCGTGGCGAGCAAACAGGCGATTCAGGGCCTGCTGCCAGGCAGAGAGGTTAAGCTGGCCACGTAAACGCAAGGCTGTCGGAACATGGTAGGTATCACTCACCCCCTCAAATTGCGCCAGAAACCACAGACGCTGTTGACCAAACGATAAGGGCAAGACACTATCACGAGATATTGGCCTAATTGCAGGCAATTTATCATTGCTCGCATGACGTTGCGCGCAGATCTTCTCGGTAAACGCAGACAGTGACGGAAACATAAACAACGAAGCCAACGGCAGGTCGACGCCGAAAACAGCTATGCGGTTCATCATCCGTACCGCCAGTAGTGAATGTCCGCCTAGGGCAAAGAAATTGTCATGTCGGCCGATCTGCTCAACGCCGAGCAATTCACGCCAGATAGCCGCCACTGCAATTTCCATTTCCCCTTGTGGCGCGACATAAATCTGGCGGGCGAAAGCATTTTCTCCCGGCGCCGGTAATACCTGACGATCCAGCTTACCATTTGGGGTCAGCGGGAAGGCATCTAAACGTACAAAGGCCGCCGGCACCATATAATCAGGCAACATAGCGCTCAAATGGGTGTGCAAACCAGCCGCCAATCCGCTATCCGCTTCGGCTACAATATAGGCGACTAAACGCTTATCCTGCCCATCCCCCAAAGCTACGACCCACGCTTCGCGCACCATAGGATGTTCCGCCAATCGGGCTTCAATTTCACCCGGCTCAATACGGAAACCGCGGATTTTAATCTGCTGGTCGTTACGGCCAACAAACACCAGATTGCTGTCCGGCAAGTAGCGCGCCAAATCCCCGGTTCGGTACATCCGGGCATCGGCAACATCACTAAATGGGTCAGCCAGAAAGCGTTCGTCGGTCAGATCAGGACGATTGAGATAGCCACGAGCGACACCATCCCCACCAATATAGAGTTCCCCCACCGCGCCTAATGGGACTGGCTGGCCGTGGTTATCCAACAGATAAATACGCGTATTCGCTGTCGGGCGCCCAATGGGAACCAATAGGTCGGTATAGTTTGGCGGACAACGCCAACTGGCGGCACAGACAGTAATTTCTGTCGGGCCATAAGCATTAAATAGCGTTGCTTGATGACTTAGCGCCCTTAGTAGCACGGGGCCGGGGGCTTCACCGCCCAATATCAACGTCGGTTTTATTGTTATCGTCGGCAAATCGCCCCCTTCTCGCAACAAAGCAGGGGTCAAACAGGCATGCGTCACCGATTGTTCTTCCAGATAATGCCAGAGACGACGCGGGTCTTGACGAACAATTTCGGCAGGGATAATCAGGCTGGCTCCACTGCCTAATGCCATCATGATTTCCCAGACACCGGCATCAAAGCCAAATGAAGCAAACTGTAACATCCGGCTAGCAGGGCGAATGTCGAATCGGCTGATTTTATCCCGAATAAGATTGACCAACCCACGATGTTCAATCATCACCCCTTTGGGCGTCCCGGTTGAGCCGGAAGTGTAAATCACATAGGCCAGATGGCGGGAGGTCAATGCAGGAACCTGCGGATTGCTGTTCGGCTGGTCAGGTAAGATATTCGGGTCTAGTACCGTCAGCCCCGCAAGCGCCTGCTCACCCAATGCAGCCCGCCCGGTACTGTCCACCAGCACGATTGTCTTCAACCCCCTAGCCGGAGCTATATCGGTCAAGATATGCGACAATCGTTCTCCCGGATAAGCCGGATCCAACGGTACATAGGCCCCGCCCGCTTTCAGCACCGCCAGCACTGCTATCACCCGCATCGGTGAACTTGCCATGCAAATCGCCACCGGTTGATCTGGTACAACGCCCAAAGCAAGCAGTTGATGGGCAAGCCGGTTAGCGCAGGCATTCAGTTGTCCATAGCTGAGTGTCTGATTTTCAGACATCAATGCAGTGGCTTCTGGGGTTTTCTCTACCTGTTGTTCAATTAACTGATGGATACAGAGTTGTTCAGGATAGGGGGTTTCTGTCGCGTTCCAGGTTTCCAGTAATAATGTGCGTTCCGATTCCGGCAAAATGTTTAGCGCCCGTACCGGCGTTTCCGGCGTCAGTTCAAGGGCATCCACCAGACTTTCCAACGCCTGTTGCATATAACCGCATACCCGTTCTGAATCAAACGGTTGTACCACCTGTGCAGTCAGCCCCAATGTGGTGCCGCCATCCTCCACTGACAGGACAAACGGGTAGTTGGTCCGTTCCTGTTCACCCAGAAATTCGATTCCCGGCATTGCCTCATGCGAGATCATCGGTTGCTCATTGTGTCGGTAATTCAATAAGGCACTAAAAAGCGGCGTGCCTCCCTGTACCCCGCTGCAACGTTGAGCTAACGCCAATGAAGCATGTTCATAATCCAGCAATCCAGCTAATCGGGTATGCGCCACCCTGACGCTATCCTGTACCGGAGTATCATCGATATCCAACCGTAATGGTAAGGTATTGATAAACAGCCCCATGCCGCTGTCAGCCCCTTCCCCCGCCGCCATACGTCCAAACAGCACGGTGCCGAACACCACTTTCTCTTGTCCGCTGGTGCGCGACAACACCTGCGCCCAAGCCAGATGACACAGGGTTGCCAGACTGACCCCCAAACGTCTTGCCTGCGCACGCAGACGATCATTCAACGTGGAAGAGAGCATCCGGTGCGCCTGTACGACTTGAGAACCATCACGATGGACCTCAGTCAACCCAAACGGTAATGTCGGTTCATCCACTTCTGCCAACATGTCGGTGAAAAATCGGTGATGCTCTGTCTGGTCAACCCCTTGCCGAGCCTGAGCCACCAGATTGCGGAACGGTACCGGCGCCGGTAGATTGTCGCCCTGTCCGTCAAGGCAGACCCGAACTTCGCGGTTCATCACTTCCAGCGTGGTATGGTCGCCAATCAGGTGATGTTGTAATTGCAATACGTACCAGCGGCCATCGGTTTCCTGTGCTATCACAAAGCGCAACAACGGCGCCTGATTTAGATCGAAACGGTGTTGCCGTGAATCAAAACGTTGCACCAGTTGGTCACTGATCGGCCCATCAGTCGGGTTTAACTTCAGTTCAGTCACTGACAACGGCGCCTGACGCCAAACCACCTGCGCCGGAACGGATAATCCTTGCCAGATAAACGCGGTACGCAAAATATCATGGCGGTCAACCACCTGTTGTACCGCAAATAAATAGCGGTCTAACAAACCACGGTCAGCAAAGATCATTGGATAGGCCAGCAAGTAAGGATCACCCTCTTTCGCCAGCAGATGGTGAAATAAGATACCGTCCTGCAACGGCGACAACGCATAAATATCCTGAATATTGACCACCCCGCCCGGTACCTGCTCGACGATGTGATCAATCTCAGGCTGAGTCAAATCAATCAGCGGCAACATCGCTGGCGTCAATGCAGTGGTCGCCGGGGTAATAACATTCGGCGGCACTGCCACAATCTGATGTTGCTCCAATGCTTGGGCCAACTCCGCCAGTATTGGCGATTGAAACAGATCGCGGGCAGCCAATGTCAGCCCTAAATGGCGTAGCTGTTCAATCATACGTATGCCGAGCAGTGAATGACCACCCAGCGCAAAGAAGCTGTCATACCGACTTATCTGATCAATACCCAGTAACTCGCGCCAGATAGTCGCCAATGCAATTTCCCGCACTCCTTGCGGTGCGGCGTAAACCTGACGGGCAAAGGCGTCTTCGCCCGGTGCCGGCAACGCCCGGCGATCCAGTTTGCCATTGGGAGTTAGCGGGAATTCATCCAGACGCACAAAGGCCACCGGCACCATATAATCAGGCAACCGCGCACTTAAATGTTCACGCAAACGAGTAGGCAATTCGTTATCCGACTCCGCCAGCACATAAGCAACTAACTGCTTGTTCTGCCCTGTGCCTAACACCAATACCACCGCTTCCCGTACTGTCGGATACTCTACCAGGCAGGCTTCAATTTCCCCCGGTTCAATCCGAAAACCCCGGATTTTCACTTGCTGATCGTTGCGGCCAAGGAATTCTAGATTGCCATCCGGCAGATAACGGGCCAAATCGCCGGTCCGATACATCCGCGCATCCGGTACATCACTAAATGGATCAACCAAAAAACGTTCAACGGTCAATTCAGGACGATTGAGATAACCACAGGCTACCCCGTCGCCTCCAACATAAATCTCGCCCACCCTTCCTAATGGCGCCGGTTGGCCTTGCTCGTCCAGTAAGTAAACCCGCGTGTTGGCAATGGGTCGACCAATAGGGATATTGGTTGTTCCTGTGGCTAAAGCTTCAATCCGGTATGTGGTGGTAAAGGTAGTGCCTTCGGTCGGTCCATAGGCATTCAATAACTGCTGAGGCGGGTTGTTACGTAAAACTTGGGCAATCACATGGGGATCAAGGATATCGCCGCCGACAATGAGGATTTTCATCTGTGGAAGGACTGGAGACAACTCCGCCGCCAGCCGGTTAAACAGGCCGACGCTTAACCATAAGATATTAATTTGATAACGGTCTAATGCCTGTACAAACTCCTGTGGCGTCAACAAAGTCGTGTGGTCAATAACGACTAGTGCCCCACCATTGAGCAAAGGGGCCCAGACTTCAAAGGTGCTGGCATCGAATGCGGGATTAGCCGCAAAGGCAACTCGGTCATTGGGTTCAATTTCAACATAGCTATTATTAATAACCAGCCGAACCACAGCACGGTGAGGCACGATCACCCCTTTGGGAGTGCCAGTCGAGCCGGAGGTGTACATAATATACGCTGGCGCGGTGCTGGAACAAGGTAAGTCAGGATTAAAACCTTCTTCCTCCTTGCTCACGTCTGTCTCATCAGAGAGACGAATTAGCGGAACATCCAGATCAACCGGAAGATCCACTTCTGCACTGGTAAGCAACAATTTGGCTAAACAATCGCTTATCAGCCAATTTTTTCTCTCGTTCGGCGCTCCGGGATCGATAGGGACATAAACCGCCCCCGCCTTAAGAATAGCCAATTGAGCCACCACCAATTCGATAGATCGCTCTAACAGGATTGCCACATGATCATTCGGGTCAATCCCTTGTTTAATCAGTTGATGAGTCAGTCGGTTAGCGCGAGCATTCAATTCCGCATAACTCAGGGTTTTATCCCCTGCCATTAACGCTGTGGCTGTCGGGGTTTTCTCCACTTGCCGTTCAAACAACTGATGAATACCTAACTGGTCAGGATAAACGGTTTCAGTGGCGTTCAAGGTTTTCAACAGCAGTGTGCGTTCAGCTTCTGACAACAAATTAAGTTTCTGAACAGATAGGTCATCACCAACCTTTTCTGACGGTACTTGTTCTAATCCAGCGTCAAAGATAATTTCCTTTTTAGCCATGCTATCTTTCATATACTTATTACCTCAACGAATCTGTTATACCCGTTATCTTTCAAGTTGCCTCTTTGTTGGCCGCACTCACTCACCCCGGTCACATAGTTTCCTATGCTCCCGGGGATTCGCTCGCTTGCCGTCGCGACGCATCTTGAAATCCATAGGGTATAGTTATTTGAAAACTGTCATTCTCAACAGTCATCACAAATGTTTTGCCCTTCTTTCTTTCCTCAAAGAAATAAAAACGGGCACGCACCAGGCATCAATTAAGATCCTCAGACAGCACATTCTCTTGGACGCTAGAGGTAATAGCCCGGTTGATAACTGTATAATTAACAATTCTGTGACAATTATTTTCCTGATAACGGAATAAACGGTTCACACAGAGAACTGGCAAAAGATATTCCATTTTTTTCCTATTTTTTAAATAAGCGCCTTTGATTTCGTGCAATTTTTTATTGGCCGACGCTGGATTTCATAACTAAATAAAAATGGATTTATTGAATATATTTACTGGCATGAGTGCTAAATCCCTGCTGTATTTTGTCCATTTGGAATTAATATCACATGTAAATTATTTCATAAAAAATCAAGTAATTATAAAGACAAATTAAACCTCCTGATCATCAATTAACACCGAATTTACCTTGATAACTCTCTGTAAAATTAACCTCCCCGTATTCCGACGTGAAACAGATTGCACCATAAAAAGTATGATTTATCATTTGGTTATATTAATTAATGTATATTTATACACGTAAAAATTATCAACCTGCCTGATTACATATTATTTTATAATAATCAAATTATACAACTAATGTAAACGTTAATTACACTTAACACCGATATGAAACAATTTCAAACTAAAACTAAATTCCATATATATTGTTTTTCATAATGAAATAATACGACCAATGTATATATTAATTATGTTTAATATCAACAATAAATAATTTTAATTTAAAAATAAATTATTTTGCGATTGTTTTTAAATCCAAATATCACATCATTCATTACTTATCCAAATATACTTGACTACTTATATTATAGAAAAATGGTAGATTAGGAACTCCAACCACATGGACAGGAAACAGAGGACAGTAAACAGAAGACAGAAGACGGAAGACAGGAAACAGAAGACAGCAAAATTATACGTCCAGACGCTCAAAGTGACTAAACGAATAACCGCATCCAGTCAGATGCGGTTGTGTTGTTGTATTATTGTATTGTTGTGTTATGCAAGGATGAAATCGGCCTCTGTCAGCGGCTCTCCAACGATCTTCACTCCAAAACCATCGTGGGATAATTCTCCCCCCATATTAATCACGAAATCATTTACCTTATTAACGCTATCATAGCTAATCACTGCTTCCCCAATAGCGCCAGTGAATTCTTCAACAAACTTAATAGTACCTTTTCCTGCTTCACCCAGATCGAACAATGACACATCAATCTTGTCTTCACCGGAAATAAAGTCATGAATCCAATCACGCTCAAGAAAAGGTGATTCCTTGGCACTCAGGTAGACAAATGTATCTTTGCCTTCCCCGCCCCAAAGATTATCCGCTCCCAGTCCACCGTAGATAATGTCATCACCGGCACCACCCTTTAAAGTATTGGCGGCGTCATTCCCTATCAGAATGTCATTACCACTGCCGCCAATCGCATTTTCAATCGTGACGCCACGGGCAATAGAGATGTTTCCTTTCAAGCCACCCACGTCCGAGAAAGAAGCTTCATTCAAGTTAATACGTTGATCCTGAGTAAAACCAGAGAAATCAAAGGTATCATTACCACCTACATCCCAGGCAGTGAACACAAGTTTGCTCTTTTCATCTTTTGCGGTAAAGAAATCGCGATCGGTATTGGAATTAAAACCATATACAGTGTCATCGGCACGGGTAATATTATTCGCGCCATACAGCGACTGAATGGCTGAAATATCGTTAAGTAATGGCGCAGCAGAATAACTACCTTTAAAGTCCTGTCCGGTATTTTTTTCACTGAAATAACCCATGACGGTATAAGCACCGCTATCTTCAAAATAGGTAGCTTTGTTCTTATAAGTCGGTATTACATCATCAGACGCGTCATAATCAGCCGGATGATCCAACCCCAGTGTATGGCCGATCTCATGAGTAAATGTATGCCGGCCATAACCATTCAATTCAATATCATTTTTTAAGAAAGTACGGCTTTCCGCATTATACCAAGTTCCTACCTGTGTCAAAGATGGGCGCGGCATCTCAGCAAACGCATAATCCCCTGTTAAACTAATATCAAAGAAACCAAAAGTGACATTCGCCTTACTGGCATCAGAGGTTTCCGTGAATTTAATATTCGCGACATCAGTCCAAGATTGAATTGACAGTTTTGCAGCAGCTTTTTGTTCTTCATTAAATGCTGAGAATCCATAAATAATCCACGGCATATTATCTGGTTCACTCTCCAGAAAATTATACGTTAATTGGAAAGTTTCAGATTTGTCATTACTCTGATGACCCCAACGGTAATCACTTCGGATTAACTCTTTCGCCGCATCTTTACTAGGCTCATGCCCAACAACAATATTAGGATCTTTACCTGGAATATAAGCCTGTAGCCAGGTCAATACCTCATTTGCCTTTGCTGAACCACTAACTTCTTCCAAATATGAAATTTTCCTCTTTAAAGACATATATTTCTCCATAAGTTCAAAGCTTAGATATAAAAACCTGTTTATTTAGTTAAATAACCTGTCAATAGAATCCATAAGCAATGGGCTATCCCGGCCACTCAATTAAACATCCCTGTCCATAAAAGTAACATTAAAGCTAATTACGTAAAAAACAATTAACATATTTTTTTAATATAAACGTGATAAAAATAGCATAAAACAAATAAATAATTGTTTTCTATAACATAGCTGTTTAAGGCAAAAAATATCGCTAATTCTTCATTAGTATTTTATTTTAAAATTATTCCAAATTTAATTATCAACATAGTAAACTTAAAAATTCTTATAAAACAATTATCAATAGTTTTATAAAGTAACTATTGAAATAATCGACAAAAATATGTATTAACAGATAATACTTTATCTACTCTACAAAGTTTTTCTCTGAAAGAATTAAATTGGATTTATTGTAAAAAATATAAGCATCAATTAATAATGATTTTATTTAAAAGATAAGAAGTTAATATATAATGGAGGTAATGAGTTATTTACAGGTTATTATGATTTTAGTCTGTTTTATTTATTCGAGTTAAAAGTAACATCTATACAGCAATTATTCAAATTTATTTTACAAAAAAAATTCAATAAGAGTAATCAGAACTCCCCTGACCTTGTGAATTATTCCCAAGAAATTTAGCAATTTAAACCACGCGATCATCAAGGTCTGAGCCCTGTATTTTATGGACTCAGACGCTTTAATTTTTACTTGATCCGGTAATGGTTGTGGTAATAAACAGGAGATTTCAATTCTACCGACAACTATATTATCACCCGTTAAATAGTTACTTATTCATCACCGGAATGCTTCCACGTAGCCAACTGCCTAATTTACGCTGGTAAAATGGCTGCGTATGTTGAATCAAATAATGGCTAATACCGCCCTCTTTTTCATCAACTAAACAGAAGTCAATCGGCTCCTCTTCGGAGGTGTATTCACAAGCAATAGTGCCTGCTTCGTGGATTAATTGATCAATTTCGTCTGCCGCACCACTTATTTCCAGTCCAATTAATAAATTGGGGTTTTCATCCACATTTTTATCATGGGCTTGAATGATAAAAGCACGGCGAACAGGTTTACATTGGCTAAATAAACTGACCAAAGCTTCAATGAGCTGCGAAGGATATTCTTCCGGTTGGCTAAGCGTTATTTTACTACCACTTGGAACATCAATCTCAACCGAAATTAATTCACTTAATGAACCCATAAAAATCTCCAATCAGTTTTTTAGATAAAATAAATTTATTTCGCCTTCGCCAACAACAAATTAGCAATCGAACGAACCCCATAACCTGTCGCGCCAGCGGACCAATGTTCTACCGCAGATTTACGATAAGTTGCCGAGCAATCAATGTGAATCCAACCTTTTTGGTATTCTTCCACAAAGTGAGACAGGAAAGCTGCCGCGGTACTGGCACCCGCAGTATGCGATGACCCAGCAATGTTATTCAAGTCAGCAAAATTCGATGGCAGTTGGCTACGATGGAATTCAGCTAGTGGCAGGCGCCAGAACAGTTCATTCTCGGATGCAGCCGCAGCCAATAGATCAGCCGCCAGTTTGTCATCGAAGCTGAATATAGAGTGGTAGTCATTCCCCACCGCCGTTTTCGCCGCACCGGTCAAGGTTGCCGCATCAATGATTAATTTCGCTTTCTCTCTGCTGGCGTCAATTAGACCATCAGCCAGAACCAGACGACCTTCCGCATCCGTATTCATCACTTCAACAGATTTGCCATTACGGTAATGAATAACATCACCCAGTTTAAAGGCGTTACCACTGACCATGTTATCCGCTATGCAGAGGAACAGTTTAATTCGATGTTTCAAGCCACGACTGATTGCCAGCGCCAATGCGCCTGCCAGGGTTGCGGCTCCACCCATATCCGATTTCATGGAATCCATAAAGGAAGATTGTTTCAGGCTGTAGCCGCCAGTATCAAATGTGATGCCTTTCCCTACCAGACAGGCAAACACCGGCGCTTGTGGGTCGTTAGTTGGGTTGTAATCCAACGCCAACAGAATCGGATCACGAGAAGAGCCACGGCCAACGGTGTGAATGCCAGCATAACCCTGTTCACGTAAATCTTCGCCTTTAATAATGCGATAACTTACTGACTCGCCAGCCATACCACACATCAGGTCAATCGTCCGCTTCGCCAATTGTTCCGGCCCAAGTTCTTCCGCTGACATATTGATGGTGTCACGCACCCAATCAATAATTTTAATTCTGCTTTCCAATTCCTGCTTTTCAGCCGCTGGCAATTGAGGCCATTCAATAGAACGATTACCTTTTGGCGCACGGAATCCTTGCCAGAAAGCCCAACTTTTCTCTAAATCCCAACCTTCGCCAACCAGAGCCACATGACGAATTCCCTGCCCGTCAATTTTACGCCCGGCACGTTGCACTGCCCCTAATTTACCTTTACCAACCAGATGAATCATTACCCCTTGATCACTGGAACTAATCAGCGCTTTTTCACCCCAGCAAGCTGCTGCTGGTTCATAAGACAGTGTTATCGGCATGATTTGTTTAGTCATTCTTTTTTCACCTCTTATTATTACCACTCAATGGCAGTGAGGAGCTTATTCAAGCTTCTACCGATATAATTCTTCGTCTGCCAGATATCAATCCTATAAAAAAACCGGCCAGAGCCAGTTTTTCATTGAAGTTCAGCCTACATCAAAATTATGACGGATAAATAACAAATTAATGCGATTTGCTATTCAAACTCATCCAACCAAACAAGTAGGATCGCTTCTAAAATCTTTTCATTGGATTTTTCAGGCGCATCATCAAAATCATCCAGCTCACAAATCCACTGGTGCATATCAGTAAAGCGAACCGCTTTTGGGTCTACCTCAGGAAATTTGTCATATAGCGCTTCACCGATTTCACGGCTATTGGACCATTTCAGGCTCATTTATTTTTCTCCTGCCAATCAGTGCTCACGGGCATGGTTAATGGTGTATTTGGGAATTTCTACCACTAAATCTTCATCGGAAACTCTAGCCTGACAACTTAGACGACTTTCCGGTTCAAGCCCCCAAGCTTTATCCAGCATGTCATCTTCCAGTTCAGAGCTCTCTTCCAGTGAATCGAAACCTTCACGAACGATACAATGGCAAGTTGTGCAAGCACAGGATTTTTCACAAGCATGCTCAATTTCAATCCCATTGCGCAATGCAACATTCAGAATGGATTCCCCTTCTTTGGCTTCCAGAACTGCGCCATCAGGGCAAAGATCGTTATGAGGTAAAAAGACAATTTTCGGCATAATTAAATCTCGTCCACAGAATGGCCCGCCAACGCCCGGCGAACAGATGAATCCATCCGGCGCGCAGCGAATTCCTGCGTTTGCTTATCCAGTTGTTTAATCGCGTTTTCAATAATTTCAGGATCATTGCCCTGAACGCTTGTTATAAGTATTTCCACGGCCGCATCAATTGCCGCCTGTTCTTGTTCATTCAGTAGATCGGCATCTTTTTCTAACGCACTGGTGACACTTTCCAGTACTCGCGCCGCCTCAACTTTTTGTTCTGCCAATTTACGCGCACTGAGATCTTCCTGAGCATTCGCCATAGAATCTTTTATCATGCGAGCAATCTCTCCATCAGATAAGCCGTAGGAAGGCTTCACCTGAATAGAAGCTTCGACGCCAGTGGATTTCTCCAACGCACTGACACTCAACAAGCCATCAGCATCGACCTGGAAAGTAACCCGGATATGGGCCCCACCAGCGGGTAATGGCGGAATACCACGTAGGGTAAAACGGGCCAGTGAACGGCAATCACTTACCAATTCTCTTTCCCCTTGCACGACATGAATGCTCATTGCACTCTGGCCGTCTTTGAAAGTGGTGAACTCTTGCGCTTTGGCAACCGGAATGGTTGTGTTACGTGGGATAATTTTTTCAACCAAGCCTCCCATCGTTTCCAGCCCAAGTGAAAGCGGAATCACATCCAACAACAGTATGTCGCTATCTGGCTTGTTACCCACCAGAATATCCGCCTGAATTGAAGCCCCCACCGCAACTACTTTATCAGGATCAATGGAAGTCAGCGGTTCGCGGCCAAAAAACTCGCCGACCCTATGACGAACCAGCGGTACACGGGTTGAACCACCCACCATAACCACCTGTAAAACTTCGTCCGCAGAGACTTCTGCATCTTTCAATGCCCGGCGACTTGCCAGTAAAGTCCGTTTTATCAATGGTGTTATCAGGGCTTCAAATTCGCAACGGGTGATTTTACCCTGCCAACCGGCAATGTTTATCTCTGCAATATCAGCATCACTCAAAGCGATTTTTGCCTGAGTAGCCGTATCCAATAACTGGCGTTGCAGGCTATGATCATTTCGGTCGCCAATACCCGCCTGTTCACGAATCCAATCAGCCAGTATTAAATCGAAATCATCACCACCCAGCGCGGTGTCGCCACCGGTCGCCAGCACTTCAAAGACACCACGGCTTAACCGAAGAATAGAAACGTCAAATGTACCGCCGCCTAAGTCATAAACCGCAATCACACCTTCTTGGCCGGAGTCCAGTCCGTAGGCAATCGCAGCGGCAGTCGGTTCATTAAGCAAGCGCAGAACGTGCAATCCGGCTAAACGCGCCGCATCTTTTGTTCCCTGACGCTGTGCATCATCAAAGTAGGCAGGAACCGTGATCACAACACCGTCAAGCTTACCATCCAGTGTTTCTTCTGCACGCTGCGTCAGCGATTTAAGAATCTCAGAAGAAACCTGAATAGGATCGACCAAACCCACTACGGTGTTGATTAACGGCAACCCGTTTTCACTCGCTTGAAATTGATAAGGAAGATTTGGATAACGTTGCTGAATGTCAGCCAGAGAGCGCCCCATCATACGTTTTACTGAGCTGATGGTATTAGCG
This sequence comes from Photorhabdus hainanensis, assembly GCF_018448965.1. Lineage (NCBI taxonomy): Bacteria > Pseudomonadati > Pseudomonadota > Gammaproteobacteria > Enterobacterales > Morganellaceae > Photorhabdus > Photorhabdus hainanensis. The sequence continues at coordinate 19,499 of NZ_RCWD01000034.1, read as the reverse complement.
GGATCATGTACCGCCTGTCGACGGGCCTGCCAACCAATTTCAAGCCCCTTTTCATGGTAGCGAACAACTGAGGGAAGCAGGTAACGATTTTCACTATCCATCAATGTTTCCGCTTGCCCGCTGCGAACAGTGGCAACTAATGAATGCGTCGTACCTAAATCAATACCGGCGGCTAAACGACGTTGATGTGGTACAGCGGATAACCCCGGCTCGCTAATTTGTAATAAAGCCATATACGCTTTCCTTAAAAGTCGTCCAGTAAACGTTCTTCCAGCTGCTCAACCTGCTGTTGCAATTTATCCAGAAAACGTAATTTACGCACCGTATCGGCTGCTGGTTCCCACTGCTGTTCATCCAATTGCCGCACCATTTGCTGACTGCGGGTTTTAATCATCCCACTCAGGCGAGCCGCAAAATCCGCCAATGCCGCTTCTGGATTAGCTTTGCTGGCAATACATTCCAACTCTTCCCGCAACATGAGCTGTTCCATCAGGAAAGAGTTGTCACTCATGGTGTGCTGTTCATTGGCTAAATCAAAACCATGTAGAGAGAGCATGTATTCAGCGCGTTTCAGTGGATGTCTGAGTGTTTGATAACCGTCATTGATAGTCGCGGCTTGCTGCAACGCCAGCGTTTTTTCACGCTCTGGCTGACTAGCAAAGCGATCCGGATGAAACTGACGTTGCAATTCTTGATAACAGCTTGCCAGTTGCTCACGATCAACAGCATAACGAGCCGGCAGCCCAAATAAAGTGAAATAGTCCATAATCTAAACTTACTCTGGATTTGGCCGAAAAACGGAATTAAACGTTAAAACTCTCTCCACAACCACATTCACTGGAAACATTTGGGTTGTTGAATTTAAAGCCTTCGTTAAGGCCCTCTTTAACAAAATCCAGCTCTGTACCGTCGAGATAGACCATGCTCTTGCCATCTACGATAACTTTGACACCCTTATCTTCAAACACTGTGTCGTCTTCGTTAATCATATCAGCAAATTCAAGCAGGTAGGCCATACCTGAACAGCCTGATGTTCTGACGCCCAGACGCAAACCAACACCTTTTCCACGGTTACTCAGGAATGACGAAACGCGTTGCGCAGCACTTTCTGTAAGGGAAATTGACATACAACAACCTCACTTATTAAAACCAGCAAAGGCGGATACCGGATGATATGCAACAACCAGTATCCACCAAATTTCTTCTTATTATTAAGGGCCGTTATCTGCCCTGTCGTTTACTTTTGTAATCCGCAATCGCTGCTTTAATCGCGTCTTCTGCCAGAATAGAACAGTGGATTTTCACCGGCGGCAGTTCTAATTCATCGGCAATTTCAGTATTTTTAATCGCTTCCGCTTGCTCCAGAGATTTACCCTTCATCCATTCCGTGACCAAAGAGCTGGAAGCAATCGCAGAACCGCAACCGTAAGTTTTGAAACGCGCATCTTCAATAATGCCTTCATTATTGACTTTGATTTGCAGTTTCATCACGTCGCCACACGCAGGGGCGCCGACCATGCCGCTGCCAACCGTTGGATCTTCATTATCGAAAGAGCCGACGTTACGTGGATTTTCATAGTGATCAATTACTTTTTCGCTGTAAGCCATGTTGTTACTCCTGAAACCGTCTGATTAATGATGAGACCATTCGATACTGTTTAGATCCACACCTTGTTTAAACATTTCCCACAGTGGAGAAAGTTCACGCAGGCGGCCAATAGATTTGTGAATCAGTTCAATGGCGTAGTCGATCTCTTCTTCTGTCGTAAAGCGCCCTAAAGAGAAACGGATAGAGCTGTGAGCCAGTTCGTCATTCATCCCCAACGCACGCAGTACGTAGGATGGCTCCAGGCTGGCGGAAGTACATGCAGAACCCGAAGAAACCGCCAGATCTTTTAATGACATCATCAATGATTCACCTTCAACATAGTTGAAGCTGACATTCAGAATATGCGGCGCGCCGTGTTCCAAATCTCCGTTAAGGAAGACCTCTTCGATATCTTTGATACCGTGCCACAGACGCAACCGTAGGCCACGCAGACGCTGGGATTCACTCTCCATTTCCTGCTTGGCAATGCGATAAGCTTCACCCATACCCACAATCTGATGAACAGGCAAAGTACCAGAGCGCATACCACGTTCATGGCCGCCGCCATGTTGCTGTGCTTCAATACGAATACGTGGTTTACGGCGAACGTACAGTGCGCCAATCCCCATCGGGCCGTAAATTTTATGGGCGGAGAAAGACATCAAATCGACTTTCAGTTTGGTTAAGTCAATTGGCAGTTTGCCTACGCTCTGAGTGGCGTCAACATGGAAAATGATACCGCGGCTGCGACACATTTCACCAATGGCGGCAATATCCTGCACCACGCCAATTTCATTGTTAACATGCATGATAGAAATCAGAATGGTGTCATCACGCACCGCGGCTTCCAGATCGTTTAAATCAATCAACCCGTTGCTCTGAGGTGCCAAATAAGTGACTTCAAACCCTTCACGTTCCAATTGACGGCAAGTATCCAGAACCGCTTTATGTTCGGTTTTGCTGGTGATGATGTGCTTGCCCTTTTTCTGGTAAAAATTAGCCGCGCCTTTGATGGCAAGATTGTCAGACTCCGTTGCGCCAGAAGTAAAAACAATTTCTCGCGGGTCCGCACCCACCAAATCAGCAATCTGATTACGGGCAATATCAACCGCTTCTTCGGCCTGCCAGCCAAAACGGTGTGAACGAGAAGCGGGATTACCAAATATCCCGTCCCTGGTCAGATAGTTCATCATTTTTTCAGCAACACGCGGATCAACCGGCGTCGTTGCTGAGTAATCTAAATAAATTGGTAATTTCATTGCTCACATGCTCCCTACTTCTAATACTTCAATTCATCACAAGCTCTGCTTATGGGCGCAGATTGACATTAATTGTTTCTTGTGGTCTACCGTTAGGTACACGGCGTTTATCGTTATCCTGGCGACCAGCAACGTCCAATACTTCTTGGTTATTGACTAATTCTTCTAGACTGATACTGCTCAGGAAACCGGTAATACGATCACTTAAATCGCGCCATAAAGCATGAGTCAGGCAGCGATCACCGCCCTGACACCCTTCTCTACCCTGACAACGGGTAGCATCCACCGATTCATCAACTGCGAAAATCACTTCGGCAACAACAATTTCACTGGCATCTTTGCCCAATAAGTAACCACCACCCGGACCACGGACACTTGAAACCAGACCATTTTTGCGCAAGCGAGAAAATAACTGTTCAAGATAGGAGAGGGAAATACCCTGACGTTCAGAAATGTCGGCCAGTGGTACCGGGCCTTCTTGTGAGTGCAACGCCACATCAAGCATGGCAGTTACCGCATAACGCCCTTTAGATGTCAATCTCATAAATGAATTACCCCGTGGTGAAATATGAGCGAAATTGTGTCATTCCTGAGTATTTTAGTCAACTATTTAACCTAGTAATTTACTCAACTATTTCTTCGCCCATTTTTCAACGGAGGACAAGATACCACGCAGAATATTCAGTTCCTGCATCTCTGGCCGGGCACGGGTAAAAAGCCGCCTTAATCTATTCATTATCTGGCCGGGATGCGCTTTTCTAATAAAACCGGAATCATTTAATACACGTTCAAGATGATGATAAAAGCGTTCCATATCATCAGCTAATGGATATTCCACTTCATCGGTTTTTTGCTCATTTTTATCCTGACGCGCTAAATAAGCCATACGGATTTCATAACTGACAAGCTGAACCGCCATCGCCAGATTTAACGAACCGTAATCCGGATTAGTTGGGATATTCAGATGATAATGGCACTTCTGCAATTCTTCATTGGTCAACCCTACCCGCTCACGGCCAAAAACAATGGCAACCGACGCGTGTTCAGCCTCCTGAACACTGCGTTCACCACATTCACGAGGTTCAACCATCGGCCATGATAACGTTCTTGAACGGGCGCTGGTGCCAATCACCAATCCACAACCGGCCAGCGCTTTATCCAAACTATCGACCATCGTCGCATTACCAATAACATCGCTGGCGCCAGCAGAAAGCGCAATCGCGTGAGAATCTGGCTGAACCAGTGGATTAACCAAATAAAGATTAGTTAATCCCATTGTTTTCATTGCCCGGGCGGTTGACCCCATATTCCCGGTGTGGGAAGTTTCAACCAGGATAATGCGGATATTTTCTAACATGGCAACTTCTGAATAGTCTGGATGGTTATAAGAACCAAATATCTTAACACAACATTAGTATTTTTCCGAATTACTGCTATACTATGCGCCGATTAATTACCCGTTCTTTAACATCCTGGTGGAAGATATCCCATGCATCCGATGCTGACCATCGCCATACGCGCTGCGCGTAAAGCTGGCAACCTAATTGCTAAAAACTATGAAACTCCTGATGCGGTTGAAGCGAGCCAAAAAGGCAATAATGACTTTGTTACCAATGTTGACAAAGCCGCAGAAGCGCTCATTATCGACGTTATTCGCAAATCTTATCCCAAACACTCGATTATTACCGAAGAGAGTGGCGAGCTGCTAGGCGAAGAGGCTGATATTCAATGGGTAATCGATCCACTGGATGGCACGACCAACTTTATCAAACGCCTCCCTCACTTCGCCGTTTCTATTGCGGTACGCATTAAAGGCCGTACTGAAGTTGCGGTTGTTTATGACCCAATGCGTAATGAACTTTTCACCTCAACCCGCGGTCAAGGGGCACAGTTGAATGGCTACCGTTTGCGTGGCACCAATGCCCGCGATCTGGATGGCACTATTCTGGCAACAGGTTTCCCATTCAAAGCAAAACATCATTCCACTGTTTTTATTAATACTTTGGGTAAATTATTTGTTCGTTGCGCTGATTTCCGTCGTACAGGCTCCGCTGCACTGGATCTGGCTTATGTTGCGGCTGGTCGGGTAGATGGTTACTTTGAAATTGGCCTAAAACCGTGGGATTTTATGGGCGGCGAGCTGTTAGTTCGTGAATCTGGCGGTATCGTAACTGATTTCGTTGGCGGTCATAATTACATTCATTCCGGCAACCTTGTCGCAGGTAATCCACGCGTTGTTAAAGACATTCTGGCCGAAATGCGTGATGAATTATCAGAAGCATTGAAACGTTAATTCAAGTGAATTCTAAATAGAATTGCAAGACGGTATTTTAGGTAGACCGCAAAAAATGCGGTCTACTCTGCGATTGATTTAACTAGCAATAAAGACCGTTGTTACTCCGCCAACCAATAAACAGCTTCATAAGGCTGTAGCTGCATATTTTCTACAGGTAACTGGTTTTCAGGATAGTTCCCCATCAATTTCACCCATGAACAGTGGGATAAAGAAGCATCCAGCGACCACCCTTGCACTTCTGCGCTGAGGTTAGCAATAACCAACAACGTTTGGTTTTCCCAACGGCGAACATAACACCATAGCCAAGGGTGAGACGGCAACAAATCTTCATAGCTGCCATAAGTCAATACCGGATATGTTTTACGCAGTTTTATCAAGCGGGCATAACAATGGAAAACTGAATCCTCATCCTGGATGGCATTTTCAGCGTTCACAGCCTGGTAATCACTATTCAACGCTATCCACGGCTTCCCTTGAGTAAACCCGGCATTGGGAGTCGCATCCCATTGCATCGGCGTTCGCCCATTATCACGAGATTTCTTCGCTAAGACCGATAAGATTTGCTGTTTATCACTGCCCTGCTCAATCTTCTCTTGATAAATATTTAAACTTTCTATATCCCGATACTCTTCAATATGCGAAAAATGAGGGTTAGTCATTCCCAGTTCTTCCCCTTGATAGATATAAGGGGTTCCCTGCATGCCATGCAGTACCATCGCCAACATTTTGGCGGACGGCGCCCGCCAAACACCTTCACCGCCAAAGCGTGAAACAATACGCGGCTGATCGTGATTACACCAGAAAAGCGCATTCCATGCCCGTTCGTGCATGCCTTGCTGCCACTTGGCAAAAATTTTCTTCAATTCAATAAAATCAGGCGGCGCCGCAACCCATTTTTCACCATTAGGGTAATCGACTTTTAAGTGATGGAAAGCAAAAACCATCGACAACTCTTCACCATCCAATGAAGAGTAGCGTTGACAATGTTCCAGCGAGGTAGAAGACATCTCCCCGACCGTCATCACTCCGGCTGGCTGGAATACTTCTCTGTTCATTTCTTGCAGAAATTCATGAATACGCGGGCCATCAGTGTAGAACTGACGCCCATCTCCCTGAGTTGATTCAGGGAAGTCTTGCTGCTTAGAAACCAAGTTAATGACATCCAGACGGAAACCATCAACACCAAGGCCAGCCCAGAATTCGCAAATCTTTTTCAGTTCAGCCCGTACAGGTTCATGCTCCCAGTTTAGATCGGCCTGCTCAACAGCAAACAAGTGCAAATAATACTGTTGGCTTGCTTCATGCCACGCCCAAGCATTGCCGCCAAATTTTGACGCCCAATTATTGGGCGGCGTCCCAAGTTCCCCATCCCGCCAAATGTAATATTGCCGATAAGGGCTATCAATATCCTGTGCTTGTTTAAACCAAGGGTGTTGAGTCGATGTATGGTTGAAAACAATATCTACGATGACACGGATATCACGTTGATGCGCCTCATCAACCAAACGCTTAAAATCATCCATTGAGCCGTAAGCCGGATCAATCGCACAATAATCAGCGACATCATAGCCGTTATCTACCTGCGGCGAGCGGTAAAAAGGCGTCACCCAAATAGCGTCTACGCCCAATTTCTTCAAATAATCAAGCCGATAAGTAATGCCGTTAAGATCGCCCGTTCCGCTACCCGTAGTATCCTGGAAACTCTTAGGATATATCTGATAGATGACGCCTTGTAACCACCACGGAATGATTTTGTCCATCAAAAACACCTTCTCAATATATTTCCTGAATTGAATAACCACATGGTTATACCCGTCATCTTTCAAGTCGCCTCTTTATTGGCTGCGCTCACTCACCCCGGTCACATAGTTATCTATGCTCCCTTGCCGTCGCGATCCATCTTGAAATCCATAGGGTATATTTTTATATCTGTTATTTATGAAAACTTAACCGCATTATTCAACAGCTAACATACCAGTCATATTCTTCCTGCGATAAATAACAGTCGTGAGAATCAACGGAACAATGATGGCGACAAGCATAGCTAATGCGTAAATTAGCCAAAATTGTGGTTTGATCGAAAGAATACCCGGCAGACCACCTACACCGATACCGTTTGCCAATACGCCACCCAACCCACAAATCAACCCGGCTAAACTAGAACCAATCATGGCGCAGAGCATAGGGAATCGATATTTGATATTAATACCGTACATTGCCGGCTCAGTGACGCCCAGATAGGCGGAAATAGCCGCAGGTACGGATAATTCACGTTCATTATGCTTTTTACTGATTAAAATAATACCAACAACCGCGGAGCCTTGGGCAATATTGGATAATGCGATAATAGGCCATATCGGTGTTCCTCCTATACTCTGCACCATCTGCATATCTATGGCTAATGTGGTTTGATGGATACCTGTAATCACCAACGGCGCGTAAAAGAATCCAAATAAAGCCGCGCCAATAGGCGCAAAACTTCCCGTCATCAATGCCTTAACAACCCAAGCAACTCCATCCCCCATTAACCGACCAAATGGCCCAATAAGGCTATGCGCTAAGAAAGTCGCCAATATTAACGAGACTACCGGAACAATGACTAAATAGAGATAACTAGGAACCACCCGCTTTAACTGAACTTCAATCCACCCCAAAGTAACGCCCGCCAAAAGTGACGGAATAACCTGCGCCTGATAACCCACTTTTCCAATTGTGAACAGGCCAAAATTCCATATGTCAGGGATTTGTTGCCCTAAATGATAAGCATTCATTAATTGCGGCGAGACCAGCGTTACTCCCAATATAATACCTAATATTGGTGTTCCGCCCATCATCCTAACCGCCGACCAACAAATACCCACTGGCAGATAGAAGAATATTGCCTCTCCTAGCAGCCACAGAAAATCATATATTGTTTTCCAAATAGGATATGTTTGAGCTAAAGTTTTACCTTCACTAAAAGGAATGTCACCAATAATGTTACGGAAACCTAGAATAAGTCCGCCACTAATTAATGCTGGTAAGAGAGGAAAAAATATCTCCGCAAACTTAGAAATGAAGCGCTCTTGCCACTTCATATTTTTCTTCTCAACCTGCTGTTTATCTTTTTTGTTCAATTCAGATTGACCAAGATAACTATTTAACGCCTGATAATAATCGCCAACATTCGTGCCTATCACTACCTGGAATTGCCCTGCATTGGTAAAACAGCCCTTAACCATCGGTAAATTCTTTATCTCATCCGGCTTGGCTTTAACTGGTTCAACTAATACAAACCTCAATCGGGTAATACAATGACTTACACTGGCTATATTTTCACAACCACCGATTAATGTAATTAGTTTTTCTATATCTTTGGAATTTATTTTGTTTTTCATAACAGCCAGTCATCATAAGTGAATATCAATTACTAATTAGCATGCTTAGTAAACTAATTTCATCCTAATATCATTTGGTTATGCTTGTCATGGGAACGTTCCCAAAAATGGGTTGAAGATCACATTGAAACGGCAATATTTCTTATTTTTAAGCCAACTTACTCGGAATGATTACTTGTTTTTTAGGGTATTGCCGGTTTATCTGAGCAATTAATTGACCAGCTGCATATTTACCTGCCTCACTATAACCCAGATCAATAGAAAGCGTGTTAGGGTATAAAAAGTTCAACAAAGGTGTATTACCAATGCTACCTATTTGTATATCTTCCCGATTATTTTGCTGCAAATATTTATATGCACCTAAAGCCAAACTATCGGTTGCACAGATTAAAGCTGTTGTCTTCTCTCTCAATACCTTATTAACATACTGAAACCCACTCTGATAGCTTAAATCACATTGGACGGAAAGCGAACGCAACCCCTTCTGTTGACAATAATTCAGATAAGATTGATGGCGAAGAAAACCTGTCGTGGTATCACAATCATCTACACCAAGAAAACTGATATTTCTGTGCCCCCGCCGATAGAATTCATTCATCAATAAACGCACAGCACCGATATCGTCATAACATACAGAAGAAAAACCCGTATATTCGCGGGCAAATACCACTATTTTGTCACGCCAGGGGCAGAGGAGTTCTTCTGACAATCCAGTGAAACCGAACAAAATAATGCCATCTGCATGACGCAATGCCAATTGACGTAGATGTTCCTGTAAAAGCTGTAGATCAAAATTACTTTCCATAATAATCGGATCGTAACCGCGCTGGTAAAACAGAGGTAACATGGTACTTATCGATAAATTCTCTGAAAAAGATCCCAGACGCGACACAATTAAAGCAATGATTTTGTCACTTTTCACTCGCATCGCTCTTGCTGATTTAGATGGAACAAAATTATTTTGTTGGATAATCGCCTCAACTCTTTCACGTACTTGTGGACTTACACTATTTTCATTGTTTAATACCCGCGAAACTGTTGATTTGCCGACATTAGCCAAACGAGCGATATCTTTTATTGTTAATTTATTCGACATGATATCTCATAAAAACATTATTAAGAGGCAGTTAGTGTCTTGCAAAAATATTGCAAGACACTAAATTTATATTGTTAATAATTATAAGCTTTAACCTGCGGCCGCAGAAAAATAGCAGGAAAAGCAATTAAGGCCATCATCCAGAAAATCCCACTGTGCAGATAATCATACATAAATCCGGCAATTACCGTCATGACAGCGATACCGCCTCCCATTGCCAACGCGGAATAAGCCGCTTGCAAACGCACAATTTCCCCTTCTTTTCTCGCACTGATAAAACGCATCGCCGCCAAATGGCAGACAGTGAATGTGCCACAATGCAAGATTTGAATGATAATCAACACCGGTAATGCGATGAATGTTCCCATTAATCCCCAGCGAATGACACCACATATACCAGAAAGCAACAGAAGATTACGAGCACTCCAGCGTCGAAATAATTTATTACTCAAAGTAAAAATAATCACTTCAGCCACTACGCCCAATGACCAGAGATAACCGACTACCGAGGCAGAATAGCCTGCGCTTTCCCAATAAATTGCACTGAAACTATAATATCCCGCGTGGGCGCCCTGCAATAAAGCCACACATAACAGGAATCGGCGTACCGATTTTTCAGACAACAACTGTTTAAATGACACGACATCCACTTTGGCGGATTTGGTTTCCCCAATCGGCATGATAGAGGGCCTAAGTAATGTCACCAATAAGGTAGAGAAGATGCTAAACAATATCGTGATGAGGATGGCACGATGCCCCCAGACAGAAATTAGTTCCCCGGTTAATGCTGAACTGATAATAAAGGCAATTGAACCCCAAACCCGTATTTTGCCGTAATCAAAAGGAAATTGTTTTTGCCATGTTCCCGCTAACGCATCACTCAATGGCATCATCGGCGAAAAAAATAGGTTGAAACCAACCATGACAAACAGGAGCCAAGCCCAATGATTTCCTAATGTAAAACCAACAATGAAAATAAAGGTTATCAATGCCGATATACGCAGCGCAAAAATAAGTTTTGCGGGATCTTTAACTGTAGGCGCGATTAATAAACTGCCCAAGAAACGGGAAATCAAGCCTGCACCTAATATAATCCCTATCATATCGTACTCTATACCTTCACCCTGGAGCCAAGTTGCCCAGAAAGGTAAAAATATCCCGTAAGAAAAGAAATATGTGAAGTAATCTAACGCCAACCAGCGCGTCGATCGAATAACCATTAATCCCCCTGGTAAAAAATGCAAAAAACCCACCCCTAACTTAGTTAACTCAAGAAACTAGATATCGAGAGTTATCTTGGAGTGGATATTCCCGGGGGAAAATCCACACATCACACCTCAATATCTTACTTAAGCAAACAATGTTAGCCGGAGCAGGTTTTGTAATGATTTATTGAAATTTTAATTTATGCGTAAACCGGATATTTCGCGCAAATAGCCAAAACTTTCTGCTTAGTTGTTTCAATGGTCGCCTCATCATTGATGTTATCCAATACATCACACATCCAGCCAGCCAATTCACGCGCTTCTGCTTGTTTAAAACCACGACGGGTAATCGCAGGCGTACCGATACGCACACCAGAAGTCACAAATGGACTCTTCGGATCATTCGGCACGCTATTTTTGTTTACCGTGATATTTGCACGGCCCAACGCAGCATCGGCATCTTTACCCGTGATCTCTTTATCAACCAGATCCAGCAGGAACAGGTGGTTTTCCGTACCGCCAGAAACCACTTTGTAACCACGAGCCAAAAACACTTCAACCATAGCTTTCGCGTTATCAGCAACCTGATGTTGATACGCTTTGAACTCTGGTTCCATTGCCTCTTTCAATGCCACCGCTTTACCCGCGATAACATGCATCAGAGGCCCGCCCTGACAACCAGGGAATACAGAAGAGTTCAGTTTTTTATACAGCTCTTCATCGCCACCTTTCGCCAGGATCAAACCACCACGTGGACCGGCCAGTGTCTTATGCGTCGTAGTAGTGACGATATGAGCATGAGGAACCGGGTTAGGGTATACTCCTGCGGCGATTAGGCCAGCAACGTGCGCCATATCAACGAACAAATAAGCGCCAATGCTATCTGCGATTTCACGCATCTTCGCCCAGTCAACCACACCGGAGTAAGCGGAGAAACCACCGATAATCATTTTTGGCTGGTGTTTTTGAGCTTGTGCCGCGATATCGTCATAATCGATTTTACCGCTCTCATCGATGCCATAAGGCACAACGTTATATAACTTACCAGAGAAGTTAACCGGAGAGCCGTGAGTCAAATGACCGCCATGCGCTAAATTCATCCCCAAAACCGTATCGCCCGGTTGCAGCAACGCCATATAAACCGCCGCGTTCGCTTGAGAACCAGAGTGTGGCTGAACGTTGGCATAATCAGCACCAAACAGCGCCTTAGCGCGATCGATAGCTAATTGTTCAACAACATCTACATATTCGCAGCCGCCGTAGTAGCGTTTACCCGGATAACCTTCAGCATATTTGTTAGTGAGTTGAGAGCCCTGTGCCTGCATAACTCTTGGGCTGGTATAGTTTTCAGAAGCAATTAACTCGATATGCTCTTCCTGACGAACAACTTCCTGCTCCATCGCCTGCCATAGTTCGGGATCATAACTAGCAATATTCATTTCACGCTTTAACATTGGGTTCTCCTGACTCAGCTAACTTCTCTTCAAACAACACCCTAAAGGGCCGAATGGCACACAGTGTAAACCCTTTTCACCGAATGAGATAGTCTTGACAAAATATTTTACGCAAACGATTGCATGCCTGTCACAAGCAAGATATCTGTTTTAAATAGAAGAATGAAAATTACGCTGCATTTTTCCTCTTTGGTTGGAATTTATGACCTAAAGTAGTCCTTTCCTTAGTGTAAATATCTTTTATGAATATTTTTTTCACCATAAAGACCACATTCTATATTTACAAAATCCCCAAAAGGGTATAAGTTGCATTTAAAATACATGTTATAAATTTCATTATCACTTGAAAGAAATTCAGGAGTTTCACCATGCTGGATAGCCAAACTATTGCAACTGTCAAATCAACTATTCCATTACTTTCTGCTACCGGACCAAGACTGACAGCCCACTTCTATGAGCGGATGTTTAAACATAACCCTGAGTTAAAAAACATTTTTAATATGAGCCATCAACTTAACGGCGATCAACGTGAAGCCCTGTTCAATGCGATCTGTGCCTATGCAGCCAACATTGATAACTTAGAGGTACTACTACCGGCAGTGGAAAAAATCGCGCATAAACACGCTAGTCTGAATATTCAACCAGAGCATTATCAGATTGTCGGCACTCACCTGTTGGCAACGTTGGATGAAATGTTCCAGCCGGGAAGTGAAATTCTGAACGCCTGGGGGAAAGCTTATGGCGTGCTGGCTGATGTTTTTATCAATCGTGAAGAGCAAATCTATCATAGCGGTGAATCAACAGATGGCGGCTGGCGTGGTTTGCGTCCATTCCGTATCAGCCGGAAAGAGGTAAAAAGTGAAGTGATTTGCAGCTTTGAATTTGTGCCTCAAGATGGCGGGAAAGTGATGGATTACAAACCTGGCCAGTATCTGAGTATTTATCTGGCAGATGATAGTTTTGACAACCGAGAAATTCGCCAGTATTCACTGACGGCAGCACCAAATGGTTCCAGCTATCGGATTGCCATCAAACGTGAGCCACAAGGAATCGTTTCCAACCATATGCACGATAAGATGCAAGAAGGCGATACCGTCTGGCTGGCCGCCCCACGCGGTGATTTTTTCCTTGATATTAAACCAGAAACACCGGTTACTTTAATTTCTGCGGGCGTTGGCCTGACCCCCATGATGAGTATGTTGCATCACCTCCACCAACAAAATCACAACAGCCAGATTAACTGGTTACATGCGGCGGAACACGGCGGCCATCACGCATTTAACAATGAAGTCGCAACAATGGCGCAGGCAATGCCAAATTTTGCTAGCACAATTTGGTACCGTGAACCAAGGGATGAAGATCAACAAGGTATTCATTATCAACACCAAGGTTTTATGGATCTGGCAGTTTTGAATGAGGCGTTGAAAACAGAGGGAATGCATTTCTATTTCTGTGGTCCTGTCCCCTTTATGCAATATGTAGCGAAGCAGTTATTGGATATAGGAATTGATAAACAATTTATTCACTATGAATGTTTTGGCCCACATAAGGTGATTTAAATTTTCAGCTTAATATTACGGTGATAATAGCCAATAAAGTGAAGTGAACAGAAACCACCTTTAATTTATAGGCTCTGATATTCAATATTCATGTATATTGAATATGCTTAATGTGACTGAAAAACCAATTCATCACTATCTTAGAGACTTTATAGAGTTTGTTTATCATGGAGCCAGCCTTATCGGACGTCAGCTCCATTGATTTCAAGAGTCATGGGTAAATTTAGCGCCTATCCCAATAGGCGTAATTGTTGCAGACCGTTCTTATAAATGAATAGTGAACAATACCCTGTGAAGATAGCTGGGCTATGAGTTTTCTTCTGAGTGATCTTCCAGACATTGCACAAAACCAAAACGTTTGGTCGGGACATTAGCCATGAATGATTTTCCGGCGATGATTTCAAAATGGTGTTTTCTGTCGTCCCGGTTTCTGACGTATCCATTTCACTGAGATTGGCATTTTTATCTACCCTTGTTATAGCGCTGAATCATACTATCTATGCAATGCTTTTATCCGTTTTTTTACTCGGCTGTGGTATGGGTTTTTGGGGTTGTATTGCTGTAACTTACAGACAGAAATTAATACCGGAGAGTATATTTTCGAGGACTAATGCTATTTACAGACTTTTCTCTTGGGGTGCGTTATGCTTGGGAGGTCTTATGGGAGGCGCTATTTATCAAGTGATTGGCTACGGTTATCTCTTCTATATAACATTAGCATTTACGCTTTTTCTTACAATTTCTTTCTACTTCATACCATTGAAGGATGATTTTTGATGAAATTACCAACGTCACTTCTGCCATTCAAAATCAGCAGAATACATACTGAACTAGGTGTATTCAAAGCTAACGGGTATAACTCGTCAACTCCCACGGATGAGATGACCATAATTCTCTCAACGGTTTTTATACTGTCCACTGATGGCTGGGAAGAACTTACTATAGCCCAATCTAATAGTAATCTATTGGAACAATTAACCCCTTATTTAAAACATCATTTAATGTCGAAGCATAAAACGCAATCATAGTGAGAGCATGAATGCAGAATGTAATACGTGAGGATGACTCGCTTCGCTCACCCTACGGGCCGCACTAAAAGTGCGTTCAAAAGCTCATGCTTTTGTCTGAGCACTACCTAGGTTCGCTCTTTATGGCAAAGAAGGGCAAATAAAATAGTCCTATTGGAATAGGCCGTTACTCTGACTGGCAATCAAGTTTACCTCACAGGCTGTTTGCATTCCTTCAAGCGCAATAGGTTTTCCTTTATATTTTAGAGAGCTAGCACCCTGAATAATAGGAAAAATACCTTTATGCACTTATTATGTGAATTTACCCTCCATTTTCCTTAAATACATCTCATCAACTACTTGCGCTACTATATCTTGATAGCGCTTTAAGCCAAAGGTATCGGGTGAAAAATAACGCCCCTAATGCATACATAAAAGCCATAGCCAACGTGCCAAAATTAAGCATTCCCAAAGCAGCTTGCGCAGGCACATTACTTACGAAAACAATTGGTAATATAAAACTCAGAACGAATCGCATAGCACCAGGATAAGCACTGACAGGAAACCGTCCCATATCCATGAGAGAATAGCAAATAATCCATACATCAGAAACTTTAGTGAACCAAAAAGCGATGAGATTTGAACACATAAACAGAGAATAGAAAATGCACGCACCCAATAATAGTGTCAAATTAAACTGCATGAAGTTTGAAAATATCAAAGCATCTTGTTGATACATAGCAACCAGAACAACTATATATCCAACGACGAAATTTGCACCATCCCACACATTAAAACGATGAAATGTGATAAAAAACTGAGGGTCGACGGGGCGAATAAGGATAAAATCCAAGTCACCTCGCCTGATGTATTCAGATAAAGAGTGGATACTCGGAAATAACCAGCTATCGATTAATGATTCCACAATGAGAGTCACGCCAAGTAAAGCAACCATTTGATTGAAACTCCACCCTCCTACTTGGGATACTTGACCGAAGAACCCCGTTAAAACAAGCAAAGCCAGCAGGCAAGCAAGGGAGGAATTAATCAAGTTGACTAAAGCATTAAGCCGAAATTCAAGCTCTAAGACGAAAGAATTCCTTATTAACACCAATAATAATAAACCGTACCGCATTTAGTTAGGCTCCTGAAGCCGTATATTTTTTTAATCCTACCGACCATAGCAAAACACGAATTAACATGAGCGCTATAACCCAGAATAACTGCATCAAAAAACTGGTCAATAATTCTCCACGATCTAATTTTCCTAATATTATTTGCACTGGAGAATCGATTGCCGATGCAAAAGGTAAAACTTTCAATAATCCTGCGATACCAGACGGATATAAATCAAGAGGAATGAGGGATCCCCCAAGTATCGTATAAAGCGCCCAAAGCAATGGGTCAAATGCCATTGCGTTATTAATCCAAAAAGCCAACAAGCCTAGACAATAATAAAGATGGAAAATGATAATCCAAGCAAGCATAAGTGAAGGTAAAAAAAACAAAAAGCTCCAGATATCCAAGCGTTGCAAATTACCAGTTAAAACGATACCAGAAATAAAAACCACTAATATAATCGGTCCTCTAACAATCATCTGTCCCACATGATCCGCAATATAGCAATAAAGAGGAGACACAGGACGCAGCAATAACATAGAGAGTTCCCCTCGGCGAATATCACGATCCAAGCGTTGCATTACCCAAATGGACGTTAATTGACGCACCAAGTAAATGGAAAGAAAGTAAACCGCAAAATCGCTGGGCGTATAACCGCCAATAGCCCCTCCATCTGCCAAACTAAGCCAAACTAACATCACAGCAATGGGCATTACACCACCTATCATCCAAACCATCGACTGCGCTCGATATGCAATAGCCTGAGAGAAAGATTGACCAATGAGCACCCTCCATAACTGTAGAGTCCGCTTAAAAGATTTGCACATTAAACTCACCATTCGAGGATAAATACCCCTCCAGCACACGATCTATCGGTTCATCATGGATCGAGATATCAAGAACGACTCGTTCCGACATCAACCTTGTCATTGCAGAAGATAATGTGTCACGCTCCACCATCAATTCAATATCGTGACCATCATAGAATAGCAAGCCGGGTAATGAACTCAGCTCTGGACTAATCGGACCTGAAAGACTAGCCTTTACAATCTTTTTGGGTGAACGTTTTTCAATTAAATGCGAGAGCTGCCCATCGTAGACAATCTCTCCCGAATTGATGATGACAACACGTCGCGCAAGTGCTTCTACATCCGCCATATAGTGAGAAGTCAAGAGAATTGTTGCTTTATACGTCTGATTATAATGCAGAATGAATTCTCGGACGATGCGCTGCATGTTAACATCTAACCCAATAGTGGGTTCATCCAGGAACAAAACCTTTGGCTTATGTAGCAATGATAAAGCTAATTCGCATTTCATACGCTCACCGAGAGACAAATTACGAACCGGTCTGTTAATCACTGAACGAATAGAAAGCAGTTCAACCAGTTCGTCACGACATCTGAAAAATTCATTATCTTCGAGATCATAGATAACCTTATTGAGTATGAAGGAATCATTAGGCGTAAGATCCCAAGCGAGTTGCTGTTTCTGTCCAGCTACAAATGATATTGACTTTAAATATTCGTTC
The DNA here is from genome assembly GCF_018448965.1 of Photorhabdus hainanensis. Taxonomy (NCBI): domain Bacteria; kingdom Pseudomonadati; phylum Pseudomonadota; class Gammaproteobacteria; order Enterobacterales; family Morganellaceae; genus Photorhabdus; species Photorhabdus hainanensis. Next base: position 2,008 of record NZ_RCWD01000034.1, on the reverse strand, counting down.
CTACGTTCATAAGGCGTATGTCCCAAAACTTTAACATCACCAGAAGAGGGTAGAATGATACCAGCCAACATCTTCATAGTAGTCGTTTTTCCCGCCCCATTCGCCCCGAGAAAACCCACAATTTCTCCTTCTCCGATGGAGAAATTGATCGCCTTTACCGCTTGTACGACTGAATAGTCTCTTTTAATGAACGACTTTAAACTGCCCAACAGACCAGGGTTCTTTGAGTAAATACTGTAGGATTTACTCAAATCTCTTACTCGAATAATGCTCATAGAAATCCGCTAATTAAATTATTAGACTAACTTTCAACCACTCGCACCAATCGTCTATTCGTCTCTTGTTCTATCCTGAGTCCATAGAGTCCGAGTGCGTTGTTACAAAAAACGTCTTCCCAAGCTTCCTCAGGTAGACCTCTAGTGACTGCTCCCCACCGTAAACGGCAAGGCTTCCCACTTCTCAGGCCGCAACCGTCGATGCAATGGATTTACGCTGGCCTCCGTGGGCAGAAACGACGAGTCCCGCCGCCTGTAATTCCTGTATGCCCTTGCGCTCGATGTTGAGCGCCGCGTTGATATCACGATCATGCTCGACACCACAGCAAGGACATGGCCAGATCCGCTTGTTTTGAAAGAGTCAGCCCCCTGAATAATAGGAAAGACACCTTTACACTGAGGACACGCCACCAAATCTTCTTTACCTGCTATGGGAATACCATTGTGAGTATATTTATCAATAGCGGTAATAATCTTACCGCCATGATCTGTCATATCACCCAGCAGAATAACCGCTTTTGACATTAAAGTTCTCCATCGTTTTTCAATTGGAAATAACATCACCTCTCATTAAACTTCGGTAATTAATGGTAATAATCCCAGATTTACTAACTGTATTTCAATATCATTAGATTTATCAATATCCTCCTGATTTCTTCCATCAAAAATCCCTTTCTTGGTGATAATCAGCGTGCCTACCTGTTCATTATTTTGATACACAGGAAGCACATCTTCCGCCATAGGCAGATAGAACTTATCAATAATACGGGGCTGGTAAAGCATCCAACCGACACTTAAGCGATCAGGGAAAACCTGCCTGCCTTTTAAGGTATATTCATTTGACTCTACCTGAATATTGGGTAAATTGCGGCTTAAGGCCAGATAGCTAACCAGATTAATTAACCGCAATACATCAAGCTGATGGCTATCAATATTTAGATTCAGTTGCAACCAAACCCAGTTAGGACGAACACTTGGCATTTTGCTATAATCTATTCCGCTAGATAATTCATCCTTTTCACCATCCCATATGCCAGTAATAAGAGCCGGAAAGTTTTTCTTATAATCTTTTTCGAAACTTTTTATAGCAGCGTCAGTTGGCCCCTGCTCATCAAACACAACATGTTGCAGAGCCTGTTTTCTAGAGTAACCAGTTAAATACCAAGTCTTTTTCTGCCCAAAAAAGATATCAATTTGTCGTGTGATATTAAACAAGTCCATTAATGCCATATTAGCGGTAATAGTTTCCTGCTGTTGATAACGTGCATTGATTTCTAAACGGATTATTGCCATGTTAACCTCGAATTAAACTAAATTGTCGCAGGGGGTATAGTGGACACTAATATTTTTATATTTACTAAATAGTACCTTAAAATATTCATAACTGATCGGCTGTAAAAAATGCCATTCCACGTGAGGTGCCCCTTCTAGTGCATCACAAACCGTTTGATGCCTTTCTGCTTGATTTCTAGCTGAATAATGGCCTGTCCACCATCTTTTAGGTTTATTATCCTTAAAAAACTGGTCATACCGCGCCTTAGCCTCCAGAAACAGGCAATATGCCGGCCGCCAGCCATCAAAGGTCACTTTCAGGCATTGAAATTCCTGGATCATTTGTGTGAGCGGGTTATATTGAGTTTTCGCAATAAATCGCTGATAGTTAATCGTGATAGCGCTCCAGCGACTCACCTTGCGATATTTTTCACTTGTCACCGGAATAGCAAGGCAAGCCT
>NZ_RCWD01000033.1:0-67493 GCF_018448965.1 Photorhabdus hainanensis | reverse complement strand
TTCTTACCGGTCAGTGCCTGACCCTCCTGAAGCGCTTTCAGGGCTTTGTCGAAATCGAAAGATTGAGTCATTTGTCATTCCTTTTTGAGATATATTACTGGAATGACACAGAATTTCTAACACTCCCCTTCATTCTGAAATTTCATTCTTAAAATATTATCTTTAATAAATTTTGATGAAGATAATGCTGACTCATTTACCGATCTAGCTGCAAGACCACTCATTGTTGAATAATATTCACTGTTTCTATTGCGATCTCTGCTTAATATGAAGTCCATTTTTAATAAACCTTTTCATCCCAAATATTGTATCCACTTGTGCGCACAGTTTGATCCTAGCAAGCTAGGGTTTGATATTTAAGATGGTTTTTCCTTCTGTTTTTAAACGTCATTTCAGAGATGGAAATTAAATAAATTAGTTAATACACAACTTTATGACCATAACTTTCTAGAATGTTTTTTACACTATCCATTGTCTCTTTTGCAGGTGGTTTCACTCCTTCTAATTGATATTCCTCGCCCATAGTAATCCATTTATGTTTACCGAGTTCGTGATAAGGCAGAAGCTCGATTTTTTCAATATTTTTCATATCTTGGGTAAATTCACCTAGTTTATGAACTGATTCATTATCATCGGACCAATCTGGAACCACAACATAGCGGATCCAGGTTTTCTGGTTACGTTTAGCCAAATAGCGGGCAAACTCCAAGGTGCGATGATTTGAAACACCGACTAATTTCTGATGGACTTCATCATTAAGTTGCTTCAAATCGAGCATCACGAGATCGGTTGCATCCATCAATTCATCAATAACCGGACCATAGCGGCGGACAAATCCATTAGTATCAAGACAAGTATGAATACCTTCGGCACGACAGGCTCGGAACCAATCACGTACAAATTCAGCTTGAAGAACTGCTTCGCCCCCTGATGCAGTAACACCTCCACCGGAAGCGTTCATAAAGTGACGATAGGTTGTCGCTTCTTTTATTAACTCTTCAACAGTCACGTCTTTGCCGCCGTGGGTATTCCATGTGTCGCGGTTATGGCAATAGAGGCAGCGCATCAGGCAGCCCTGAAAGAAAACAATAAACCGGATACCGGGGCCATCAACGGTGCCACAGGATTCGAAAGAGTGGATACGACCAAGTACCGACATAACAGGTTTGCTCCAAAACTGGCAGGATAAACGAATAGAGGCCCCAGAATTCAGGGCCTTTGTTAGCAAATTATTACATAGATTGGGTGAAAGTACGGGTAATCACATCCTGTTGTTGCTCTTTAGTCAGTGAGTTGAAACGTACGGCATAACCCGATACCCGAATAGTGAGTTGAGGATATTTTTCAGGGTCTTCCATCGCATCGAGCAGCATGTCACGGTTCATCACATTGACGTTCAGATGCTGACCACCTTCAATTTCTGCTTCATGGTGGAAATAACCATCCAGTAAACCCGCTAAATTAGTTTTGCGTGTTTCATCATCTTTTCCTAACGCATTCGGTACGATAGAGAAGGTGTAAGAGATACCATCTTTCGCATAGGCGAAGGGCAGCTTAGCCACAGAGGTTAAAGAGGCGACGGCGCCTTTTTGATCGCGACCATGCATTGGATTGGCACCGGGTCCAAATGGCGCGCCGGCACGACGCCCGTCAGGGGTGTTGCCGGTTTTCTTGCCATAGACCACGTTAGAAGTGATGGTCAGAACGGATTGCGTAGGTACTGAGTTGCGATAAGTATTCAGTTTCTGGATTTTTTTCATGAAACGTTCAACCAGATCACAGGCGATATCATCGACACGTGAGTCGTTGTTGCCAAATTGTGGATATTCACCTTCAATCTTGAAGTCAACCGCTAAACCATTTTCATCGCGGATTGGAGTCACTTTGGCATATTTGATGGCAGACAACGAGTCAGCGGCGACAGACAGACCAGCAATGCCACAGGCCATAGTACGATGAACATCACGGTCGTGCAGCGCCATCAGTGCGGCTTCATAGCTATATTTATCATGCATATAGTGAATGATGTTTAGTGCGGTAACATACTGTTTTGCCAGCCAGTCCATAAAGTGGTCCATGCGGGCCATTACTTTGTCGTAATCCAGCACTGCATCTTTCATCGGTTCTTCTTTCGGGCCAACCTGCATTTTTAGCTTTTCATCCACACCGCCGTTAATAGCGTACAGCATGGTTTTCGCCAGATTCGCGCGGGCGCCGAAGAATTGCATCTGCTTACCCACAATCATCGGGCTGACACAACAAGCGATAGCGTAATCATCGTTGTTGAAGTCGGGGCGCATCAGATCATCGTTCTCATATTGTAAAGATGAGGTATCGATAGACACTTTTGCCGCGAATTTTTTGAAATTTATCGGCAGTTTTTCGGACCACAGGATGGTCATGTTGGGTTCTGGTGATGGGCCCATCGTGTATAGGGTGTTCAGGAAACGGAAGCTGTTTTTAGTCACCAGTGTGCGGCCATCCAACCCCATACCCGCCAGCGATTCTGTTGCCCAAATTGGGTCGCCGGAGAACAGTTCGTCATATTCAGGGGTACGCAGGAAACGCACCATACGCAGTTTCATCACCAGATGGTCGATCAATTCCTGTGCTTCAACTTCTGTCAACTTACCTGCTTGCAGGTCACGTTCGATGTAGATATCCAGGAAGCTGGAAACACGACCGAAAGACATCGCGGCGCCATTTTGAGATTTAACCGCCGCCAGATAAGCGAAATAGGTCCACTGTATCGCTTCCTTAGCGTCAGTGGCGGGGCCAGAAATATCATAGCCATATTTAGCCGCCATCTCTTTAATCTGACCCAGAGCACGGTGTTGTTCAGCGATCTCTTCACGCAATTGAATAGTCATTGCTAGATCTTCACCGTTTTCCAGTTTTTCCTGCAATGAATTGAACTGAGCTAATTTATCATCACGTAAGAAATCGATGCCGTATACCGCAACGCGACGGTAATCGCCAATAATGCGACCGCGGCCATAGGCATCAGGTAGACCGGTCAGAACCCCGGATTTTCGGCATTTCAGAATATCTGGCGTGTAAACATCGAAAACCCCCTGATTATGCGTTTTGCGGTATTCAGTGAAAATCTGTTTCAATTTAGGATCGAGTTCACGACCATAAACTTTGCATGAGCCTTCCACCATTTTGATGCCGCCAAATGGGATCAGCGCACGTTTTAATGGGGCTTCCGTTTGCAGGCCAACAATAGTTTCCAGATCTTTTTCGATGTAACCTGCATCGTGGGAGGTAATAGTAGCAGCAACATCAGTATCAAAATCAACCGGTGCGTGAGTGCGGTTTTCGATTTTGATACCTTCCATGACTTTTTCCCATAAGGTATCGGTCGCCTTTGTCGAACCTGCCAGGAAAGATTCATCACCCTCGTATGGCGTATAGTTTCTTTGAATGAAGTCACGAATGTTGACTTCATTCTGCCAATCCCCCTGATTAAAACCTTGCCATGCGACAGAGAATTTTTTATTTAATTCAGTCATGATACTTCTACCTTTATAATAATCGAACTTTTGAGAAACTAAATAAGGGAGCGAATTAATGTTTTTGCCCATTACGCAGATAAATTGACCAGTAAGTTAAACCCACCAAAACGGCACCGCCGATAATGTTACCAATAGTGACCGGAATTAAATTGTCAGTAATAAAGTGTGAAATGGTGAGTTGAGAAAATTGTTCAGGTGTCGCCCCTATATTAATCCAGAACTCAGTTGGTGAGAAATGCTTAATAATAATACCAAGCGGGATTAAAAACATATTTGCAATGCTGTGTTCAAAGCCGCTGGCAACAAACATGCTTATTGGCAAAATCATGGCAAATATTTTATCCATTAAACTACGTCCGGCATAACTCATCCAAACCGCGAGACAAACCATTAAATTGGCGAGAATGCCTAAAAATAGCGCTTCAATAAAAGAGTGATGCATTTTATGGTTTGCTGTTTGCAAGACATTCAAGCCCCATAATCCGTCGGCAATACGATATTGACCGGCAAACCAGATAATGGCGACAAAAAATGACGCGCCAATTAAATTACCGAAATAGACGTTAATCCAGTTTTTAATCATTTGATGCCAGGTTATACGCCCGGTTGCTTTGGCAATAATCGTTAGCACAGTGGAAGTAAATAAATCTGCGCCACACACGACAACTAACATTAATCCAAGGGAGAAACAGATACCGCCAACTAATTTAGCTAATCCATAAGGGACAGATGCGGTTCCTGTAGTCGCGGTAATATAAAAGACAAATGCAATCGAAATAAAAACCCCGGCAGTTATTGCTGACAGATAAGTAATGGCGACAGGTTTAGTGGTTTTATAAACACCAATGTCATTGGCGATTTGCGTCATTACCGCAGGTGGTAATAGGTTAAAGGGGTTGTCAGCTTTCATACCAACATTCTCTTTATCATTAATAAGTTACGGTACGTAACGATAGTAACAAAGGCTTGAAGAAGGAAAATTGATATAGATCATAATCCCTTGACAGTAGACTCTGTTTTGGGGAATGAAAATGGTTGAAATTCCAATTAATTGATTGATTTTAATGAAATAAAAAAATTTTAAAAATTATGATATTTTTTTATTTAACCTATTGGTAGGGCATTTGATAAGTAAAATTACAGGCTAAATTGTTGTTTATTTGTTGTTGAAAATAAATTTAATTTAACCTGAATTTTACTTTTAATTATGAATTGTCTTTTCTACAGTTTTATTTTGCGTTCCAGAAATCGCGTTTTGCTTTTTGCAGTTTCTCATAAGCGGCTAATAAAGCCTGATGAGCGGGCAGTGATTTTAAATCTGAATCAACTGACCACAGGCCATAAAAACAGTGTTCACCAGAAATAGCTGCTGATGCTGCTTCGACAGCATCTTGCCCGTACATTTTTACGAATGCTTGATAATATTGTGTCGGCTCTTTATCCTCTTCCAGAGCAAGTAAAAGCAGTGTTTGCAAACAGCGATAATAATTAGCGCGTTCGGAGGTAAAGACTGAGGCGTTAAAATCTTGGGTCCACTCTACCCAAATTAAAGCCTGTTCCAAATCACCGCCAGCCAGTGCCAACATGGATTTCAATTCACCGACACGTAAATTGCTCCAGCCATTATCTTTACCCACCGCAATACCAAGCAATTCACGGACACGGGTAAAATCATCCAAACCTTCTTCATCTAATTGATCAATTAGTGCCAGATATTCTTCGGCTTGCCATTGGTTATCTGGTAATGCTAATAAAGTTTCCCGTAGATGGGTTCCCATCGTATTATTAGCAAGATGTAAATCTTCCACAGGATAAATATCAGACATCCCCGGAACCAGAATACGGCAGGCATAAACACCGAGGTGCTCGTAGTCAGCAATATAAACTTCGGCATCCAATTGTTTGAAGATTGCCATCAAAGTGGCGAACTCTTCTTCTGTCGTGCCGCTGAAATTCCAGTCAGTAAACGCGTAATCAGCATCTTGTTTAAACAAATCCCAACTGATTAAACCGCTTGAATCAATAAAGTGAGTCTCCAGATTGGTATGTTCTGCCACTTCTTCATTATCGAAAGTGGGCGCATTGAACACATCCAGATCTTTCAAACTGCGGCCCTGTAATAATTCGGTCACAGTACGTTCCAGTGCCACGCCAAATTCAGGATGTGCTCCAAAAGAGGCGAAACAGGTTCCGTTATTAGGATTAAACAGCACTACACAAATAACCGGGAATTGCCCACCGAGGGAGGCGTCATAACAATAGAGTGGGAAACCTTCATCCTGTAATTTGTTAACTGCGGCAACAACACCAGGATAACGATTCATCACTTCTTGGGGAATTTCTGGCAGGCTGATGCCTTCGGCGATAATACGATTCTTCACATAACGTTCAAAAACTTCAGATAGTCCCTGAACTCTGGCTTCATTCATAGTATTACCGGCTGACATACCATTGGAAACATAAAGATTGCCAATAATATTCATCGGAATATAGACGGTATGATGATCAGATTGACGAGTAAACGGTAGTGAGCAGATACCACGCTCTTCATTATCTGATTGCAAATCAACTAACTGACTGGCGCATAAGTCATTCTCAGGATCATAAAATTTACGTAACCGGTCATCCAGAATGCCTTCTGGTAAGGAATCATCGTCCGGTAAAGCAAACCATTTTTCATTGGGATAATGGACAAAATCACCGCTAGCGATAGCTTCTCCTAAATAGAAGTCAGCAAAAAAATAGTTGGTTGACAGGCGTTCAAAATACTCCCCTAAAGCAGAAGCTAAAGCGGCTTTCTTGCTGGCGCCTTTGCCATTGGTAAAACAGAGAGGACAATCGCGGTCACGGATATGAACTGACCAGACATTGGGAACCGGATTCAGCCATGAAGCTTCTTCAATATTAAAACCAAGGCGTTGCAGTTTTTGCTGAAAACAGTTGATTGAGTCTTCCAGTGCGGCGTCTTTGCCGGGGATAAAGGTTTGCGTCATGGTATTCACTTATGAGTGCTCGTTATGGGGCGCTCATCATACGAGTTTTTTTTCAGTAGCTAAAGTCTGGTATGTATCACAGATTTATTGTTATCATCATACATAATCTAACAGGATATTTTTTATTAAGGAAGAAGCATGAAAAAGATGAAACACACAGCTTTAGCCAGTTTATTGGCATTAATCAGTGGTTCTGCTTTTGCTTTACCAAATATTACGCTTTTGGCGACGGGAGGGACGATTGCCGGCGGTGGGAAGTCTGCAATCCAATCCAATTATGTTGCTGGAAGAGTTGCTATTGATGAATTAGTCAATGCTGTTCCTGAGATCAAAAATATCGCCAACCTAAAAGGTGAGCAGGTGGTTAGTATTGGTTCTCAGGATATGAATGATCAGGTGTGGTTGACGCTAGCGAAAAGAATCAACGCTGATTGTGACAAAACCGATGGTTTTGTTATCACCCACGGTACTGACACAATGGAAGAAACCGCTTACTTCCTCGATCTAACTACTCACTGCCAGAAACCGATAGTCATGGTTGGCGCGATGCGCCCATCCACGGCGCTTGGCGCCGATGGCCCGTTAAATCTGTATAACGCTGTGGTGGTTGCGGGTGATCAAGCATCAGCCAAGCGCGGTGTGTTGATGGCAATGAATGATGCGGTTATCAGTGGGCGCACTGTGGTGAAAATGAGCACCACCGAAGTTCAGGCATTCCAGCCAATTAATGCGGGTGCTGAGGGCTTTGTTCATAATGGCAAAGTCAATTATTACGCAGACGCTAAACCGAGAGCCAATCAGGCTATTTTTGATGTTAGTAAACTCGATAAATTGCCGAAAGTAGGTATTGTTTATAACTACGCCAATGCGTCTGATCTGCCGGCGAAAGCTCTGCTGAAAGATGGCTACCAAGGCATTGTCAGCGCCGGTGTAGGCAACGGTAATATGTACAAGGCGATTTTTGATACTTTGGCCCAAGCGGCTAAAGATGGGGTTGTGGTCGTAAGATCAAGCCGTGTACCGGTCGGATATGTTACTCAGGATGCGGAAGTGGATGATAGCAAGCATGGTTTTGTCGCTTCTGAACGTCTGAACCCGCAAAAGGCCAGAGTACTTTTACAATTAGCGCTGACTGAAACGCATGATCCGGTGAAAATTCACGAGATGTTTGTGAAATATTGATTCGTGATTCAGAGATAACAATAGGGCGCGGAATGCGTCCTAATATTTCTTCCTCCGAAAATATCTTTCTTATTGTTGACGTAAAAGATGATAATGCAGTGCATTTTTACCAAAATCATGGCCTTATTGCTTTACCCGATTCGCCATTCACATTATTCCTTCCTCTCATAGCTGTGGATAAAAAAGGGAAAAAATAAGCAGTTCACCTGTAATAGCGCTGAATGCACTAGTTTATTGGCTATTTTTGCGATAGTTTTGTTCAACGTTTGAATAACCATTGCAGCAATGAAATGGGAATGGTACAACCGATATATCAGATTATTTATTGCTATCAATCATTGTTATTTCGTCAGAATAAGGTGAGGTAAATGAATCAGGTATATAATTTCAGTTCAGGTCCCGCTATGTTACCGATTGAAGTATTGCGTAGAGCTGAACAGGAGCTATGCAACTGGAATGGTATTGGGACTTCAATTATGGAGATCAGTCACCGTGGTAAGGAGTTTATCGCGGTAGCAAAGGAGGCTGAAAATGATTTGCGGGATCTATTATCAGTGCCTGAAAACTATAAAGTATTGTTCTGTCATGGCGGCGCCCGCGGTCAATTTGCTGCTATTCCGATGAACTTGCTGGGTGATAATGTTAAAGCCGATTATATTGATGGCGGTTATTGGGCTGCATGCGCAGTTAAAGAAGCCAAAAAATATTGTGCGCCGAATGTGATTAATATCAAAACCGAAATTAATGGCTTGAAAAGTGTTAAACCAATGAGTGAATGGTCATTGAGCGATGATGCGGCTTATGTTCATTATTGCCCGAATGAAACTATTGATGGTATCGCCATTCATGAAGAGCCGAGTTTTAACGATAACAAAGTGATTATTGCCGACTACTCTTCTTCTATTCTTTCCCGGCCATTGGATGTTAGCCGTTACGGCATGATTTATGCAGGAGCGCAGAAGAATATTGGTCCTGCGGGCCTCACATTGGTTATTGTGCGTGAAGATTTATTAGGCAAAGCCCGCAAAGAAACCCCGTCTATTTTTGACTATGCTGTTTTGGCGGAGAATGACTCCATGTTCAACACACCGCCGACGTTTGCCTGGTATCTCTCGGGATTGGTCTTCAAATGGCTGAAAGAGCAAGGCGGGGTACAAGAGATGGCGAAACGTAATCAAGCTAAAGCTGAACTGCTTTATAGCGCGATTGATAACAGTGATTTTTATCGTAACCAGGTTGCTCCTGAAAATCGTTCCCTGATGAATGTGCCGTTCCAGATGGCTGATGCTTCACTAGATAGCCAATTTCTGGCAGAGGCTGATGCGCAAGGGTTGCAGGCACTGAAAGGACATCGGATTTCCGGCGGTATGCGTGCTTCTATTTATAATGCGATGCCGATAGAAGGGGTTCAGGCTTTAGTTGATTTTATGGCTGATTTCGAGCGTCGTAACGGCTAATTTGCCAACCATTACCGGGAACAACGGTTCCCGGTCTATTCTAGGTAAAAAAATATTTCCTCGAACGTAAAAATGACTCATTTATAATTAATGTAATCGAGAATCGGAGAGCCTGTTATTTATGCAATCCCTGATGCTACAACCTATTTCCTCCATTAGTGGAACTATTAACCTGCTAGGGTCAAAAAGTGTTTCTAACCGTGCGCTATTACTGGCGGCTTTCGCCAAAGGCACTACCTGCTTAACTAACTTGTTGGACAGTGATGATATTCGCCATATGCTCAATGCTTTGGCTGCATTGGGTGTCAGTTATCATTTATCTGATGATCGTACCCGTTGTGAAGTTGACGGTATTGGTGGGTTAATTACCCATAAAGGGCCGGTAGAACTGTTTCTGGGTAACGCCGGCACGGCAATGCGCCCCCTAACCGCCGCGTTATGTCTGGGCAAAAATGACGTCGTTCTTACCGGCGAACCTCGGATGAAAGAGCGTCCGATTGGCCACTTGGTGGATGCTTTGCGTCAAGGTGGGGCGGAAATTGATTATCTGGAGCAGGAAAATTATCCACCGTTACACATCAAAGGGGGTTTTGTTGGCGGCAAAGTGACGGTAGATGGCCGTGTTTCCAGCCAATTTCTGACCGCATTGCTGATGGCTGCGCCACTGGCAGAAAATGATTCTGAGATTCATATTCAAGGGGAATTAGTTTCCAAACCTTATATTGATATCACTCTTGCATTAATGAAAAGTTTTGGTATTACCGTAAATCACGATCAATATCGGATTTTCCATATTAAAGGCCGACAGCAATACGTTTCTCCTGGTCACTATTTGGTTGAAGGCGATGCCTCTTCTGCATCCTATTTTCTGGCGGCGGCGGCAATTAAAGGCGGCGCTGTACGGGTGACCGGAATTGGTAAACATAGCCTGCAAGGGGATACCAAATTTGCCGATGTGCTGGAGAAAATGGGGGCGAAAATTCGTTGGGGCGATGATTTTGTTGAATGTGAGCGTGGCGCCCTTACTGGCATTGATATGGATATGAATGAGATCCCTGATGCTGCTATGACCATTGCAACCACGGCGTTGTTTGCGGCAGGGGAGACCGTCATTCGCAATATATACAACTGGCGGGTAAAAGAGACGGATCGGCTCCATGCGATGGCGACTGAATTACGTAAAGTCGGCGCAGAGGTGGAAGAGGGGGTTGATTACATTCGCATCACACCGCCATCAAGATTATTACCGGCTGAAATTGGCACCTATAATGATCACCGAATGGCGATGTGTTTCTCGTTGGTAGCGCTGTCCGATACGCCGGTTACCATTCTCGATCCAGGTTGTACAGCGAAGACTTTTCCCGATTATTTCGATCAATTGGAGAGATTAAGCCAGCGAAAGTCATAATTATCGATTATTATGATTCAATAAAGCGTATTTCTTTGAGCAAAATCTATCTACATGGCATGCGCTTATTTCGTTCACTCTGTGAGTGCATATAATAAACGGCAGATATTGATTATTTTATTGAGTAAATATTCAGTATCTGATGAAGTGTTAACTTGCCATGCTAAAGGAGAACAATAATGGTGGCGATAGCCCCAGTAATAACTGTTGATGGGCCAAGCGGCGCAGGTAAAGGAACGTTATGCCAGGCATTGGCAGAGGCTTTAGGCTGGCAACTGCTTGATTCAGGCGCTATTTATCGAGTGTTGGCACTGGCCGCGATTCATCATCAGGTGGATATCCAGTCTGAAGATGCGTTAGTTCCTCTGGCTGCTAATCTTGATGTACGTTTTGTCCCTGGCAAAGGGAAGCTTAGTGTAATGCTTGAGGGCGAGGACGTCAGTAATGAGATCCGCACCGAAACGGTCGGTAATACTGCCTCGCAGGCGGCTGCTTTCCCACGAGTTCGTGAAGCCTTGTTGCGGCGTCAGCGTGCTTTTCGGGTTGCGCCGGGCTTGATTGCCGATGGCCGTGATATGGGAACCGTGGTGTTTTCTGATGCCCCGGTGAAAATATTCCTTGATGCCAGCGCAGAAGAACGTGCGCGCAGACGTATGCTACAGTTGCAGGAAAAAGGCTTTAGTGTTAACTTTGAATGTCTTTTGTCCGAGATACAGGAGCGTGATTACCGTGACCGTAACCGGGCAGTTGCACCATTAGCGCCGGCTGAAGACGCATTAATATTGGATTCAACCAGTATGTCTATCGAGGAAGTTATTGGCCGGGCGCTAAATTATGCGAAAAAAATTCTTTTAATTACCTGAACGATTTTAAGTTTTTAGCTTATAATTGGTGACGATGTACTAAAAATTGGGTACGCGGGTAGAGAATTTTTCCGCAAACTAAAAACCCTGTTACAGGAATCGTAGCGGGGCATGTAAAACAACCCCATTCGGCGGGAAGCTAAATGGACGTTAAATTAAAATCTTGAAGATCATTAACATGACAGAATCTTTTGCTCAACTCTTTGAAGAATCCCTGCAATCTATTGAAACTCGTCCAGGTGCTATCGTTCGCGGCATCGTTGTTGCTATTGATAAAGACGTTGTATTGGTTGATGCAGGTCTGAAATCAGAATCCGCTATTCCTGTAGAACAGTTTAAAAATGTTCAGGGTGAGCTGGAAATCCAGGTTGGTGATGAAATTGATGTTGCTCTAGACGCTGTTGAAGATGGTTTCGGTGAAACTGTTCTGTCTCGTGAGAAAGCAAAACGCCATGAAGCGTGGCTGATGCTGGAAAAAGCTTACGAAGATGCAGAAACTGTTACCGGCATCATCAACGGCAAAGTGAAAGGCGGCTTTACTGTTGAACTGAACGGTATCCGTGCATTCCTGCCTGGTTCTCTGGTTGATGTTCGTCCAGTTCGTGATACAACTCACCTGGAAGGTAAAGAGCTTGAGTTTAAAGTCATCAAACTGGATCAGAAACGCAACAATGTCGTGGTTTCTCGTCGTGCTGTTATCGAATCTGAAAACAGCGCGGAACGTGACCAATTGCTGGAAAACCTGCAAGAAGGTATGGAAGTTAAAGGTATCGTTAAGAACCTCACTGACTACGGCGCATTTGTTGATTTGGGCGGCGTTGATGGCTTGCTGCACATTACTGATATGGCTTGGAAACGCGTTAAGCATCCAAGCGAAATCGTCAATGTGGGCGACGAAATCGCAGTTAAAGTACTGAAATTTGACCGTGAGCGTACCCGCGTATCTCTGGGCCTGAAACAACTGGGCGAAGATCCTTGGGTAGCAATCGCTAAACGTTATCCAGAAAGCACTAAACTAACTGGTCGCGTAACTAACCTGACTGATTACGGCTGCTTCGTAGAAATTGAAGAAGGCGTTGAAGGTCTGGTACACGTTTCAGAAATGGATTGGACCAACAAAAACATCCACCCATCCAAAGTGGTTAACGTTGGTGATGTTGTGGAAGTTATGGTTCTGGATATCGACGAAGAACGTCGTCGTATCTCCTTGGGTCTGAAACAGTGTAAAGCTAACCCGTGGCAGCTGTTTGCTGAAACTCACAACAAAAATGACCGTGTTGAAGGTAAGATCAAGTCTATTACTGACTTCGGTATTTTCATTGGTCTGGACGGCGGCATTGATGGCCTGGTTCACCTGTCTGACATCTCTTGGAACGTTGCTGGAGAAGAAGCAGTTCGTGAATACAAAAAAGGCGATGAAATCGCGGCTGTTGTTCTGCAAGTAGACGCAGAACGTGAGCGTATCTCTCTGGGCATTAAACAACTGGCAGAAGATCCATTCAATAACTACCTGTCTGTGAACAAGAAAGGCGCTATTGTTAATGGTAAAGTTACCGCGGTTGATGCTAAAGGCGCGACAGTAGAACTGGCTGACGGCGTTGAAGGTTACCTGCGTGCATCAGAAGCTTCTCGTGACCGTGTTGAAGATGCAACGCTGGTTCTGAACGTGGGTGATGCAGTTGAAGCTAAATATACTGGCGTTGATCGCAAAAACCGCGTTATCAACCTGTCTGTTCGCGCGAAAGACGAAGCTGACGAAAAAGACGCTATCGCTTCTGTGAACAAACAAGAAGACGCAAACTTTGCAAACAATGCAATGGCTGAAGCTTTCAAAGCAGCGAAAGGCGAATAATTCAAGTGAATAACGGTGGATAACACGTAAGTGTTATCCAAGTGCGGTAGTTTAGGGAGGTACTCATGACCAAGTCTGAATTAATTGAAAGACTTGCTGGCCAGCAATCTCATATTTCGGCCAAAACCGTTGAAGATGCAGTGAAAGAAATACTCGACCATATGGCAATAACATTGGCAGATGGCGAACGTATAGAGGTGCGCGGATTCGGCAGTTTTTCTCTTCACTACCGTGCTCCGCGCGTAGGTCGTAACCCTAAAACCGGTGATAAAGTGGAGCTGGAAGGTAAATACGTTCCCCATTTTAAACCTGGCAAAGAGTTGCGTGATCGCGTGAATATCTACGATTAAGTTTGAAGATAACAAGTTATTGCTTATTCTAAACAGCGTTTCGATGCTGTTTTAGATTCATAACAAAGTGCTGGCCTCTTGGTCAGCACTTTTTTGATCTAATCAAGGCTCATATAAAAAGAGCTAACTTTTATACTGAGAAAACCTTCCCCATAATCCTGTCAATCTGACGTTGTGTCCCCTGTCCTCAGAAATCACTTGCATGCGCAATCAAGACTGAACCGGTAAATAACTTTGGTAGGATGGCGATATATCAGGTTCCGTTATCTCCTGCTCCGGTAACGGCATCAAAACCTGAACAGCCTCCGCAGGATAACAAACATCCACCCAAACCGGATAAATCGCAGGATAAAAAATTACCGTGGTATAAACGGTGGCTTAGCGGCAGCAAAGATAAAGCGGAAGCTGCTGCTATCGCTGTGGCTGCAACTACTCGTGGCGCTATAGCAGATAGTGAAGCGTTGGTAATGCGTTACATCGGTGGCGGCATTACCAGCGCCGGGCGCTGGCTGGCGGTACCAAATCCGTTGACAGTCGGATTAATAAAGATGATGGTTCTGTTTATGGACTCGATAATCTGCGAGTAATAACTCCGAAGCGACATATTGAAATTCATTCTAATAAAGAGGAAAAATAGGATGGAATTAAAAAGTAAGTTAGAAGAATATACTGAAACGGAGTTTTTAGAATTAATTAGCATGATCTTTGAGGGGAAATATTCTTCTGAGGCAGAGCACGATGCAATCGTAAACAATATTGTGAGAGTCTCAGAATATCCTGGAGGTACAGATTTATTGTATTATCCTGAAGATGGCATTGAAGATAGCCCAGAAGGTGTGCTTAAAGTAGTAAAAGAATGGCGAGCCAGAAATGGTAAACCGGGCTTTAAAGAATAACCAGCCTAGTACTTGGTACCGACATTACTGATGGAAAGCGGACCTTAGTATTGCTTTCCCCTTGGTACCCCCATATTATAAAACTAGATTTTGTTGTGGAGTTAATGGCATGAAACCATCAATAGCCTTAGCTGCTAATCGGGAGGCCATCCGTCGCGTAGTGGAGTCTCATCGAGCCCGTAATGCCCGTGTTTTCGGGTCTGTTATACACGGTGATGACACCGAGGACAGTGACTTGGACATCCTGGTTGACCCGACGCCGGAAACCACTCTTTTTGATATTGGCGCGATCCGGCACGAGTTGTTGCAACTGCTCGGTGTGCCAGTGGATGTGCTGACCCCGAAGGCACTACCAGAGAAATTCAGGGCGGTTGTTCTTGCCGAGGCGGTGCCTGTATGAGCCGTGATCAGCAGCGCCTTGTCGACTATCTGGCGCACATCCTCGAAGCCATCAAGCGTATCGACAGCTACACGGAAGACATGGACGAACTGGCGTTCCTTAACAACCGGTTGGTGCAGGATGCCGTGATTCGCAACTTCGAGATCATCGGCGAGGCCAGTAACAACATTGGGAAACATTATCCCGATTTCGCCATTGCTAACCCTGAATTGCCATTGTCGTTTGCTTACCAGATGCGTAATGTTTTGGCTCATGGCTACTTCAAGGTGGATCTTGAGATTGTCTGGAAAACGATCCACAGTGCTCTACCGGGGCTTTACCAGCAAATTCTAGAATTAATGCCTAAGGATTCCCACGAAATTTCGTTTGATTAAAAACGTTATTGGACCCTCAGGCATAGCATTTCCTGACTTAAGAAAATTTCAGATTAAATAATGTTATTGAATATGAAAAGAAATAAATTCCAAGCATAATGAGAATTACACCGCTGGTGTAATTAATAAACTTAATAACACGGTGACTGAGCATTTTTCTGGAGAAGAATATCACGGTATTAATAAAGGCAACCCAAACAATAACACCAATAATTGTTCCTGTTGCGCCAATAGCTAAACTATATTTACCTGATGCAATATTGTTCAGTTGTGCACTGACAGACAGCCAGAAAATAACATTATATGGATTTAATAGTGTTAACAATACACCATCAAAAAATTGCCTATGATAGGGTTTGGCGATGATATTGATATTTTCCTCATTTTTCTTATTTATGAAGCTGGTAATACCAAACCAAATGACCATTAATGCCCCTAAAAACCCCAAGATAGGCATGAAAATAGTATTGGAGAACAATTGCAATATACCAAAACCTAAGAGTAACAAATAAATTATATCGGCAAAACAGGCGCCTAAACCAAAAACTACTGCGTGAAGACAACTGATATTCAAGTGTCTACGCATAATTTCGATATTTATAGGGCCAACGGGAGCCGCAGCTCCCAATCCTAAAAGAAAAAATGTTCCTAATGTACTGATTACATCAACCATATAATTAATTCCATAACATGAGATGTTTATTTAATGATAATCCAATGAAGCTTTGTAATGATATTCTGTACCCCTCGGGAAAACTACGAATAGCATGGGGTTTCCTGGTGTTTATTATGATCAAATCTCCTTGTTCTGGTTTAATAAGGACGGATGGCGGAAGCGTACCTCGCCAATCATTTTCTGCATTATCTTCGATTAACTCAGTAATGGGGATTTCAGGAACATCCCACAGCTCTAGCTCTCCTCCAGTTGCAGGCATGCTTATATAGATATTCACTGAGAATTGCCCCAACAAATTGACCGATTGTTGTTGAAGGCCATCAAAATGAGGTTGCTTTTCAACCATGAAAGAACGTTCTGGCCTGTTCATCACTCTGGCAATACCCGCATGCATCTTTTTACCTTCAAAGTTGGCAATACTGGCCCCGGCGTACCATATCTCATCCAGTTCTAAGCGAAATTTATCGAAAGGGGCTAACATTGGCGCACAGAAATTTCTGACGTTTCTGATGGCAGATAGTGCATTTTCAAAGTATTTTTTATAGCTATCGCTATCTTTGGATTTACCAAAAGTTGTATTGTAAGATGGACCAATTCTATCAACACCGTAATCAACTAAAACAACTTCATCTCCTTTTTTCAAATCATGAGGATGACATTCTAGATTTTCGTGGGAAAGGAAAAAATCAGAGAGCTTGTCTGCAAGAGAGTTATCAACATATTTCTTTATATGGATTGCTAACACTTCATCATTAAATAATTTAGTAAGATGATGTTCTTGCAGCGAGTCAGATACAATTATTTTGTTTTTCATAAAAACCACCTTATTGTATTTAACATGATTTTTTGATTGTTTTCCATATAAAAATAGAATGGAAATATTAATTTAATATTATTTAAATTTAATCAATGCGACCTTAATCACAAAACAAGAAGTAAACAATCATTTAAGTAGTTTCACTAATTAAGTGGTCAATTGCTTAGGTAATGTCTGATAATAGTGATTTTTATTGTTTTACATATGGTTAGGTTGATTGTTCTATTAACTCATAGGTTTGGTTAATAATTTCAAAAATGAATTTAATATTTAATTATAATAATAAGTAAATAATGTAACTTATCGTGATTTTATAATGGCTTATAATGTTTATTTATGTCTGTAATGAGAATGCATACAAAACATTACGAAATATTTTATTTGATATCAGTATCGCAATGTTGCATTTGCGATCAATATAACATTTGGTGGGTAATTAGCAGGTGGCAGTTTCTGTATTTGCGAAGCTGTTCGCATATATTTTTGAAAAGATTGTTAGCCTGGAATTAATCTGCGAAGGTGTTTGATAATTTTTCTTGTGCTTCTGGCTGAGTTGTAAAAAATAAGGAATACTCTGCTAGGAAAATAAAATGTAAGGATGAATAAGGATGTGGTTTTCAGTTTTGATAAACAAGATAACGACAAATTGGAAACAATCTATACCAATCATTAGCGTGAATCAGGCTGCAATAGCTATTATTATCGGTATTGTACCCTTGCTTTTTCTGCCTGAGTTACCACAGAAATGGCAGATTATTACATTGTTATTACTGGCGCTATTCTGCTTATTCTTGCCATTTTGTCTTTACCGAATGGTTTCAATTTCATTACTGGCATTTCTTATTGGGTGCTGGCAGGGAAATCATCTGCTCGAACAGATAATCTATTTTAGTGAGAAAGTGCATTTATCTCGAGTTATTATTGAAAGCTTATCATTAGATAATGAAGAGCAAGGCAGGATTATTCTGCGTATTATTGAGAATGAAAACAGAGTTGTTTTTCCGCCACTGCATGTTTCCGCTTCTTGGGATATTTCGCCTGAATCTCTGTGTGCTGGTCAAGAATGGTTGTTGAAAATGAAATTACGACCGGTTCATAGTCAGCTAAATCAGGGTGGATATGATAGTCAGCGTAGGGCATTGGCTATCCGTCAGCCTTTAACAGGGAAAGTCATTCATGCTGAATTAATTGATGGGGAATGTAACTTACGTCAGCGATTAGTCAGTCATATTGCACCGGATATTCGTGAATTGAAACATAGTGGTATTGCGATGGCATTAGCATTCGGAGAGCGTCGGTGGTTAAGTAGGGAGGATAATTTATTATTGCAACAAACAGGTACGGCTCACCTTATGGCTATTTCCGGGTTGCATATTACCGTTGCCAGTATGTTTGGTTGGTGGATGGCAAGGTTATTACAACTCTTCTTTCCCGTGCACTGGATAGGGCACAGATTTCCATTGATTACTGGTTGGATAGTGGCAATAAATTATGTCTGGTTATCGGGTTGGGGCATTCCGGCTATTCGTGCATTACTGGGTTTAACGCTCTGGCTATATTTACGTTACAAAAATATTCTCTGTTTCCCTTGGCAGTGGGCATTGTGGACAGCCGCAATGATTCTCTTATTTGATCCCCTGACTGTGCTTTCTGATAGCTTCTGGCTCTCTTTCTTTGCTGTGATGGCGCTAATGTTCTGGTTCTTTTGGGCGCCGTTGATTGAGCCATTTCGTTATGGTTGGAAATGGATATGGCTGCGAGGGTTATATATGCAGATGGGTATGATGCTGATGCTTATTCCTCTCCAGCTATTATTATTTCATGGCGTCAATTTTTCTGCTTTATTGGCTAACTTTTGGGCCGTGCCAATCATCTCTTTTATTACTGTTCCGTTGATTATGCTGGCATTAATAAGCAATTTTTGTTCCTTTATTCACGCTTTATTATGGCAATTAGTCGATTACTCTGTAACCTTCTCTTTAATTCCTTTGCCAGTTTTGCAACAGTCATGGAGTGAAACTGGCCGTTTTCCCTTCTTAATAACGTTTATTGGTTGGTTTGTTGTCATTATTTGGCGATTTGCTTGGTGGCAATCATATAAGTTACTGATTGCGATTTCTTTGGGGATAATGCTCTGCTATTTGAGGCGCAATGAAGAATATCTGTGGCGATTTTCTATGCTGGATGTTGGGCATGGTCTTGCGGTTATCATTGAAAAAGATGGTAAAGCGCTGATTTTTGATACCGGTAATCGTTGGGAAACCGGCAGTATGGCTGAAAGAGTGATTGTCCCTTATTTGCGTTGGCATCGATTAACGCCAGAGCAGATTATTATCAGTCATGATCATCTTGACCATACGGGCGGATTGGAATTCTTACAACAAAAATATCCGGGTATTGCTGTGAGAAGTTCTTTAATCAATCAGCGACATCTTCCATGTATACGCGGTGAGCAGTGGCGCTGGCAAGGGTTGAGCTTCCGTGTATTATGGCCGCCGGTAAGATCATTACACGCAGGTAATGACGAATCCTGTGTCATTCGGGTAGATGATGGCAAACATAGCTTACTTTTGACCGGAGATCTGGAAAAACAAGGGGAATACAAGCTATTGAGAATAGAAAAAGAGAATTTAAAATCGACCATATTGCAAGTTCCACATCATGGTAGTAATACCTCATCTACAGCCGCTTTTATTCATACTGTTTCACCACAATATGCACTGGCCTCTGTTGCACGTTATAGCCCGTGGCGACTCCCTTCGGTTAAGGTGCAGCGACGTTATCGTAAAACCGGGGCAGAATGGCGTAGTACCGCAGTATCCGGGCAGATAACGGGTTATTTTTATGGCGATCATGTTGAAATGATGAGCTATAGGCAACAAATTATGTCACGTTGGTATCATCAGTGGTTTGGTATTCGTGGTGATCATGAGTAGAATAACCCGCTATTTCTTTTGTGTTGGTAACTCAATAATGAATGATAAAGACCTTTCTACCTGGCAGACGTTTCGCCGACTATGGCCAATTATCTCTCCGTTTAGGATTGGGCTAGTAGTTGCTGCGGTTGCACTGATCCTTAATGCTGCCGGTGATACGTTAATGCTTTCATTGCTTAAGCCTTTACTTGATGAAGGTTTCGGCAAAGCAAGCAGTGATGTACTGAAATGGATGCCGCTGATTGTGATTGCTTTAATGATTATGCGGGGGCTATCCGGGTTTGTATCAAGTTATTGTATCTCTTGGGTCTCCGGTAAAGTGGTGATGCAGATGCGTCGCCATCTGTTCAGCCATATGATGGGGATGCCGGTATCATTTTTTGATCAGCAATCTACAGGGGCTCTGCTTTCCCGTATTACTTATGATTCTGAACAGGTGGCTTCCTCCTCTTCCAGCGCGCTGATTACCGTGGTCAGGGAAGGGGCATCTATTATCGGCCTGTTTGTTTTGATGTTTTACTATAGCTGGCAATTATCTCTGATCCTGATTGTGATTGCGCCGATCGTGTCATTAGTGATTCGCGTGGTATCGAAGCGATTTCGTGATATCAGTAAAAATATGCAGAACAGCATGGGGCAAGTCACTGCCAGTGCTGAGCAGATGTTGAAAGGACATAAAGAAGTGCTCATTTTCGGCGGGCAGAAAGTAGAGACTGAGCGCTTTAATAAAGTCAGTAACCATATGCGTCAACAAGGCATGAAGATGGTGACGGCTTCGTCAATTTCTGATCCAATTATTCAGCTTATTGCTTCATTTGCTTTGGCTTTTGTTCTCTATGCGGCAAGTTTTCCGGAGATTATGGACACACTGACTGCGGGTAAAATTACCGTGGTATTTTCATCAATGATTGCGCTGATGCGTCCGTTAAAATCTTTGACGAATGTTAATGCGCAGTTCCAGCGGGGCATGGCGGCCTGTCAGACTCTGTTTGCTATTCTGGATATGGAACAGGAAAAAGATGATGGCAAATTGGAGCTTAAAAAAGCGAAAGGCGATATTGAGTTCCGTAATGTAACTTTTTGCTACCCGACCAAGGAACTGCCGGCGCTACAAAACATTTCTATGCATATCCCGGCGGGTAAAATTGTCGCTTTAGTTGGGCGTTCCGGTTCGGGTAAATCCACAATAGCGAATTTGCTGACCCGTTTTTATGATGTCAATGAAGGTAGTATTCTGCTTGATGACCATGATTTACGGGAATATACGCTCTCTTCTTTGCGTGGACAGGTTGCTCTGGTATCGCAGAATGTGCATTTATTTAATGACACGGTAGCGAATAATATTGCTTATGCCAGTGAAAACCAATATAGCCGTGAAGAGATTGAGAGGGCGGCTGAGATGGCTTACGCAATGGATTTTATCAGGAAGTTGGATAATGGCCTGGATACCATGATCGGTGAAAATGGCGTATTGCTTTCTGGTGGTCAGCGTCAGCGTATTGCTATCGCGCGTGCCTTATTGCGTGATTCTCCGGTGCTGATTCTTGATGAGGCAACTTCGGCGTTGGATACGGAATCTGAACGGGCAATTCAGGCGGCATTAGATGAATTGCAGAAAAACAGAACCTCGCTGGTTATTGCACATCGTCTTTCAACCATTGAAAAAGCGGATGAAATTTTAGTGATTGAAGATGGGCATATTGTTGAACGAGGTAATCATCTCTCTCTGCTGGAGCAACAAAATGGTGTTTACTCACAACTACATCGGATGCAATTTGGGCAATGATTGAGCGCGTATGGTCAGGCCGCTCATGGCTTTATTTACTGTTATTACCTTTTTCAGCCCTTTACGGGCTGATAAGTGGCTTACGGTGGTTAAGTTATAAAACAGGCTTGAGCCAATCTTGGAAAGCGCCTGTGCCTGTTGTGGTCGTGGGTAATCTAACCGCTGGCGGTAATGGTAAAACGCCGGTGGTTATCTGGCTGGTGGAGCAGTTGCAGCAAAAAGGTTGCCGGGTTGGTGTTGTTTCCCGTGGTTATGGGGGGAAAGCAGAAAATTATCCTCTGTTGGTGACTGAAAATGTCACCACGGCTCAGGCCGGTGATGAGCCGGTATTAATTCATCGTCGAACAGCCGCGCCTGTGGCGGTTGCCCCAAGACGGGTTGAAGCAGTGAAAGCATTACTGGCGGATACGCCATTGGATATTATCGTCACTGATGATGGTTTACAGCACTATGCTTTGCAGCGAGATTTTGAAATTGCGGTTATTGATGGCGTGCGCCGTTTTGGCAATGGTTGGTGGCTTCCGGCTGGCCCAATGCGTGAGTTATCTGGGCGATTGAATCGAGTTAATGCCATTATTACCAACGGTGGTACGCCTCAGCCAGGCGAATTATCGATGACATTAGCTGGCGAATTGGCTGTGAATATGGTTAGCGGTGAAAAACGCGCAGTGAATCTGATACCTCACGCTGTTGCTATGGCTGGAATCGGGCATCCACCACGGTTTTTCGCGACCTTGCAACAGTTAGGCGCTGACCTGAGAAAGGAGTATGCATTTGCCGACCATCAACAGTACACACAAGATCAATTGTGTCATCTGGCCGATACCAACCAGAATTTACTGATGACAGAAAAAGATGCGGTTAAGTGTTTTAGTTTTGCTCAACCAAATTGGTGGTATTTACCGGTAGACGCTCGGTTCCCTCAGGAAAAGGGAGAGACAATGTTGAACAATATCTGTTCGTTATTGGAGATGAATAAAAATATTAAGTAAATTTTATGTTTTAATCAAAGCGGCCTTTGTGAGCCGGTAGTAAGCCGATGATAGTTAACAGGGAGACTCTCTTCTGCTCCCTACCAAAATGGTTCCCACCTTGCCAACAATTCGTACAATTTCAGTAATTTTTCAGATTTATTTGATTTTTCGCCATTGTTAACTGATATTAAAACTATCCATTAAGGATAAACGACTATTGTGTATTCTTGGTTCAGACATGTACGATTCTGGTAGGATATCCGCTCGTATCTGTTACTTAAACGATGCACTACTCGAATGAAATGTATTTCAAGGTCAAGGTATTGAAACTGAGATGAGGTTCTATTCGAAAATTGAATAAAGGGTAAAAAAACATCAAAAACAATAAATTAAATTATTGTGAGATGGACAAATGGGGGAGTTATTATGACATTACAATTAAAGATGGGTAGAGTGAAATGGTTTGATGAGCATAAAGGATATGGTTTTATTTCTCCACAGGATGGGGGACAAGACATATTCGTCAATAGAAAAGCGATTGCTAATACAAAAAACAAGTCACTTACAGAAGGGCAGGATGTAGAATTTTCAATTATTCGCAAAGGTTATGATTTAACCGCAGCAGATGTGATAGCATTCTGAAACTCTATCAAAATCAAGCTATTTTATTGCCATTCTTTAAATGGTAAAGAGGAAGCATTGAACCATATGCAAACAAAGGTAATCGTTTTTTTAAACGGACCTTTGGTAAAACCCGGAGGGTAGCGAAGTGAGTCACTTTTGACGACGACGCTTACTCTCCGGTTTTTGTTTATTATCTATGTTGATGATTTATTAGCAATTAGGGATTGTGCCAATAACGGCTACCAAGATGGTTTTGGGCTTTCACCAGCTTGCTTGATTTTTCAGAAGATAATGTTGGGAAAGGGATCGAAAGATTAAATAACAAGAGCTAACGATGATACCAAGCTTATGTTATTCTGGGTCGCATTAAATTGCACTAAATTAAAGCTCCATAATTGGAGGATGTATGGATCACCGTTTACTTGAAATTATTGCCTGTCCTGTATGTAACGGAAAACTCAGCTACGATAAAGAGAATTGTGAACTCATCTGTAAGTTGGATCGACTTGCGTTTCCTGTACGTGATGGTATTCCCGTCCTGTTAGATCACGAAGCTCGTGAATTACCTCTGGATGAGGAAAAATAAGGCATGTTCACCGTTATTATTCCAGCCCGCTTTGCTTCAACCCGTTTACCCGGTAAACCTTTAGCGGATATTCATGGTAAGCCGATGATTATTCGCGTCATGGAGCGGGCAAAGCGTTCAGGTGCTAAACGCGTCATTGTAGCAACAGATAATCATGATGTTGTTGATGCAGTTGTGGCTGCCGGTGGTGAGGTTTGCTTGACCAACGAAAATCACCATTCTGGTACTGAACGGTTAGCTGAGGTTATCGATAAATATCAATTTGCCGATGATGAAATTATCGTTAATGTTCAGGGTGATGAACCACTGATTCCCGAAGAGATTATTAAACAGGTTGCAGAAAATTTGGCGGGCTGTAAAGCGGGAATGGCAACGTTGGCCGTGCAGATTCATGATGCAGAGGAAGCTTTTAACCCTAATGCAGTGAAAGTCGTTATGGATAAGCAGGGTTATGCGCTCTATTTCTCTAGGGCAACTATTCCCTGGGAGCGTGACCGTTTTATACAATCACGGGAAACGATTGGGGATAATTTCCTGCGTCATATTGGTATTTATGCCTATCGCGCGGGTTTTATCCGTCGCTATGTGCAGTGGGAGCCAAGCCCGTTAGAGCAAATTGAAATGCTGGAACAACTGCGGGTACTTTGGTACGGCGAGAAAATTCATGTGGGAATTGCATTAAAAGCGCCGGCAGTGGGTGTTGATACCCCGGAAGATCTGATCGCAGTCAGAAAAATTTTTATTGAGACTGATTAGTAGTTTGAATTTATTTTTGGATTAACGAAAGCGCGTCATTTTATTGCTGTTTATTTCTATGTTGTTTATTTCTATATTGTTTCTATTGCGCTTTCGTTTCTCCATCATTTTGACTTCAAGAAGTAGCTTTAGGATTATTTCGGTTGAGAATGCTCTGATTTTTGTGGCTGTTCCAAATCTTTCGAAGGTTTAATGCGTTGCCAGAGGGTGCCTAAAGTTTCATACCATACCCGCTCTGAATGGGATAGAAAGTAAGCCGAGGGCAGATATTTTTCCCAAGGGCGTAATGGTGAAGTGATCGCTAATTGGTTAGCCGGGCCGGGAATGGGGTTTAACCCATGCTGTTGAAAGAAAGTTATCGCTCGCTGCATATGATTGGCGGAAGTCACTAAAATAAAGGGTTGTTTACCAATCAGTTTCTCAACCTCATTGGCTTCTTGCTCAGTATCCATTGGTTTTGTCAGTGCGATCGTATCTTCTGCGGGCACGCCGAGCGATTGTGCTACGATAGCGGCGACTTCCGCGCTGCTTTTAGTAGTCGTTCCTTTACCACCGGTAAAGACCATTTTAGAGCCGGGGTTCAGGCGATATAAGCGAATGCCTTCTGTTACTCGCGGCAAGCTGTTGTTAAGTAAGTTTGAACTGGGCGCCCAATTTGGGTTATAAGTGAAGCCGCCACCAAGAACGACGATATAATCAACCGGTGGATTGATCTGATTGGGATCAGATGTGGCGCTTTTAGCATAAACCGATTCCAGTGGTAACAGCAGCTTATCGGCAACAGGTTGTAAACTTAGCAAAAGTAGCGTGAGCCAACTGAGTGTCAGAATCGTTTTACCTGTTTTTTGCCAACGGGTAAACCACAGCAGTAATAAAGCAGCAAGTGAAATTAGCAATATTAATGGCAGAGGCATTACCATTGCACCCAAGTACTTTTTAAATAGAAATTGCATTTATTTGCCTTAATTTGGTTGAATTATAGCCATGTGGTTCACAGTTTGTCGTCAAAAGTGGTTATATCAACGAATGCTGTGCGAAAATAGCAGTTAGCGTAATGAAATCTCAACAGATAAATCAAATCTATTCCATTAGTGAGGCAGTTTTTCATGCGGGATCGCAATTTCGATGATATTGCAGACAAATTCTCTCGTAATATTTACGGCACAACCAAAGGTAAAATCAGGCAAGCCGTTGTCTGGCAGGATATCAGCGAATTACTGGTTCAATTACCTCAACGTCCACTGCGTATTTTAGATGCGGGGGGTGGTGAGGGAAATATGGCATGTCAATTAGCTGCATTGGGTCATCAAGTGATATTGTGTGATTTATCAGAAGAGATGATCCAGCGGGCAAGGCTGGCCGCGGAAGATAAAGGGGTCAGCCAAAATATGCAATTTATACAAAGCCCGGTACAGGAAATTAGCCAATATATAGAGCAGCCAGTAGATTTGGTATTATTTCATGCAGTGCTGGAATGGATTACTGATCAGAAATATGTAATAGAAGTACTAATGAATATCATTAATCCGGGTGGCGCTCTATCTTTAATGTTTTACAATGCCAATGGTTTGGTGATGCGTAATGCTATTTTAGGTAATTTTCATTTGGCGACGCCCAATATACAACGTCGCAGAAAACGTTCATTATCGCCTCAGAATCCATTGGCGCCTGAACAGGTCTATCAATGGCTTGATGAATTAAATATGACGATTACCGGCAAAACCGGTGTTCGTGTTTTTCACGACTATTTGCAAAATCGCCAATTACAGAGCGAAAACTTTCCGGCGTTGCTGGAATTGGAACAGCGTTATTGCCGACAGGAGCCTTATATCAGCTTGGGGCGCTACATTCATGTCATGGCACGCAAGCCAGCTTTAACAGTTTAAAGGACAAATTATGAGTGAATATTCCCAGACTGTCCCGGAACTGGTGTCTTGGGCCAGGAAAAACGATTTTTCCATCTCCCTGCCCGCAGAAAGGTTGGCTTTTCTGATGGCCATTGCGGTGTTGAACAGCGAGCGTCTGGATGGCGAGATGAGCGAAGGGGAGCTGGTTGATGCCTTTCGTGAAGTTTGCAAAGGATTTGAGCAGACCACAGAATCTATCGCTGTGCGGGCCAACAATGCCATCAATGATATGGTGCGTCAGAAAATTCTTAACCGTTTTACCAGTGAATTGGCCGAGAGCAATGCAATTTATCGCTTAACCCCGCTTGGGATGGGTATCAGTGACTACTACATTCGTCAGCGGGAATTTTCTACCTTACGTCTTTCGATGCAACTTTCGGTGGTGGCGAGTGAGTTGCACCGGGCTGCGGAAGCGGCGGAAGAAAGGGGAGATGAATTTCACTGGCACCGTAATGTTTTTGCGCCGCTGAAATATTCTGTCGCTGAAATATTCGACAGCATCGACATGTCTCAGCGCGTAATGGACGAGCAGCAAAGCTCGGTTAAAGAAGATATTGCGGCGTTGCTGAATCAAGATTGGCAGGCAGCGATTGCCAACTGTGAGCAACTGTTATCCGAAACATCAGGTACGTTGCGGGAACTCCAGGACACACTAGAAGCGGCCGGAGATAAACTACAGGCTAATTTGTTGCGTATTCAGGAAGCCAACATGGATAGCGGCGGCTCAGAACTGGTTGATAAACTGGTATTTGATCTGCAAAGCAAATTGGACCGTATTATCAGTTGGGGTCAGCAGGCGATTGATTTATGGATTGGCTATGATCGTCACGTTCACAAATTTATCCGTACTGCGATTGATATGGATAAAAACCGGATTTTCTCTCAGCGCTTACGTCAATCAGTTCAACATTACTTTGATAACCCGTGGACCCTCACTATTGCTAACGCTGAACGTTTGCTCGATATGCGGGATGAAGAATTGACGTTACGCAATGAAGAGGTGACGGGTGAACTGCCATTAGCGCTGGAATATGAAGAATTCAGTGAAATAAACGAACAACTGGCAGAAATGATTGAAAAAGCGCTGTTGATATATCGACAGGAGCAGCGCCCACTGGATTTAGGTGCGGTGTTAAGGGATTACCTTGCTCAACATCCGCTCTCTCGTCACTTTGATGTGGCGCGTATTTTGGTGGATCAGGCTGTACGATTGGGTGTGGCAGAAGCGGATTTCTCTGGGTTGCCAGCGGAATGGTTAGCGATTAATGATTACGGAGCCAAGGTACAGGCACATGTCATCGACACATATTGAACAATTTATGCCGGTTAAACTGGCACAGGCGTTAGCCAATTCACTTTTCCCGGAACTGGATAGCCAACTTCGTGCGGGTCGTCATATCGGGATAGATGATCTTGATAACCATGCTTATCTGATGGATTTTCAGGAGCAATTGGAGGAATTTTACGCCCGCTATAATGTGGAGTTGATCCGTGCGCCGGAAGGTTTCTTCTATCTGCGTCCCCGTTCAACGACCTTGATCCCGCGCTCGGTATTATCAGAGCTGGATATGATGGTGGGAAAAATCCTCTGTTATCTCTATCTCAGCCCGGAACGCCTGGCTAATCAGGGGATTTTTACGGCTCAAGAGTTGTACGAAGAGCTGATCTCACTGGCCGATGAAGGCAAGTTGATGAAGTTTGTCAACCAGCGTTCTTCCGGTTCCGATTTAGATAAACAGAAATTGCAGGAAAAAGTGCGCACGACACTAAACCGTCTGCGTCGTCTGGGTATGGTCTATATCCTACCAAATGACAGTAATAAATTTACCATTACTGAGGCGGTATTCCGTTTTGGTGCGGATGTACGCAGTGGCGACGATCCTCGTGAAGTCCAACTGAGGATGATCCGTGACGGTGAAGCAATGCCGGTTGAAAGCGGCTTGTCGCTTGATAATAGTGAAAATGATGAAACACCGGATAACTCAGCAGAAGATGCGGGAGATGAACAACCATGATTGAACGCGGTAAATTTCGTTCACTGACGCTGGTTAACTGGAATGGTTTTTTTGCCAGAACATTTGATCTTGATGAATTAGTAACCACTTTGTCAGGGGGGAATGGGGCGGGTAAATCCACCACGATGGCGGCTTTTGTCACCGCGCTGATCCCTGATTTGACCTTGTTGCATTTCCGTAACACCACCGAAGCCGGCGCCACTTCCGGTTCTCGCGATAAAGGTTTGCACGGTAAGCTGCGTGCGGGGGTCTGTTACTCAACGCTGGATGTGATTAACTCTCGGCATCAGCGAGTCATTGTTGGGGTGAGGTTGCAACAGGTTGCGGGGCGTGACCGTAAAGTCGATATCAAAGCTTTTATGATCCAAGGCTTGCCAACCGCGATCCAGCCGACTCAATTACTGACGGAAAATGTCGGTGAAAGACAGGCGCGTGTATTGCCGCTCAATGAACTGAAAGATCGTCTTGATGAGATGGAAGGCGTGCAGTTCAAACAATTTAACTCCATTACCGATTATCATGCGCTGATGTTTGATTTGGGTGTGATACCTAAACGCCTGCGTTCAGCGAGTGATCGCAGTAAATTCTATCGTCTGATCGAAGCTTCTCTGTACGGAGGTATCTCCAGCGCCATTACCCGTTCCCTGCGCGATTATTTGCTGCCGGAAAACAGCGGTGTTCGCAAGGCATTTCAGGATATGGAAGCGGCGCTGCGTGAAAACCGTATAACACTGGAAGCTATCCGGGTAACTCAATCTGATCGCGATCTGTTCAAGCACTTGATCACCGAAGCAACTTCTTACGTTTCTGCTGATTATATGCGCCATGCCAATGAGCGGCGTACCTATCTGGATCAAGCATTGGCATTGCGTGGAGAACTGTTTGGCAGCTATAGGCAACTGGCAACCGAGCAGTATCGTCATGTAGAGATAGCGCGAGAGCTGACTGAGCAGAATGGCGCCTCTGACGATTTAGAAACGGATTATCAGGCCGCTAGTGACCACCTGAATCTGGTGCAAACCGCCATGCGTCAGCAGGAAAAAATTGATCGTTATCAGGGGGATCTGGAAGAACTTTCCTACCGTTTGGAAGAACAGACAGAGGTTGTTGAAGAAGCGGGAGAGCTACAGGCTGAATATGAAGCCAGAGCAGAAGCGGCAGAACAAGAAGTCGATGAGCTGAAAAGCCAGTTGGCGGATTACCAGCAGGCGCTGGATGTTCAGCAAACCCGCGCAATTCAGTATCAACAAGCGCTACAAGCGCTAGAACGTGCTCGTGAACTTTGCCGGTTACCGGATCTTTCCGCCGATAATGCAGAAAAATGGCTGGAAACTTTTCAGGCTAAAGAGCAGCAGGCGACAGAAGCCCTGTTGGTGTTGGAACAGAAATTAAGTGTTGCAGATGCGGCTCATAATCAGTTCGAACAGGCGTATCAATTAGTCAAAAGTATGGTTGGCGAAATCAGCCGCAGTGAAGCGTGGCAGAGTGCTCGTGAATTACTGCGTGATTGGCCGTCACAGCAACATCTGGCGGATCAGGTGCAGCCATTGCGAATGCGATTGTCTGAACTGGAGCAGCGTCTAAACAACCAACAAAATGCAGAGCGTTTACTAAACGAATTTTGCAAACGTCAGGGGCGGCAATATCAGGCCGAAGATCTGGAAGGGTTACAGGATGAACTTGAAGCCCGTCAGGAAGCACTGAGCCTAAACGTTAATGAAAGTGGTGAGCGCCGTATGGAGATGCGTCAGGCGCTTGAACAACTGAAACAGAAAATTCAGTCACTGACTGCCCGCGCTCCGGTCTGGCTGGCTGCGCAGGATACCCTGCATCAGCTATGTGAACAGAGCGGTGAAACACTGGCGAGCAGTAATGACGTGACGGAATATATGCAGCAGTTGCTTGAACGCGAGCGTGAAGCGACGGTAGAACGTGATGAAGTTGCGGCGCAAAAACGTGATCTGGAACAGCAGATTGAACGTCTCAGCCAACCAAGCGGTGCGGAAGATAGCCGGATGATTGCGCTGGCGGAACGTTTCGGCGGGGTTTTGCTGTCAGAGATTTATGACGATATCACCATTGATGATGCGCCGTACTTCTCCGCCCTGTATGGACCTGCGCGACATGGCATTGTGGTGCCCGATCTTTCCTTGGTGCGTCCACATCTTGAAACGCTGGAAGATTGCCCGGAAGATCTCTATTTAATTGAAGGTGATCCGCAATCCTTTGATGACAGCGTATTTAATGCCGAAGAGCAGACTAATGCGGTACTGGTCAAATCTTCCGACCGTCAATGGCGTTATTCTCGTTATCCTGAATTGCCGCTATTTGGTCGCGCCGCTAGAGAAAATCGTTTAGAAGCCTTGAATCTGGAGCGCGACACTTTGGCGGAACGTTACGCCACGCTCTCTTTTGATGTGCAGAAAATCCAGCGTGCGCATCAGTCATTCAGTCAGTTTGTGGGTAAACACCTCTCTGTTGCATTTGATACCGATCCGGAAGCGGAAATCCGCGAACTGAGGCAGAGTCACACGGAACTGGAGCGTGAATTATCCCGATTTGAAGAGCAGACTCAACAGCAGCGCCAGCAATATACTCAGGCGAAAGAGAGCCTGACGGCATTAAATCGCCTGATCCCTCAAGTGACTCTGTTGTTGGATGAAACTTTAATTGATCGCGTAGAAGAAGTGCGCGAAGAGTTGGACGAAGCGCAGGAAGCGGCTCGTTTCCTGCAACAACACGGTTCGGCACTGGCGAAGTTGGAGCCGATGGTTGCGGTTTTGCAAAGCGATCCACAGCAGCATGAGCAGTTGCAACAGGACTATGAAACCGCTAAACAGAGCCAGCATCAGGCTAAACAACGGGCTTTCGCGCTGGTGGAAGTGGTACAGCGTCGTGCGCATTTTAGCTACAGTGATTCTGCCGGTATGCTCAACGAAAATGCGGATCTGAATGACAAACTGCGTCAGCGTCTGGAACATGCAGAATCGGACCGCAGCCGCGCTCGCGAACAACTACGTCAACAGCAAGCGCAATATTCCCAATTTAACCAAGTGCTGGCATCTCTGAAAAGTTCTTACGAAACCAAACAGGATATGCTGAAAGAGCTGCATCAGGAGATGAAAGAGATCGGTGTTCAGGCGGATGCGAATGCGGAAATGCGTGCTCGCGAGCGCCGTGATCGACTCCATGAAGCGCTCAGTACTAACCGTTCCAGAGTCAACCAGCTTGAGAAGCAGATCGCTTTTTGCGAAGCGGAAATGGAAAGTTTGCAGAAAAAACTGCGGAAACTGGAACGCGATTACCATCAAATCCGTGAACAGGTGGTTTCTGCCAAAGCGGGCTGGTGCGCGGTAATGCGCATGGTGAAAGATAACGGCGTTGAACGTCGCTTGCATCGTCGTGAACTGGCATATATGGAGGGCGGCGCGTTACGTTCCATGTCGGATAAGGCATTGGGGGCGTTACGTCTGGCAGTGGCGGATAACGAACATCTACGTGATGCGCTGCGTTTATCCGAAGATCCGAAACGGCCTGAACGTAAAATTCAGTTCTTTATTGCCGTTTATCAGCATCTGCGTGAACGTATTCGCCAAGATATTATCCGCACTGACGATCCGGTTGACGCCATTGAACAGATGGAAATCGAGCTGGCTCGTTTGACGGAAGAGCTGACTGCCCGTGAACAGAAATTAGCGATTAGCTCGAAAAGTGTGGCGAATATTATCCGCAAAACCATTCAGCGCGAGCAAAACCGTATCCGCATGCTAAATCAGGGATTACAAGCGGTCTCCTTCGGACAAGTCCGTGGTGTGCGGTTGAATGTAAACGTGCGTGAAAGCCACGCGATATTGCTGGATGTGTTGTCTGAACAGCAGGAACAACATCAGGATCTATTTAATAGCCAGCGATTGACCTTCTCGGAGGCAATGGCAAAACTTTATCAGCGCTTGAATCCGCAAGTGGATATGGGGCAGCGCTTGCCGCAAACCATAGGTGAAGAGTTGTTGGATTATCGCAACTATCTGGAACTGGATGTTGAAGTTAACCGTGGATCGGATGGCTGGCTGAAAGCAGAGAGTGGGGCGCTGTCTACCGGTGAAGCGATCGGTACCGGCATGTCTATTCTGGTGATGGTGGTGCAGAGTTGGGAAGAAGAGTCCCGCCGTTTGCGTGGTAAAGATATTTCCCCTTGCCGGTTGTTATTCCTTGATGAGGCGGCGCGTCTGGATGCTAAATCTATCGCTACTTTGTTTGAATTATGTGAGCGCCTGCAAATGCAGTTGATTATCGCCGCCCCGGAAAATATCAGCCCTGAAAAAGGGACCACTTATAAACTGGTGCGTAAAGTGTTTAAAAACCACGAACATGTGCATGTGGTTGGGCTGCGAGGATTTGGACAGGATGTCCCGGCAACTCAATTAATTTCAGATGCTACTGCTTAATTAAATGGATGACTTGCAATAGTCATAAAAATAAAGAGAGTGCGCCACGGATGGCGCAAATAGTTATTTGGCTTGATGTTGTACCCAATGTTTGGGTGTGATTTATACTATATTGAAAAGGTCATATTATGCGGAAGACAACATATAGTGTTGCAAAGGGAAATCTTGCTTCGATTATGGATCAAGCTGTTAAGGATTGCACACCAACATTGATCACCAGACAAAATGGTGGAGATTGTGTTATTATTTCGAGTGCGGAATATGCAAGCCTTGAAGAGACTGCCTATCTGCTACGTTCACCGGCTAATGTTAAACATTTGCTCAAATCATTAGAGCAGGTGAGTAATGGAAATTTACAAGAAAGACAGTCACCAAAGAATCATAAACAAGATCTTTAGCTGCAACCTGTTATTTTAGATAGAAAAAAGGCTTTATTTATGGTCTGATAATTGTCGTTAAACAAAATACCGAGAACAGAGAATAAAGCCGATGATGATTATCTCCACTACAGTAATCTCAGTATGAAAAATAGAACTTACAATAATCCAATAATCGTTTATGGCTTAATAACTTGATCTTCAATATTAAATTTGAATAATGCATCCTCGTTTAAAGTTCTTGGTAGTAGCATTTTAACAATAGGCAAAAATTTACCTGTTGCGTTTTTATAATCACGCTGATCTTTTTGTGCATCAGCTAAACCTGAATTTTCTGAATAAAAAAGGGCTTCAATAGGTAATTTATTAGGCTCATTTTCTTCCCAGATTGAAATTCTGATTTCATTCTGTTTTGGTGGAGTATTAGGAGTACGTGGAAGTTTTTTGATACTTTCTAACATTTGATAGAAAGCTATAGCTGGATTATTCACATCTTGAGTAACATTAAATCCACATTGAAAAATATCTTGAGAGTTTACTTTCCTATAATTTTTTATCCAATCATCGGAATTCATCACATTTTGCTCTTGGCAAGATTTACCTTTACCTTTCGCCTTAGTGATATTTTCACCACAACCTTGATTCGCTCTCTCATTTGTATAGCCATCAATAGGAAATGCACACAATACAGAAAAATCGACTCTATCTTTAGGCGCTATATGTTCAGGGAAAACAATAAATCCATTTCTATATCCATAAGCTAAACGTTTAAACTTAGCGTCTTTCCTTAAATATGAAAAAGAAACACCACCACTTTTTATAGATGATGGGCTAGGTTGCCAAAATCTATAATCATTTGAATGTTTAGTGCCACGCAATATAACTCCAGAGCAAAGAAAAGCAGGTGATTGAGCATCACCACAATCTTTAACGGTATTATTATATTGTTGGGTCAATATATTAGCAATATCATTTTGTACATCGATTTTATTTTCTGTTTGCGTGAAAGCAAAAGTATTTTCTGAAAAAAAGACAATACTAAGGAGCAAACCTATGGCAGGCTTTTTCATAAAATCCTCACTTAATTTAAAGTGCGTTAATTGAAATTAAATTGTTCCCCATTTACTTCCTAGTAGAGTTTTTCATTGTTTTGCTTATATCACAACTATCAGATTTGATAGTTGTTCTAGTCAATTATTGGACTAATCTTAGTATTAACGTTTTGAAATATTTAACAATACCCAGGTTAAATTATGATTGACTTATATGAATTTTATTCGAATTGTGTTGTTGAGGAGTTTAATGATCTCCATTTTGTTATTAAAACCATTCAATCTATTACTGATATAGAATGGTATTCTCTCTTTTACTCTTCAACTAAAAGTAATATTAAAGAATCAAATTTCATCACCAATAATGATCAATTATCCTTAAACTATCAAAAAGATAAATATATCAATAACAATCCAATTTTTGAATATTGCATAAAAAACACTATCCCTTTCATATGGGATTGCAATAAACTAGAAAAAAAATCACTTTTTTCCCATGAAATTAAAGATTATGGAATAAATCATGGCATATCTTTTCCTATGCATGGTATTAATCATGAGTTTGGAATTCTAACTTTATCTTTTTATTGCAAAGAAGGTGATTATATAAGGACAATAAATAAAAATTTCAATCAACTAATAGCATTAAGAGATATCATACTACACTATTTAATTATTTTAAAAAACAAAAACAACAACATTAAATTGAGTAAAAGAGAAAAAGAAGTTTGCTCTTGGTATTTAATTGGAAAAACAACATGGGAGATATCACGCATACTTAATTGCTCAGAAGCAAATATTAATTTTCATTTTAAAAAAATTAGAGAAAAATTTAATGTTAACTCTAGAGGTGCAGCCATAATAAAAGCCATTGAAAATGGCCAAATAGAATTATGAAGCCTTGTTTTGCTATCAATTTTGATAGTTGTGATATAAGAAAAACAGTGAAAAACTTCATTAGGAAGTGAACGGAGAACAATTTAATTTCAATTAACGCACTTTAAATTAAGTGAGGATTTTATGAAAAAGCCTGCCATAGGTTTGTTCCTTAGTATTGTCTTTTTTTCAGCAAATACTTTTTCCTTCACGCAAACGGGAAATGAAACCGATGTACAAAATGATATTGCTAATATATTGACCCAACAATATAATAATACCGCTAAAGACTGTGGCGATGCTCAATCACCCGCTTTTCTTTGCTCTGGAGTTTTGATGAGAGGGACTCGGCCTGGATTTAAATTTTGGAAGTTAAATCCATCTTCTATAAAAAATAATGGAGTTTCTTTTTCATATTTAAGAAAAGATGCTAAATTTGGCAATACATTTGCTAGCGTAAATGGTTTTATTCTTTTTCCTGAACAGATGGCCCCTGAGGATAAGATTAAAGTTCCTGTATTATGCTCCTATGTTATTGATGCGAATACTTGGGGGCGTCAGGGAAATTATTGTGGCGCACCGCCTAAACCCTCAGATGGAAAATCATGCCAAGATTTTGGTGTTTTCACCGCTCATCAATTAAATAAGGCTATTGTAAGAAAATCTGCATGGGGAGTCTGTGCATTTGATGTTAGACCGACGGCTAAAGATCCAGCAGATGCTTTTTATCAAACATTACTTGCAATGCCTTATCATGGTAATGGTTTAAATTATAATGAGATAGTCGTTCAACCTTGGGATGAGAATAAGCCACAAACATTACCTATTGAAGCCCTTTTTTATTCAAACGGTGCAGGTTTAATTAATGCACAAAAAGATCAACGTGATTATAAAGATGCAACAGGTAAATTTTTACCTATTGTTAAAATCGAATTACCTAAAGGTACAAATGTAAAACAGGCAACAGATGCTGTATTTACATTTAACCCTAAAGATCAAGTTGTGAGTCAGTAATATAATATTGTAGTTATACCCTATGGATTTCAAGATGCATCGGAGCGGCAAAGGAGCGAATCCCCGGGAGCATAGGTAACTCTGTGACCGGGGGGAGCGAGTCGATTGTGTCATTATTTCGAGAGTGGAATACGAAAGTTTTGAAGAAAGCGCTTATTTATTACGATCATCAGCTAATGCTAAACATTTACTTAAATCATTAGAGCAGGTAAGTGGTAGGAGTTTGCAGGCAAGAGAGTTAGATAAATAAACGCTTTAATAAAGAAAAAGCGCCAAGAATGGCGCAATTATTATTTGAAACCAAATATTTTTTAGTTTATATCAGCGGCCAATTCAAGAACACCACGCTATCATTGTAATTATTATTGGTGCCGTTTTCAGCACCGATAATAGCTGTTCCCGGTTTTCCATCAAATATATTATCGAAATAACGCAGCTTGCATGGTTTGCCATTCCCCTCAATCTCAATACAGATTTTGCCTGTACCTGATGTGTAGGTTTTAGTCGCCATGAGATTATTTTGCCCTTTACCGGTTAATGTATCTACCAGAAGATCGTCAATATATACTTTTACAGTTTGCGAAATATTTGTATTCGCGTAGGCTATCAAGCCGAATCGAATACTGTGAGGTAACTGGAAACAATGTTTACCCGTGTCATTAGTACCACATGTTCCACTACAGACGCCACTATTGTCTCGGTGACTGCCTAATAAATCAATATCGACCGATACTGCCGCTTGAATATTTTTGAAGGCTAATCCTCTCCAACCCTCATTATCGCTGGAGATGATGATAGGTCCGGCATCAAGTGCATTCAATTTTTGATCGAACCGAATAAAAGAATCATCTTTGAAAAAATAAATAAAATTTCCATCAATAGTTGGCCACAAAATAGCGGCATCAAGGTTGGTACTAAATTCTGCATATTTCCCGGTCATTCCCCACCGGTCTGCAATAGTGCTGGTCTTAATTGTGTGTAAATCGATGGTGTAATCTACACAGTATCTACCTTTAAAAAAACAAACAGTGTTTGTGGTCAATTCTATGGCCGCATCTATTCCATTTTCCAGTTCTGTTCCTTTTAATCCAGGCCAGCCATCTATAATGAAGTTCGGTCCATCAACGACTTGTGCTTTCACGATATCGAATTTAAGATACAGTGAACCTTTGAAAAAATATAAAAAACCATTTAAATTAATAATATCGTCAATATATCTTTGGAACCCGGCAGGCAGGTTGGGCCAATCTTTATTGATGGGTTGGGGATAACCAATGTATGTGTTTAAACATTGATTATTGAATTTAATGTTTTCTTCATTCAGGAAGAAGTAACTAGATATATTCATTGTTATGTATCCTTTGTGATTAGGAAGTGATAGATAATTTAAATATTTTTAGTGCAATGAAATTAAAGTTTCATAATAAAGGCTAATAAATAGTAAGGTGGAATGATATCAATACTATGATTATGTGCCGGGGATGATGCTGTTGCCGGGTGATTATGTCCTTGTCCTCCCCCAGTGCCTGATGTATATGCGTAATTAGCACTGGTATTATATGTATCACTATTGTTATTTACTTTGAAAACAGTACGGCTGTCATTAGTCTTGTAAGTCTTAACATTATATAGCATTCCAATAGCAGCCCGATAAGCCATACCTCCAATATGGTTATGACTAGGTATTTGTGATTCTGTTAATATTGTATTTTCCACAGTAACATTTACCGAAACCGTAGTTAATGTTGTATCTATGGAAAAGTTTTTTCCATTCCCTCTCCCACTGGCTTTATTACTGCTTTTCCCTGTCTCAGAAATAGTTTCACTACACATGACAAAACGGTTTCTTAAATCTGGCGTTCCATTATTACCATCACAAAAAGCCCAGCCGGTAGGAGTATCTTTACCGGAGAACATCACAATCATTCCTTTTGGGAATACATTATTGGGATCAATACTGATTCCGCTACTGTCTACCTTAATACCATTATTTGCTTTAATTTTTACACTTAATCCATCTTTATCTGCTTTTAAGCCACCATCAGGGTTAATTTTTATTGCTTGTGTATAGTCATCACCCGGTTTTAGCGCTGAATTTGGATTATCAGTTCGACAGGGCGTTTTACCAACTTCATGGCGATCCATAGTATTGGTATTCTCTATATTGGATTCTGATGTGGACCGGTTATATTCTTTTTCCATTTTTATCACCTTGTATATAATATTGGGTTGTTTTATTTAACAATGAAATTGATGATTTTCCTTTATTTACTATTTGTATTTAAAATATAAAAACGTTTATTGCTTTGTTTTCATTGGTTTTGATAGCTACTGCAATAACATGATTTATAGATGTTATTATTTATATTTAAAAATTTAATTCAATGGTTATTTAAATAAGTTTATATGAAAAAACAATTATTGGGGGTGAATTTTTAGATACAGCATAAATTAATAACAGAGATTGTTAATGGATGTTTATTTCTATGATTATTCAATTTCAAGTATGACAAGGATGGGATAATGAATAGGGTTATTTTTATTGCTTGGGATAAGTGGATTGGTTTTATTTCTATGTTTATCGTGCTGCTGAAGAATTAATATGCCCGTTATCTTCCAAGTTGCCTTTTTACTGGCAACAAAATGATAAGAAGCTCGTTAATTCACTTAACGAGCTTCTTAAAGATATAAAAAGAACACCATTTTGCGGTGTTAATAAACCTGAGCTAATACAGATTAGTGCCTGTATTATTAGTGAGATTTCCGACTAAATCTGGCCATGCCCGGTTTTTGTGGATTGGAAACGAATCTGGGATTCCCGGTGCCTGGTTTCCAGCTTGCTTTCATTTTTGCGCCAATACTATTATAAAACTGATTCAGTTCATCGATATTATTAGCAATGGTCCATTGCCCTTTACTGACGATAGCAACCGGAAATTCGCCGGGTTCAGCAACCGCTTTGACAATTCCCCCGTGTTTCTTTATCTCTTCTTGTTCTTTATCCATCGCAAAAGCAGGGTAGCTTACTTGAGGACCATGCCTGATAACATTATGTTCTGTGTCTTCAAATGGTCGGTTTGAATCAGATTTAGCAATATATTTGTTAATGCGATCAATTATTTTCTTTTCTTCTGATGAATTGGATGGTACTGAATGTGGTTGAGTGGTGAAACTAATCATGTCATGCATATCATAATCACCGGTGAAAGGCAATGCGGCCCAGTTCTTTTTCTCTTTTAAAGGAGCCAGACTTGTTTCGAGATTGTTTAAATCTATGGGATAAATTTTCCCATTGACCTGTTTATCTGATAAACCGTGACCGCTGCTCATATAAATACCTTCGAGATGTCCCGTTTCTTTATTCCAGTGACCGACATAGCCTTCAATACCCGCCTCCTGTACTTGCTTTATGACATTTGAAGCTTCATCTTTGGGATAAGCTTTGTTAATTGAACCGGGTTTAATGGTTTTTTCCAGAATATCATGCCCCTTGGCCGCGGCGCCTTTACCTAAGGCTCTGAGTGTTGGTTCACCTGCTGCCCGAAAACTGACAGCAAAATTACCGAGTCTAGACGCTTTTTCAATTGCCTTCATATGGCCTTCCCAGATAAATTGCCTCTTAACTTCTTGGCGAACGGAGGAGTCGTTAGTCAGATTATTTGAAAGTGAAAGGTGTCCATCAGAAGGAATTGATAATGGAGATGTTCTACGGCTATTTTTACTATTCTGTGTGGGTATTCTCTGAGAATTAGAATATCTTGGCATATTTATAAATCCTTGGTCATTAGTTTGATCTATTATCTGTATAATTTTCTCTTTATTAATGATTTTATATTGAAGTTAAACTGTCGGAGTTTTCTTTAGCGATAATAATACCTGTTCCATTTACTTTAACCACGGTTTTTTGGCTATTTACCCATGTAGAAAGAATATCTTTTATCTTAGCTAAATAGATTGAACGAGTAATACCCGAAACTTCAAGAATAACACTTTCATTTTCCTGATTATCATTATTATCTGTTGTAGGTTCGGTTATTAGATTCACTTTAGCTAAGGCAAGGCGAATATCTTCTGTACCGCCTAAATCGGCACATAATTTATCTGCCAGAGCTTGGTTTATTTGTGAATTATCCAGGCTGGGTTTTTGAACCACCGAGGTCGATATTTGGCTAATTGGTGTCATATTGTTTTTAATATCTTGCAGTTTCATCGGTACGGTAATGGAATAGAGTAAAGAGAGGCGA
This sequence comes from Photorhabdus hainanensis, assembly GCF_018448965.1. Lineage (NCBI taxonomy): Bacteria > Pseudomonadati > Pseudomonadota > Gammaproteobacteria > Enterobacterales > Morganellaceae > Photorhabdus > Photorhabdus hainanensis. The sequence continues at coordinate 27,115 of NZ_RCWD01000033.1, read as the reverse complement.
GGGCGATTACCCAGCGCTTGCCAAAAATTACCTAAGCTATTTAAATTTTCCTGTTGGGGAATAACCCGGGTATAAGCACCGGGAATACCGGTTAATTGGCGGTTGTTGATTAACGCATTTAAAATTCGTGCCATCACTTGTGCAGCTTGATTATTGGGTTGGCTGTCTGGGCTGGAGCTATCACTAGAAGGCTTGCTGGCATCCCAGTAGGTGATTAAATAGTTACAATTGATATTGACCCATCCCGGTAATAATGTGTTAGTTATCGGGTTATAACGTCTTGATTCAGCGGATCGTAATTGTAGATCTTCATGTATTTCATAAAGAAATACACTCACTGTCGGTTCTGATTGAATAGAGTTAATTTCAGGTAGATCAAATCGAATATCAATTTTTTGACCGGAAATGTCTAAATATTGAGATAAAATAGTATTTAATGCTTGATTAATCTCGATAATCGCATTGTCAGAAGCAATGATGGTTGTCATGGTTGTTCCTATTCTATTAAATATTTAAAATGCTAATCGGCCAGTTTTATTTAATTCAAGTATCACGGCGCGATCGATATGTTTATTTTCGATTTGTTCACCGTTATCATTTGCTGATAGTATTGATGACAATAAAGCAATATTCCTGATATTAGCTCCGGTTAAATCAGCCCGTTTAGCCAGAAGGGCAAAATCAATTTCATTGGATAATAGCAATTGTTCCGGCCAAATGACTTGCCACATTTTTTTACGTAAATCTTCATCTGGATAAGTAAAACGGGTAATAAAGGTAAAGCGGCGATTAAACGCGCTATCTAAATGACTGCGATTATTGGTGGCTAAAATCACTAGCCCCGGATAATTTTCCAGTCGTTGTAATAAGTAAGATACTTCGATATTCGCGTGCCTGTCTTGAGCATCTTTGGTTTCACTGCGTTTGCCAAATAGGGCATCGGCTTCATCGAAAAACAGGACCCCGGAATCCGCTTCGGCCAGATCGAAAATACGAGAGATGTTTTTTTCTGTTTCACCAATATATTTATTTACTACGGTGGAAAGATCAACTTTAATCAGATCAACCCCAAGATAACCGGCAATCACCTCGGCAGCCATTGTTTTGCCGGTACCCGATTCGCCGTAAAATAGGGCGCTAATACCGGTACCGTAATTGATTTTTTCCTGAAAACCGGCGCCCAAAATTTGGTCACGGTAATTAATCGCTGAGATAATTTCTTTTAATTGTTGTGCTAATGTGTCTGAAACCACTAAATCGTCAAAACTGCGCTTTGGAGTAATTCGTTGAGCCAGTTTGCCGAAATTCTGTTGGGCGCGAAAACTTAATGCTTGACGCAGATCGGTTTCTTCCAGTTGGCCTTCTGGTTGCCGGATCATTTTATATTGATAAGCTTCTTCAAGAATCAGCGGTAATGTTTCCGCAGTAAAAGAGAAGCGCTGGCATAGCTGAGTAATATTAATTTTTTGGGCGATATTTTCCGGTAAGCTTGTTTTTAGTAAAGTTTCTTTATCGGTCAGTGTCGCAACGGGCATATTGATTTGCACCATTGGTAGATGCTTAATCCAGACTAATGCATCTCCCGGTTCTACCAGGCAAACTACGCGTAATTTCGGCTGGTTCAGCAAAATAGATAAATTGTGGTGTAATATTTTCTTTGCCTCTGTAAGCAAAGAAAAATTGCGAATTAATAAACAAGAGTTATGTAGCCGGGTTTCTCGTATTGCGTCTGCGAGCAGGCTGGATATTAGGGTTGTGTTTTCTTCATCGGGCAGGAGAGCTAAATCAAGAGTTAAGGTATTAATGCCATGAGATGCCATAATATTACTGACTGCTAATTCTCTGGCGCTGCCTTCTTTTCCCCGGAGTATCACCAGTGGTCGTATTTCATCAGTTTCATTCAACAATATCTTTTCCAGTGAATGATAAAGAGGCAGAGGATACCAATTATATGAAGCAGGCGTTTGCCAATTAGCACAGGTTATTAGGGGTGGTAAAAGTGTTCGTTGTCCCGATAAAAAATGCCAGATCGCGTTGTGGGTTAAAAATTGTGTTTGTAACCAGATAGATTCTTCATGATTATTGAGCCGTAATAATTGGTTACTGATTAACGGTGTTTGCGGCAGAAAACTGTTTTGTAGTAATTGCCGATCACCTTGGCGTTGGCTAAATAATTCAATGGCTAAAGTAAAACTGGGCCACTGTTTTTTACTGCTACCATTTAGAACGGCAAATAACGCATGATAACGGCTATCGAAATGGGGTAATAAACCTAATAATAAAACATCACGCTCAAATTCAGTCAGTTCAAAACGTTCGACCAATAATGATAATGCATCAAGGGCAGGGCTTGCCTCGATTTCTGGATCGCGAATAGGACTATTTACTTCAATTAACCAATGAGGAACTCCTTGCGGTGATATTAAACATTGTTCGACTTCATCTTCGGTCAGTAAAAAACTTTCCGGTAATGAGTCGTATTGGTCTCCCTTTTGATAATAATAGTGCTGTAATAGCAGATCGATACGTTCCAAATGGGGATAAATCCAGTGTAATTCAGCCATGCTACAGGGGATATTTGTCAGTAGGTAGTCCATATAAACCTTCTAAATATTTTTCCAGTCAATCTTTAAAGGGTGATCCAGCCAGGGAAGCTTGGCGATATTTAATGGCCACGGCCAATCGGTTAATAGCATATCAAACGGCTGATGTTCTACGATGATGTTGATTTCCTGATCACTGATCAGCAATTCACCCGGTCGTTGTAAAAACAGTTGGCGAGCGTCATTACGGGTTAATTTTTTCCAGCCGGGAAGTTGGTTAATAATGGCATCTAGCCATTGATCTATGATCAACTGTTTTTCTGGCTCAACAGGCGCTAATTCAATAGGTTCGTTAACCACTAATCCGCATAGAACGTTATTCAATATATTTAGTTCTGTCTGTATTTCTTCGTTTTCCCAAATCAGATAGTTAAGGAAATTAACTGCGCTAAATGGGGCTTGACGATGAATAAATTTTTGCTCTTCAAGTAAGCCAAATTGATTAAATAATGCGGGTAGAATCGGCCATAAAACTAATATTCCAGCATTATTTACTGGATATGGAAGAATTTGTTTAGGCAATAAGGCGTATTCTGAATGTGTTTTATTGATACTCTGTAGTTGGTTAGCGTTATTTCCTGTAATATGTCGGTTGTTCGATATTGGTGATATTCTCTGGTTTTTGGATATTACTTTCTGATTTGCAGTGTATTGATGTGTCTGAGTATCTTTAATATCAGCGTGAGTAACGGTTAATTTCTCATTAGATTTTCCTTTATCTGTATGGCTTGAAATGAAATGTTCTGGAGTATATTGGTTTCCATGAACATTTTTGCTGTTAATGTTAGTAATGACCGATTGTTTACTGGATTTGTTTTTATTCGTACGGTTTTGAGTAAAATACTTAGGTAAATATTGATTTTCCTGAACATTAATATTGTTATGATTAGTAATAATTGATTTTCTACCAAGTATATCTTTATCTGTATGATTTGAAATAAAATGCTCAGGTAAATATTGATCTTCCTGAGTATTAATGTTGTCATGATTAGTGACAATTAATTTTTCACTGAGCATATCTTTATTCATATGATTTGAAATTAAACGCTCAGATAAATATTGATATTCTTTAGCCGATAGATATTTTTTACTGAATGTTGCAACAGTAATAGTTTGCCATAATTGTTTTAACCAATTATTTAATGGAATATTGCGAGTGATAATTTGGCGAAATAACGTAATAATGGATGTTGTATTAAGTGTACCATTATCTAATTCAGCGGTGAGATGTGATAGCACTTTCACATCCAGTTCAGGTATCTCCTGTGTATTATTTAGCTGTATATATTGCAACGCATTGAGTATCAATTGTCCGGGGGAGACAGGCTCCCCCAAATATTGTGATCTGTTTATCCTTTCGGATAGTCTGTGGTTAATAGCGCTTAATAAAGTGGGTTGTTTGAGCATTAATAACCGTTGTAGACTTAGTTCAGATAAACAGCTTTTTGCTAAAAGCAAAACCCATTTATTTTCTATTCCAGCTAATTGGTTAACTAATTGTTGGATATTAATGTCAATATTTTGATGATAAGTTTTAATCTCTATTGAATTGGATGGGGAGTTCTTTTGATTTAAATAATGAATGAAATCTTCAATATTAATTGAATTATTGATATATAATAAAGAAGGTTTGTTGATTATTTCCTGTGGTTTTGATTGTGTTAGGGATGTTTTTTTCTCCTGATGATTAATTTGATATTGGCTTAATGCTTTATTTAGCGCAGTATTAAGCTTTACAGGGAATAGTGAATTAAAATTATGTAAATTTATTTCACCAAGATCCAGAGTTAATGTTTCTAAATAGATATCCTGATTAATGGGATGTTGAGTAAAGAATGTGTTAAATAACTTATTGATATCAGTTTGATTAAGCAGGGAGCCATGTAATATTTTTTTAGCCATCTGTTGATTATTAGCCTCAATAGTAATGGTAATTCGGTTTAATAGATTTGGCTCCCAAGGCATATTAATATTTCCTCTGTCGTGAATTTACGTAATAAATTTGAAGTGGGTTTTATATAGAATATATCACTATGATTAGCTAATTTATTTTTTCATAATGTATCTCATGAAATATATATTTGCTGCTACATGTGTTCCATATTCTAACTGCCAATAATTAGTACTTTTACCCATAGAGCCTGAAATTAAATTAATATGGTCAGTTGAGCCATGATTATCACTATTAGTATTTAAGTCAGGTGTACCATTACTTCCATCACACCATACCCAACCAGAAGGAGGGTTATCATAATTGCCATAGAATGGCACAATTGTTCCAGGTGGAATGATTAAATTAGCGAGTGCTGATGCAATTGATTGTATATCAATGCTTACGCCATCACTGTCTACTTTAATACCACTACCAGCCTTAGCTTTTACAGAGACGCCACTACTATCAACATTAATTCCATTGCTGGCCTTAACATCCAATCCTCCTCCAACTTTTACCCCCCAACCAAGATTCACAGAGATTCCTGTGGGATCAACGCTAATTGTATTATCTTTGGATTTTACAGAGACACCGTTCCAATCAGCGGTAATACCATTGCCGGCTTTAACATCTAATCCATCACCTATTTTTATTCCCCAACCAAGTCTTACGGATATCCCTGTAGGATCAACGTTAATTGTATTATCTTTGGCTTTTACAGCGACACCATTATTATCAACGTTAATACCGTTGCCTGCTTTAACTTTTACACCGTCTGAACCCAGTCCCAATCCACTTACACCACTCCAACCATTACCGGAATTACCCCCTGCTAATTTTAAATAAAGGCCAGAGCCGTCAGTGACTGTAATACCACCTTTATCCCAACATTTAACAGCTACCCCCTCGTTATCAATGGCAATAGCGCTGTTAGCCTTAGCTTTTACAGAAACGCCACTGCTATCAACATTAATGCCATTATTCTCCTTAGCTTTTACAGAAACGCCACTACCATCAACGTTAATACCATTACCCGCCTTAATTTTTACACCGTCTGAACCCAGTCCCAATCCACTTACACCACTCCAACCATTACCGGAATTACCCCCTGCTAATTTTAAATAAAGACCAGCACCGTCAGTGACTGTAATACCACCTTTATCCCAACATTTAACAGCTAGGCCGCTAGAATCAACAGAAATACCGCCGGTAGGGTTAGTTTTTACTTTCAGCCCGGAGCTATTATCCAGTTCCAGCGCTGAATTTGGATTATTAGTTTGATCTGGTGCTTTGCCCACTGCTCGGCGCCCGATATCAGCAATATCAATCAGGTCTGAATAATCAGTTTGTAGGGGAATACTGCCCGCTTTAAAACGATTTTTTAATTCATCTGATGAAGGCCCTATTGATTCAGGATTGGCATTTTCTGTATTGGATTGCCCAGTAGATAGATTATATTCTTTTTCCATTTTAGTGACCTTATATATAATATTGAATTATTCTGTTTTAAATATCCTGTAAATATTGCCTGATCATAAGAGAATAATCGGAGGATATTTTATTTAGTAATGAAGTTGATGGTTATTTTTATAGTGCGATATTAATTTCTGCAACTATTTTTATTTAGATTGAATATTAGCTTGAATTTTAGGTACATATAATAACTGATTATCTTCTATTACCTTTTCGTTCCATTCGGTTCCAGAGTCGCCAATTACCTCTTTGCGCTGCTGTTCGGTGGCGATTCGCATATTACCCGTCCCGGTTGCCGCTGAAGGTAAACGCCCTAACGTTAATGTTTCTAAAATATTATACGCTTCATCACCCAGAGGCGCGCCATTGTTCTGCCAACGCTTGTAAGTACTGGCAAAATTCTTGAAATGTTCCGGTGATAGCCAGTGGAAAATCATGGAAAGATGTGCCGGGAATTCAGCTAAGATCTCCGTTTTTACCCACGCCTCCAGTTTATAAGGATCGACTTTATCATTCTCAATAAGTTGACGATTAATTACCACACTGACCATAAATGAAAAGCGGTCAGCCAACGCGTATTTTTCATTGGAAAAGTACCAATGATAACGCCATGCGTCTTCTGGTTTTGGAAAATTATATTGTTGGCCCGATATTTTTTTAATTAATATCCGGCCTTTAATGCGATCAAATTCCACAACTTGTGCTTTAAGTTCATAATCGGTAGGAGAATCACTATTAGCTAATATTGTTGTCGGCGGTCCATCGGGGGTAATAACATATTTCAGCGTGATTTCATCATTGACTTCGATCATGGCAGGGAAGGGACTTTGGGTGCTGGAGGTGATCCAACGTTCATCTTCTGTTCCCGTTTGATATGTGTCACTGGCATAAACCAGTTGGTAATCCATATCCTCCATCCATACCGGGCTATTACACCAGCGTAAATTACCTTGCTTAAACGCTTGTTCCACACGGTTTAAATTGCGCTCTAGATCGGTGCTATTACGGGTGTTAAGAGAGAAGGCGTCTCCTGTAATATCGGTAATCATTTGGCCTCGTAATATGAATTTTCTGTCGCCCTCAATAATAATCAGATTAATGACCTGCCCGTGCAATAATTGGTCCGCTGTTCCTTTCTGGGTAATGATTAATTGATGATTTTTAGCATTTGGCTCACTTTTTATTTCCAGATTATCGGGTTTTTGCTCACTATCGAATTTTTTATCAGGTTTTATCGATAATAGCTGAAGATGTTCAATCAGATAGAAAGGCAAATTAGCCAAGTTGGGGTTGTCTTTAAAACATTCTCCACCTAAGCCAATGCGGGCGGCAATCCGTTTTTGCAGCGCTGACACTTTATCAACACGAATATTATTACGCTGATAGGTCAGTTCAGGTTGTTGCGCCAAATAACCGCGCTGAGTAGAGAGAAAATCCAATGAATCCAGAGTGAGTGGTCTGGCCGCACGATGGGTGCCAAAATATTCCAATAAGTAATTCAGGATTGATAATTCTTTTGCATAATTTTGTCGATGGATACCGTCATCATTATTAATTTGGGAATCATTATTTAGTTGTTTGATTAAATCAGGCATGAGCTCCTGATGGACTTTCTGACCAATAGTATTAGCTTTAAAAGGCCATTGTGTACCATATACCGCATTTCCCCGTTGTTTAAAGGCTAACAGTTTCGGCAAAATAGCAAGTTCAGCGCAGCCGTTAGCCAGTATCTGTTCAAAAGGCAACATAAATTGGTGCAAGTGTACTTGCTGCTGAGTTTCCGCGTAGGTCTGTAATCCATAGCAGGCGGGTAATTTATTGCTGATTGGATAGTAGTCCAGAACTTTACGATGTTTGCCCCAGTTTAATAGTTCTGGTTGTGTCTGAATTAATGGTGCAATAATAATTTTGTTCTCTATGTCTTGTTTAGAGACGGCGACTTTTACCCCGCCTTTGGCGGTAATAATGAGCGGGCTTGCTGGTGAAGTCATTAAGCTTAAGGGATCACTGCCCCATAGCCTGGGATAATATCTTTGAGCGATTGTCCAGGACCAATTATCGTCCGCCAACGGAGAAATATTTTCATCGTGTTTGCCTAATGCTAATTGGGTAATACTTTGTACTCCGGGGATAGCCAATAAGCGATTAGCCAAATGGCTGAGTTTTAATTCTGTCGGCTTGGTGTAATCTTTGGCCGTCGGTAATTCGGGTATCCAGCCGTGATGTAAATAAGGTCCCGCGAATATTTCTTCATTACTGTAGCCTAATTCTTTCATGGCCTGAGTGGTATGACGTAACGGTTTTGCCAGTACTGTCTGTGCGGTTGTCATATAGACTTTAGCGAAGATGTCAGCAATATCTTTTACATCATCATCCAGCTCAATAGCAAGCTGCAACAGGAAATCCGTCGGTTGTAGCCAGATAATTTTACTGACGGATTCCCCTAGATTACGGTTATTTTTTAAGAAAGCCGCCAGACTCTGCTGTGCCAATACCTTATCGGCCTCAGTTTCCCGGTTAGGGAGTAAATAAAGCCAGTAATTGCCTCTCAGGGTTAACTGTTGGCTATCTGGCGTCTGAATGAAACTGTATTCACGTTTCTGTTTGTTATACCAGTACTGATAACGTTCACTTTCAGGTTCACGAACTAGCTGCACATCGTTAAAGAAAAAATAACCTTCACTTTTGTCGTTAATATTATCGCTGCTATGTAAATCCAGTAAGGCGCGGCGATAATCTTCCGCGGTAATGGGGCCGCAGGTCAGCATTTGTTGTGGGCCGAATTCTTGTGGAAAAATGCCATCGTTCGGTGTCTGTTCTTGTTTTTCGGGGGTAAGCAGATCGCGCAGGGGTAGCGAATGACGATAGGCCAGATCAGATGCACCGTAACAACCGGCTTCTAATAAGGTAATACCGGGATCATTTTCTGCTGTATTGCTCCAGAGTTGCCCAGACTGTTGCTCAATCACTGTCTTGGCTTGAGTGAGTAGGGTTTCAAAGGCGATATCGTCTTTAACGGTGGGAAACAGGGCATCCTGATTATTCATTGTTTGCTCCTTTATTAGCGGAACTCTTTTCTGACCAAACTAAAATCAGTACTTCATTATCAGCGGCCTCTACGCTGTCACCGACTGCTCCTGCGGTTTGGGGCGATTTTTTCAACGTTAAGTTAGTGACCCGTTCCACTAAAGGTGACTGCTGAATGGTGGCTAATAACGGGTAGTAATCAATGCGATTACCGGTTGTGACGCCGATAGCGCTATCTTCTGCCCACGGCATATATTTTCGGCTGAGTTCCTGCTGTAACTGATGACGGCCGTAGTCGGGATTAACCCCTGCGACAAATACCAGTTGATAGCTGATCAGCACGTCAACGTATTTGGGATTGTCGATTTTGAGGGTGGTCCAAGGGCTGCTTAACTGGCTTATCCAGTCGGCCATTTCCGCCAGTCGGGCCGGATTCAGGATCGGGCGTAGCGCATCGTCGTTATCTTTGTAACGACTGTTAGGGATCACAACCAGTTGTTGCGTTTCTGGGGCTGGGATTTTTGTTAGTTCATTGGCGGAAGGGTATTTGACATCAAATATACTGATAAAATTCTCTTTCAGTAGCGTAACGATATTATCCCAACTTAAAGCACGGTTACGATGGGACAACCGGGGAGGAATTCGCTTGAGAAAAGCGGATTCTGTTTCTTTCGGATGACCGTTCCAGGATGCCCAGGGTTGCGTCACACGGTTAATGGCGCCGGATGCGCTGACGGTCTGCTTGATGCTATCGGCGGCTAATCCATTGATAAAGTGATCATTTTCAATGACTTCTGAGTTGATTAATGTAACGGTGGCGGCGTTATACAGTATGCCTTGCATTTTTGGGTAATTCTCAGGGGCGGTCTGTTGAGTGATCTCTGCTTTCAACCAGTATCGTCCTGACGGCATTAAGGCTGCCTGATTTGACGCGTCTTGTGGCAATAACGTACTCCATATTCCCCGGTCAAACAGGTTGTGAGTTTGGTCGTGAACCAGTTGATTTAATGGCTGCCAGGTGTTTTGTTGATTTAGATAAGACCAGAATAGCGTAAGTTGCTGAACACCGACCAATTGCCAGTATAGGGATAAGGTTTGTCCCGGTGACACGTTAGTGAAACCCAAATAGAGTGCGTCATTGGCGAATGAAGGCGTTTCAGCGTTCGCGTTTCCCCAACCGAAAGGCGTGAGAGGATAAACGGTGTATTGCTCGGTTTTTACTTTAGCGCTGAATGTGATTTGCAATGCGCTGATTTGTGGGGTGTAGGGTAAATTTTTACCGGTCGGATCTTGCCAGTATTGGGTGTGCATAAAATCTTGGTCAGCCAATTCTATGCGCACTGACGCGGGCCAGTCATTAGGTGATGGGCTATCAGATACAGAGTAGTCCATTGTCGGTAAGGTAAAACTCAGGCTTTGTCCTTGTGGCGCATCGGTTCCGCCAAATAACGATGGGGTTCCCGTGAGCTTTTTTCTTTCCTGAGGCGTGACTAAATAGCCCTGGACTTTAAACGCGCTATTATCCGGTTCAGGGGTGTACCCTTTATACCACGCTTTAAAACTTTTTGTCGGCAAGCCAACCCATTGCGGAGTCAGGGTAAGCGTCGCGTTTTCAGAACTATACCATTCAGGGGCAACCAGATTAAAACCGGAACCCAATGAGGGATATTGACCAAAGGGGAAACTGGTTTTATCTGTTTGTTCAGTTCCGCCATCAGAGGCATAGCGCACACTGCGGTTGCCGTTGATATTGATTTCAATTCCGGTAATTTTGGGCAAAGTGGGTTTTTGAGTCGTGCCTAATGTTAATACCGGTACGTCGAATGCCATGCCGTCAAGGTTATCTGGCGGGCTGATAGGATCAGCGGTGGATGATAATCCTAGTTCAATATTCTTTTTGTCGATAAGTTTTACCGACAACGATAACCAGTGATCTTCTGCACTGATTTTAGCGGTGAGATGTTCCGCTTGACCTTCCCAATCATTTTCCAGCGTCAATGTGATATGGCGTTCTCCGGCGGACATCGCAAATAAAGAGGAGGTAATTAGATAACCGGATAGCACCGGCATATCATTAGCTGTCGGGCTAAAAAGTCGGATACCTTTTTCAGGTAATGCAATGTTATCCGAAAGATTAAAAGGGATTGCCGATTGCCAGCCATTGTTGCCGTCTTTCCGATACCAACGCAGGTCGGTCAGCGCCCCTTGATTCGCCAATAAATCCGTGTCTGACGCATACTGTAACGAATTGCCGGCGCTATCTTGCCCGGCATCAAACAGCGTGCCTTGTGTTACTAAAAATTCCGCGTTATCCGTATTCAGGACAACGCTGATGGCGACACTATCCGCTTGGGCGTTTTTAGGATTCAGTCCCAGTAATTCTCGATAATAAAGATCACGGTGTCGTGCCGGGAAGGTGTTTAATAAGCGTTTGGTTGTTTCCAGTAGTTTTAAAAAAGCCAATATAAAAGCCTGATGTGGCGGTAAAAGGCCGTTGGCTTGATTAACTTGTTGGTAAATATTGGCTAATTGTTGAGGACTATTTTTTTGAATAAAGTAGAAACTGTCCCAGAACTGTTTTTTATCTTGATCGAAAGGGATGATTGCGGCGTATTTTTTAAGCCAGTTTAAAATATCCAGCGTACTTCTTTCATCAAGTTTAAATGCAGTATTTGGCACAATAGCGGAGAGTTTATTATCTAACTCGGCCTGTCCCATATTGACACCACCTATTATTTGAATATATTCCTGATCAATTTTCAGGAGAGCATGGTTATTTAGAAATAAGGTTGAAGGGAGGATTTATCCGGCAGTGACGCTATATTGGCTAGCAATAAAACGGCCTTTTCCCATACTCGGCGTTGTCACATCCGGGCCGCTCGATGGATTATTCGCCGGTTGTGTCGGGGTGAAACGGGCGGTAAATTGTTGCCCGACCACGATCACCGTGGCGGTGCTGCGACAAAAGTTTGCCTGCTGACTAGCATCCAACTGAGCAATAGTGACCATTCCCATACCGGGTATCGGGTGGCTAGGGGTAATATATTGCGCCTGAAATTGGACCTTTTTTTCGTCACCCACAATGGCGATCTTTTTGCCTTGGATCTGGGCGTGCCCGCTGCCTCTGATGGTCGCCGGCCCTAGAAGGGTGACTTGCCGGTTGCCGAATAACGGTTCAAATAGCAGATTGTCGCCATCCACTACCAGTTGTTTACTCATAGGTTCACCCACATCTGGCCTTCGCTGACCTCAAGGATGCCATCAATTTGTTGGTTGATTTCGCTGCCTCTCAGGGCGTAAGTCACTTGAACATGTAGGGTATTGGGCAAGTCCGTTCTCTGATTGACCTGAATTATCGTGATTTCCGCGCGTGGTTCATAACGCAATACCCGTTCTTCAATTCGGGTTTGGATTTCTGCTATCAGTGCATCATTGATATTGGCAAACAGATAATCATTCAGGCCACAACCGTAATCTTCACGCATAATCCGTTCGCCGGGTTCAGTGAGAAAAAGAATTTTCATGCTTTGGCGAACATTTTCCGCGCCTGCCGCCATTTGGACACCGGTGGGTATTTCTGAGTGCGCATTATCTTGGATAGAAAATTGTGGCGGAAAAGCCCAACCCCGGCCATAAATATCGGCTAATATGCTGTCTGTCATTTTGCTGTCCTATTATTGTGTTAAATTAATTTTCGCACCTTTAATATCGACGCCGGACTTTCCTGTGGCTGACAGGGATTTTTCCGCCTGTAGGTTAATTTCCTGACCTTTGGTGATAATATTCTTGGCCGAATCTAGCGTGATATCTTTATCCTGTTGCAGAGATAATGAATGTTTCCCGCTATTAAGAGCGGCAATTTTATCTTGATGATTGAATATTAGTTCTTGCTGATTATCCCCTTGTTTAATGACCAAGGTTTTTATTGGGTTTTTCTCACTGGGTTCTATCGGTGTTTTATTTTTCGGGTTGTGCATAGCGCCTAATATCACCGGGAAGCGGGGATCGCATTCAAAGAAACCGATAATCACTTCATCCCCCGGTTCCGGGTAGAAACAGAACCCGCTTTCATGACTGGCGTAAGGTTTACCCAGTCGGGCGAAAAGTGCGCTGTTGGTTAAATTCAACGCCGGTATCCTGACCGGAATTCGGTCCAGTGACTGCTTGTCTTGTTGGTATTTCTCCACAATCCCCACATGCAGTTCTTTAACCTGCGGGACCGCCGGTTCTGTCTCCGGCGACAAACCCAGAGTTAACCGGGTACGCCAGCCTTGCCGTTGATTGATGGTCTGACTGACGCCGGTGATAATACCTTTACCATCCATTCCCTGACCAAAGCCGCTTAACGCCAGAACATCCCCCGGTTGATAGCGGTTATCCCCTGCAACTTCAACATTGCCGGAGACGTTATCACTTCGCAGGTTATTCAGGATGCCTTGCGCAAGGTATTTGGCTTGTTCATTATCTTGCGGATAACTGAAAACCCATTGCCATGCCTGATCGGTCAAAGTCGCCAGACTGTCTGGCGCGAGTTGACCACTGCCAAGCCGACTGTTTTTTGCCTGAGTGGCCTGAGACAGTTTTTGTTGTGCGATATCCCAGGATTGTACGCTCACTGTTTTGGGGTTGTGCCGGTTATCCCATTGCAGATCTGCCTCAAACAGCACGATGCCTTGATCGCCGGCACGTTGTTTAATCGTGTGCGCCGTTGATTGATTGAGTGATTCCGGCGTCGCCAGCGTGACCGTTTCGTTACCGGGTAATAACCAGATATTGGTGGCGGCCAGCCGGTTTTTTAAGAATTTCCAGTCATGGCAGCGAAACTGGACCATCTGCTCATGCTCAGTTTTAAGCTGAGGCGCCTGTTTGATCGTGACGGGTATACCTGCCTGACTGAATAGTTTTCTGATAATGGCTTCATCACTTTGTTGGCTGAATAACTGTGAATGGAAATTGTCAGTAAGTTTTTGCAGTGGATGTTTCGCCGTTAGGGTAATCAGACTGTCCTGACCTCTGAGCTTAAGCGCTTGCCGAACAATGATCCCCTTAAACAACACGGTTTTTTGCACTCTCACGATCAGTTCTTGATTGGGCCGACAGCTGGTGAGTTCAGCTTGCGCTTTAGCGGCAAAAATCGCGTTGGCGTCACCGGCTACGTTAAGGGTGATGTTGGCGGTGGGAATACCGTTGATTTGATGGTTGACGGTCAGACTAATGACAGAAAATTGGCTGAGAGTTTTTCCCGCTATTTTAACGTCTATCACCGGTATCTTCATGCGTCCCCCTGTGCCTGTAGCGTTTGCCCGGGGGTGAAATCATCAAGATTATCCAGATTGTTTTGCCAGGCGAGGGTGAGGTAATCAATGCCGCCTGCCAGAGAAGCCCCGGCGCCTAAGGCGATTAACGGCAGCGAGAGCATATCGGTGACGCTGACTGCGGTGATCGGCGGTGATTTTAACTGCTGTTCCGTGGCTTGAATAACAAAGCTTTCGTCCGCGATCAGCGATAAAGTGGCGCTGGCTCGCAGCGGGGTGGCGTCCCGGTCAAACAGGGTGTAATTGATGGTGAGATCACTAGCCCGGCAAGCGAAATAACCTTTGTTTTCCCAACGCATTTTGCCCCATTTGATTTTGAGGAAGTGGGGGACGCTGGTGCTGGCATCCACCGTACACAGGGCTTTCAAGGTTGCGAGTTGGGTTTCTACCGGGATATTGTTGCCCGGCATGGTGGCGTCAAATAGCAGAACTAACGTCAAACCGGCGGGTTGTGATAGCACATAGCGGCTGCTTTGGCTGGCGTTGTTAACGCTTTCATCCTGTTGGTAGCGGGTTTGATAATCGAGCTGAATCCCATCAGGGTTATACATTGCCTGTAAGCTGCCTACGGAGATTTTCCCTTCCCGGTCTTTAAAGGCGGTCAGGGTGAGTTTGGACAGGCTGCGTTCAATTAAGCTCATAATAGCCTCCGGTTTCACGCAACGCCTCTAATACTTCCCGTTTGATGATTTCGATCAGACGGGCGTTATCCAGCGTCTCTTGGGCTAATGTCTGTGGTGTGATGGGATTGCGTGTGATGGGATTACTCTCGGAATCAGTCACTTTAGCCCGAATAATCAGCTCCTTAATTTCGACGGTCATACTTTTACTCCTAACCAGCGCATATCTTGATAACGCAACTCCAGTGAGTTCACCAAAACGGTGTTGCTATTGGCGTCAAAGTCGCCGGTGGACCAGCGCACCGGTAGCGCGTTGCTTAATGTCCAGCTTGCCACGGGTAACGAATTTTCATTCAGCAGCATAATCACGACATCGGCATAGACCGCTTTTTCGCCACGCAGGACGCGATCAAACACCAGCGTGAGTGGTGTCACGGTCATCACGCCACGTTCCAATATCAGACTGCCATGTTGGATTTTTTCGGCCAGCCAGGTATTTCTGGCGTTTTCCCCGCCCTGGCTGTGTTGGGTGGTTTGCAGCTCGCGGCTCAAGCCCGATATCCGTTGAAAGGCGATATCCAGTGGACTGGGAATGTTGTTAAAAAGAAAACTGGCGATAAAACGGTGTGACACTGCCGGGGTGTAGAGGTTGTTCATATTTTGCCTCTGTTTAACTTTTGTTTCTGTTTAACTTAGCGGGTGGTACCGGTACAGGTATCGAATGTCAGGCTTAGCTCAATAAATTCGGCCGGAATTAAGACTGAAAGGCTGATTTTCATGATCATTTTTCCGGCCCGTATATCGGCTTCACTCATCGATTCACCCACACCCAATAACACCTTGAACGCCTGTCCTTCTTGGGTGCCTCGTAGCCCGCCGTTTAACCATAATTGACGTAGCCAGTTGTGGGCTTGTCCTTTGAGTTTCATCCAAGTGATGGCGTTATTGGGTTCAAAGACGAAGGCGCGACCTAGTAGAGTCATATGGGTTTCGATATAAGAAACCAGACGACGGATTTGGATATAACGCCAGAGGGAACCGGGGGTATTGTCCAACGTTCGGCATCCCCAGATCCGAATACCTTTGCCGGGAAAGCTGCGCGCCAGATTCAGCGAGGCGCCGTCCGGATTAAACAGTGCGTTCGCTTCAATATAAGAGTGGACCGGGCTAATCACTTTGGCTAAGGCAATGTTGGCCGGAGCGGTCCAGACGCCTTGTTGGTTATCGTTACGCTGGATGACGGCAGCCACGGCGGCGGTGGGTGAAAGCACGATAGGGTTTTGCGCATTATCCTGATAGGCGCTTTTTAACAGCGGCCAGTATACGGCGCCCCATTGTCGATCCGCGGAAGAAAACTGTTTTAAACACTCAGCGGCTAATGTGGGATTGTCTGGGGCATCCAATAATCCCATGATACCGCGCCGGCTCTTGCAAAGATTGAGCGCCGATTGCCAAAACTGTAACCAAAGATCTCTTTGAGTATAGGAAACCTCTGTCTGATTAAAGCGAATAGCATCCGGGGTGATAATCAGGGTAATGTCGTCCTCTGCGGAAATCGTTTGTGCCAGCCACGCTTGTTGCAGCGCAGTGATCAATGACGGAAAATCGCTTAATTGTTTCTCCGTACCCAGTGACAGTACATAAGCCTGTTGACCGCCGTTTTCAAAGAAATGGCGAACGGAATAGTACATTAATCCTGACTCAGGAAATGACCGGGCGAAATCGGCCAGACTGTTAAGTTTGATAGCCGTTTTATTGACCAGCGACGAGGTGTAACCAATAAAAACCGGTATACCGATAAACGTGTCATCCTGTTTTGGGGATATCAGATTTTCTGTGACGGTGACGCTCGGCTGTGTTATCTCCATTATCGTCTCCTTAGCGACTGAATAGACGCGGCATTTAACCGCGTCTCAGTACGATTACTGTGCTACATGTTGTGAAAACTGAAGGATAATAAATTCAGCCGGACGTACCGCGGCCATCCCTACTTTGACAATCATTTTCCCTTGTTTAATGTCGTCGTCAGACATGGTGATCCCTTTACCAATCTGAACAAAATAGGCTTCCTGCGGTTTATTTCCCGCTAATGCCCCTTGTTGCCATAAGGAGTAGAGATAGTTGTCAATGGCTGACTTCACGCGTTCCCAGGTAGGCTGGCTATTGGGTTCAAAGACGGCGGTGCGCATGGCTTGCTTAATATCCCGCTCTGCGCTGTTAAAGAGACGTCGAACCGGAATATAGCGCCAGTTGTCATCATTTTGCATAGTACGTGCGCCCCACACCACAAAGCCCCGCCCATTGAAATAGCGGATAGCATTGATGCCCTGTTGATTCATGGTGCCTTGTTCATCGTCATTGAGTCGTTCAGTGACATCACTGATACCGCTTAGCACGATATTCGCCGGGGCTTTCCAGACACCACGGCTGGCGTCAGTGGCACAATACACGCCTGCCATCACTGCACTGGCAGGAATAGTGTTGCCGTTGGCGGCTATTTTGCCCTGTATTGCTTGAACCGCTTGTTGGTAGACAGTTGGGTTTTTCTCTTTGAGTTGCGCCAGATTGGTGATTGCATCGAGTTTTGTTTCTGCATCTTCATAACCTGAAACTGCAATCAGGCTGTCTTCCACAGGAATAAGTTGTGAGACTTTCACCGCCGGATAGTAAGTTGCGGTTTGTGATTGCACATTAATGCCGGGTATGCTGGTTTTAGTTTGGCTGTCAGCGATCAGAAAATAGCCGGCATTCAATAATGCGGGGGTTAAGCTGTTGTATATCGAGCTCTGGTAAGAAGAATCCTGTTCAGGGCAGACGATTAAAGTAATCTCCAGAGCTTGCTCAATTAACTCAGGGATTAATGCCGAAGTGGCAGTATCTTGGGGATTAGCAACCGGCAGGATATAACAAGGTCCACCGCCATTTTGAAAATAAAGTTTTACCGCATCACTACTTGTTGTGTAGGTACTGACAGTCACAGTGTAAGTGTAACCGGAGCCTGTATCATTTGCGTTAAGAGCGATATCGGTAGTCGCGACAACTGCTGCATCGCCTGCAACTTTCTCGGAAGGCGGAGTGGGAGACGGTGGTGTTGGCGTTGGTTTAGTCGATGTGATGGCGATTGATGTAATACAACCGACATTAAATAGATTCGTAAAATCCAGCCAGCTACTAACACGTACCGCTTTTGGGGTTGTGCTGGTTTTTTTAGGTTGGAAACGGCCAATAAAAACAGGTATTGCGGTATTCCCGTGGCTGACAGAGAGCGATAATGACGCATCTTCTTCAATATAGACGCCAGGATAAGTTGGTGTCGTTGGCATGCTGCCTCCAATTATTGTGCGATATTCTGCGTGAACTGCAAGATAATGAATTCGGCTGGACGGACAGCGGCCATGCCGATTTTGACGATCATTTTGCCCTGCTTGATATCGTCATCAGTCATGGTGACGCCTTTACCGATTTGAACAAAATAAGCCTGATCGGCTTTGTCGCCCATCAATCCGCCTTGCTGCCAGAGGGAATGGAGATAGTTATCAATGGCCCGGCGTACAGCTTCCCAGGTGGGTTGGCTGTTAGGCTCGAACACCGCGAAACTCATGGCGTTTTTAATGTCCCGTTCCGCGCTGTTAAACAGGCGACGAACCGGGATATAACGCCAGTTATCGCTGTCTTCAAGGGTTCTGGCTCCCCAGACCAGCGTACCGCTCTTAGGAAAGGTACGGATCATATTCAGTGCTTTACCTTGGTTATATTTCCCTTGTAGGTCGTCGGTCATCGGATATTTAGGTTGTAATCCGCCCTGAACAGGGACATTGGCGGGAGCTTGCCAGACGCCTCGGCTATTATCGACACTGGCATAAATACCGGCCATGACAGCACTAGGTGGAATATCAATGGAAGCTTTATTTTCTCCCCACTCAGCGGTCAGCCAGGGATAGTAAACTGCGGCATATTGAGTTGCTGAATAAGGCTTAAGTACATCATCGGGTGTTTGGGTTGAAGTTATTTGAGTTTTAGGGCCGTCAAAAATGGCGAATAATCCTTTGCCTAATTGACAAAGTGTTCCGACGGCGGTTGTGATCTCTTCTCCGGCGGCAACCAATAGCGTGACATCATCAAGTACCGGCACTTGCTTTTCTAAATCTTGCGTTTTGACGAGATAACCATATCCACCGCCGTTAATAAAATAGGCGCGCAGTGCGATATCGAGTTTATCGGAAGGATTAAATTGTCCACCTTTTAGTGTCAAATACTCCAGCCAGCTACTGACGCGAATATAGGGCTTACTTGATATTAATGAATTATTATTTGCGACGGCAAAAACAGGTACTGCCGTTGCACCGGAACGAACAGAAAGGGACGGTGAAGCGTCCTCTTCAATATAAACGCCGGGATAAGTTGGGGTTATTGGCATATTGCCTCCAAGTTATTGTGCGATATTTTGCGCGAACTGTAGGATGATGAATTCGGTCGTGATGAGCCATGCCAATATTGATCATCATGTGTTAGCGCATGGATAATTGGCTATGTCAGACGATTATCTTCTGCAATATAAACATCGGGATAGATCGTTATTACCGAGGTATTAAGGTGCTTGAATAGTGACCCGATCCGCGACCAGAGCAATTTCTTGAATGGCAATATCATTGCTGGTGGCGTCAAAAGAAGGGGAGGTGAATGACGTTGGGAAGGCATTTGTCACATTCCAGGTCATTAGAATCTCGGTACCGGTTTCGTTGGTCAGACTAATTGCGATATCTTTTTTCTCAACTTGATTAAGTTGAATAGCATTAATCCAGTCAAAAAGCTTAGTATCGCCAGGGAAGACGCCTTTACGCAGGGTAATATTGATCGCTTGACGCTGGCCCGGCATTTTATAGTAATTACCGGTACCATCTTTATATTCGATGACGTCATGAGAGATATCGAGTCCGGAAACATTGTTAAAAGGGATTTTCTCATCACCGAGAGAGACAACAAACCGATAAGCAGGAATTGGATAGTCAACAGCAATTTGTTCTGGAGTTATAGCCATGATTGTTTCCTTGATTGTTTACATTTGAAATATAAGGAAAACGTCTGTTATTTTGTTTTCCTTAGTACCTAACGATTGGGTATAGCTACCGCAACAACCTGATTTACATAGGTCTTTATTCGTATTAACGGGTTTGTTCAATGATTATTTAAATCACCTTTGATAAAGCGAGGTGATTATAGAGAATGGATTTTTAGGCGGTAGCATCAATTAATAATGATATTTATTTTTAATTGATGTGGCAGGTTTTAGTGATTTCATGTATCAGCGTTAATTTACTGCTTTCTGTAAACATGAAAATAAATAACAGGTGTGATTTTTATGTTGAATAATATCACGTGGTTATGAGATTTTTCATTGTCAGGTAGTTTTGTGCTTTAATAATTTCCATTATAAATTAATGAACAGACAAAAAGATAATTGTAAAATAATTAGCTATGAAATTAGTTAGAATGTTTATTGGGGTGAAAAGAGAGAACAGCGATTTCAGAAGCATGTGGATTCAAATCCGGTCTTTCGCTTGGAATGTAAATGTGCGGCTTCTATGCGTTTTGTGCATTGACTCAAGCATTTTTATGCCGATAACGTATCAAAAGTAAGTTTGTTGGACGTTTGTTCAAGTTCACTCTGGTGATTTCCATCACCGTTTCACGGTCAAGAGTCATACCTCGGTGACTGTTTTGCCAGTCACCGTAAGATTCTCTTTTAACACGAATCGTTGAATACTGATGAAGAACTCTCAGCACGAGTTAGTGGCGTATTTGTTCAAGTTCGTTCTGACTCAGACCGGTGGTTCTCATCACCGTTTCACGATCGATTCCGCTGTTCAGCAATGCATGAGCAATTTTTAACGTTGCCTCCTGACGTCCTTCCTGGCGTCCTTCCTGACGTCCTTCTTGGCGTCCTTCCTGACGTCCTTCTTGACGTCCTTCTTGACGTCCCTCCTGACGTCCTTCTTGGAGTCCTTCTTGACGCCCTTCCTGACGTGCTTTATGTTCTAATCTTTGCGCTATTGTCATCAGTACCTCCTCATACCTCGGGGACTGTTCTGCCAGTCGCCGTAAGATTCTCTTTTAACACGAATCGTTGAATACTGATGAAGAACTCTCAGCACGAGTTAGTGGCGTATTTGCTCAAGTTCGTTCTGACTCAGACCGGTGGTTTTCATCACCGTTTCACGATCGATTCCGCTGTTCAGCAATGCATGAGCAATTTTTAACGTTGCCTCCTGACGTCCTTCCTGGCGTCCTTCCTGACGTCCTTCTTGGCGTCCTTCCTGACGTCCCTCCTGACGTCCTTCTTGGAGTCCTTCTTGACGCCCTTCCTGACGTGCTTTATGTTCTAATCTTTGCGCTATTGTCATCAGTACCTCCTCATACCTCGGGGACTGTTCTGCCAGTCGCCGTAAGATTCTCTTTTAACACGAATCGTTGAATACTGATGAAGAACTCTCAGCACGAGTTAGTGGCGTATTTGCTCAAGTTCGTTCTGACTCAGACCGGTGGTTTTCATCACCGTTTCACGATCGATTCCGCTGTTCAGCAATGCATGAGCAATTTTTAACGTTGCCTCCTGACGTCCTTCCTGACGTCCTTCTTGGCGTCCTTCCTGACGTCCTTCTTGACGTCCTTCCTGACGTCCTTCTTGGCGTCCTTCCTGACGTCCTTCTTGACGTCCCTCCTGACGTCCTTCTTGGAGTCCTTCTTGACGCCCTTCCTGACGTGCTTTATGTTCTAATCTTTGCGCTATTGTCATCAGTACCTCCTCATACCTCGGGGACTGTTCTGCCAGTCGCCGGATAAAACCCTCTGGATCGGCGGTATCTCCCGCCTGTAATAAGTAGTTTAGCACGCTTCTTAGCTGCTCTTCCGTATGGTAATCATACGCCAGCAGTATAGACAGTTTTTGCAGTGACTCCATCATATCACGCTGCCAGATATGCTTTTGCACCATTTCTAGTAGCGCGACCCGTTTATGTGTCAGGATTTCATCATCCGAAATTACCGTCACATCTACCAGCGGGAATGGACCGGAATAAAGCTCCTTCGCCAGAGTCGGATCATCGAAGCAATCGAGCCAATTGGTACTCCAGGGATACGGCTGTATTTTCCCGTGATAGAACAACACCGGAATGACCAGCGGCAATTTTTCATGTCCCTGCTCCAGATGCCGTTGCATGGCTGAAATACTGTAACGCATTAATCGGAACGCCATCATTTTGTCCGGGGAACTCTGGTGTTCGATCACGCAGTACACATAACCGTCACCTTGCACCGTTTTTAGTGAATACAAAATATCGGAATAATGCGCACGCAGATTATCTTCAATAAACGACCCTGATGCCAATTGCAATGTATCCAGATCACAAACTGCCCGTAATGTCGCAGGCAAATGTATCTCTAGAAAGTCTCTGGCCGTATCAATATGACCTAGAAACTGTTTGAAAATGGCGTCATGTGGCGTTGGTGTATTTTTTTTCTTCATAGGCGGATAATAGCATACTTTTTTTATATTGAAGGAATATTAAGCAAGAAACTGAGCGGACTGTGATGTCTTGAATTTCCTTCTTAATCGAAGTTCAGGTTAATTATCAACATAACTTGTTACTGGATTGGTATTGGTATAAAAGCGCAAAGCCTGATCATTGCGACTAAAACAATAGCCTAAAATAACATGGTAATCCGGGGAATTAATAATTTCTTCCATCTCCTGATAGGTAATTTTTCTGACATCTTTGATATGTATTGGTTCACTTCTATCATATTCACCTTTTCTATCATCTTTGTCTTCATTAAAAAATAGCTTTTCACGTAAGTCTTTTCTTCTGACTCCATTAGTATTAGCATCTCAATTGAACCCAAAAGCGTCACCGTGAGATCCCGTTAGGATTAAAATCGGTTTACCGTCATAATGAGGATTGGACATAATCATTCTTATCGGGTGATTTAAATCATAAGCTGTTATTGCGGTATCTGAACCATAAATTTTTTTACCATTAAATGATATAGAATGCCAATTTTTTCCACTGGCATTTCTTTTCTCAAGTTGCTGTTTGGTTAAAATAACTATTTTAGGATCATGCAACTGTGAAACTCATTAGGTATATTAGGTTGCTTACTAAAAACAGGACTTCTCATATTGCTGCTGCATAAATTATCAGTTTCTGATGCAGCTTCAGTCGTTCCAGTCATATGAAATTTAGGGTTGAAAAGTGAATAGGTGGAAATTTCGCTTTGATGGTCTGTTTTGGCTGCTTGGTGTTTCATTGAATTTGTTTTTTTATTTGCGTAGCTATCTTTTTTATCGAAAGTGGAGTACATGTTATCACCTAAATTTTCATTGAAATGTATATTATGGGAAAATGAAGTTTAAATTGTTGTTTATATTTTACTTTAATTTAAGAATTGATTTGAACAACTATCAATATATTAATAGAGATATTCTATATCTAGCCATTATTTCTTTCCTCCTTTTGTGTGAGCCGAAAGTGTAGGGTTTTTATCTCTGGTAAATATAATTTGGTGTTTGAAATTATATTTCTCCCTCATTTTATTTAAATGTTCCTGCATAGGATTAATACTGAGGTGAGCATCTCCTATGGAGACAACAAATGTATGATTTTCTTTTTCAGAGGCATGTTTTGCAATTTTCTCTGCTAACGTTGGGTTGACATATTCATCACGCCATGTACCAGAAGTAAAATGGAGCATTTCTGGCGCAACGTTTCCCAGCTCCCCTTTACTGCCAGCTTTTGCCATAATTTCATTTAATTCATTACCTAATTTTTTGAAATTAGGTAAAAAGCTCTGAATAGCAGTCATATAGAATTCATAAAATGAAGAAATATCTTTTTCTGTTAACTTCGTTGGTTCACTTATTGATGTCATCGATAGATCAAACATCTCCTTCATGGCGTTGGATAATGCTGAATCCTCCCATCCAACAATTTCAGCCCGCCTATTTTTATTCATGAATGGCCATGATTTTGCCATAAAATCTTTTGGTATATACTCTGCTTTATTTTTATTTATCTGTTCATCTGTTGCTTCAATATAAAGTTGAAGTGTGCCAGCATCAAAACTGCTATTAACATCAGGTATGTTTTTTGCGTATTGAAATGGTGGTTTATTATGACCATCACCGGCAATAATAATCTTAGGCTGTTTATTTGAGAATATTTCTTCTACTCTTTCTGGAGTCAGCTCTGCCTCTTTATCACCTTCATAAGTAAACCATTTGTTACGAGGATCGGCAGGTGTCACGGAATTGGAATGATTCTCTAGTTCTAACTCTAATGAATTACTTTCATCATGAGTTGCATTCTTTGACTGTAATGGTGGTCTTTTTTGCTTTTCTTTCTCTTTATATTCATGTTCCATATTATCACCTGTTAGGCTGATGTCAGAAATATATTTTAAAAGTGATATTTTTATCCTAAATTATGATGCGTTTGGCAAGGAATTTTCAGCCTTGCCAAATGTCCTGTCATATGTTTTTAAAATTTCTATAGGCGCATCTTTATTTGCGACAAAGCCTGACTCACTTTCACTGCCTGGTGATAAATATTTTGATTTTATTTTAACAACTACTCCATATCTGTTCCTTGAGAAACGATCAAATACACTTTCATCTACTGAAAACTCTGGCAAATATGCGCCTTTTCCTACTTGTTGTCGAACGTTTTCTATTGTGGGGGACGGGGTATTGATATTGGCAGGCTCTCCTCCTGCACTATTATTCTTATACATGTTGAAGGCTGTGTTGCTGCTTACTCCACGATATAAAATAAAAGATACCTCTGGGTCTATTGCTTCATTAATAGATTTGGCTATTGTGTGATATTCTAACGTCTTAAATTGACCGGAAATTATGTCATATGGCAGTGGGCCATCCTCATCTTCATCTGAATCATAATTATCATCATCGTCAGGAAGTTGATTATAAGCTAAGAGGCGTTGTGAATTATCTTTTAGCCATTTACTCTTATCAGATTCATCAATTATTTCTTGATCTTTATATATAGGCATAACAGCTCCTTAATATACTAGTGAAATAGGGAAATCCTTGTTTTTATGAAATTGCCAATTGATATTTGTGTTGTTAATGGATTAAGTTTATAACATAGAAAACTCAAATAAACATATTAAAAATAATTATTTTTAATAAATAATTATTTGTTAGATAAGTGATTGGTCGTTATTTTTGTTGTTCTAATATAAGAATTAATTTTTAATTTCAATTAACTTGTCAGCATTTTCTTTAGAAATAACAATACCGACGCCATTTATATTAACAATAGCCTCTTGGCTGTTTTTCCATTTGGTAAGCGTATCTTTTATATGTGGTAAATAAGTTGCACTAGTAATGCCGGAAACTTCAACAATAATATTTTGATTTTCTAAGTTTTGATTATTTTCTGTATCAGGCTCGGTTGTCAGATCCACTTTAGCGTAGACCTTACCTCCTCGCTTGAGAAGCCCGAAAACAAGGATTTTTCCGGCTAAACCTCGCCTGCGTTTTTCCTTACGTTTACCCCCGAAATAGCTTTCGTCTATCTCGACTTCGCCTTCAAACATGGAGTGTTCATCGACATAATCAGCGATAAGGACTCTGAGGCGGTGAAAATAGTAATCTGAAGTCGTTTTGTTGACACCCACTAACTCTGCCGCAGTGCGGGCTGTAGCCCCTGCCACAAAGAGTTCCTAAAGACGTTTTTTGTTTGTATTGGCTAATCCGACTTTTTCTCATTTGGATATCCTAGATCAAGTTATTTATCTAGGACAGCCCCTTATTTAATTAAGCCCTGCCTGATATTACCGATTCTTGCAACTTATTAATATCGAGATAGCTATCTCGGATATCAGGTTAGGCGCTATAAAACGGCGGAGAGTGTAATTCGGACAGGCTATAACAACCGTTTTTTGAGTGAATTGATAACCTTAATACTATTACCGTTCTTGCCAGGGGAAACGATAGCATCCTCCGACAATACTTTGACGCTCACTTGGCCGTTATCATTAGCTAACAGCGCGTAGCTATAACCGGCTCTAATAGCGGGTTTTCCGGGTTTGATTTCATCATAGTTAAAAACGCTGACATTTTCTGCGGTATTATCAATCACAACCGCCTGTTTCCCCATATAGGTAATAACACTCTGATCATACTCTGCAAAAATATTCACTAAATCGTTATTTTGTTTATTAACTGCAATTGGTTTGCTATCCGATAAAAGCGCTTTATGACTCTGAGCGGTAGTGACAACACCATCCTGGCCGGTTCTCCATTCATCATCGCCCGGTTTTTGGCCGGTATGATAAGCAAAGAAATAATTATCCTTCACGGCATACACCATAGTACAACCGCTTAACGCTCCTGACGTGACAATGACCGGATACCCGGGCCGAATATCTCGCAAGGCAATTTTTATTCCCACAGTTCCCGATGCGCCATTAACCACATTAATACCGGTAATATTGTGGTCTAATTTATTTTTCCCCCAATGCTTTCCTATAGCTCCTGAACCCGATTCTGAAGAGGTTACTTGGTCCCCACGAAATCCCGTAACAACATCATGAAAAGGGATCTCCTGACCAGAGTCACTATTTCTCAAAGAGCTAGCCTGCTCAAGCTGATTATTGCTATCATAACGATGTGCTATCACCGGTATATCGATTGGCGCATTATCGCTACCCACTAATAATCCCTTTCTCTTGAGAGGAGAAATATTCCCTTTATTAAGCTTATTATTCGCGGTGAAGTATTTTAACATTGATAATTCCTCTATAATAATTAAATTTTTTACCTTTAAGATTTATCTGATAATGATTGTTCAGATAATCTGATACTACGAATATAAATATTCCTGATTACCATCGAATCTCAGCTAGCTTGAGTAAATACTCAGGTATAGGTGCTGCCCGGATACATGAATAAATAAGCTGTTCGAATGTTTTTTTAAGGTTAAAGCGCCAATTGAACCTGAAACAGAATTCGGCAAGATAACGAGGTAAATACTTTTTGCTAATCGAATGATATGTTCCGCGTATCGAATTTTTTACATTACTTATCATTGTGTTAACCCACTGAAAATAAGGAAGCTTAACACT
>NZ_RCWD01000032.1:0-68358 GCF_018448965.1 Photorhabdus hainanensis | reverse complement strand
GACTAATTAGTTCGTAATGAATTAACTGTTGTTCACTCTTCAAGACTTTAAAACGTATTTTTTTGTGATACGGTCTTGTGAGTGCCCACACAGATTGTCTGATTAATTGTTAAAGAGCAGGCTGAATTAAAATTTAATATTCTCGCTCAGCCGGGCTGCGTATACTACGCTGTTCGCCCGCAGAGTCAAGCGCTTATTCGCTTTCTCTCTGCCCGACCTCACAATGTTTATCAGCGTTGTGTCGGTCAGTGGTGGCGCATTATAGGGAGTTCTCTGGCACTGGCAATAATTATTTTGAAAAAAATTGATCGTTTGATTAATTCCACAGCAACACCCCGCCTTATACCTACTTACCAACAGATTTATCCACAAATGGCTAGTTGGATGAAAATTTATCGAGCATCACGCAAACGTTTTCGTTACAATCCGTTGGTTAAAATCATCAAGCGATTTTATCTGACTATATTGAAATGTTATTGCAGTGCCCATTTTTTATGTCCTGATATAGTGGGTTCTTCCCAATAACATGTTACTGCCTTACAAAATCCAAGGGATCAAATCAATGCAACAGCTTCGTCCAATCCGTCGTGCCCTGCTTAGTGTTTCCGATAAATCAGGGGTTGTTGAATTTGCAAAAGCCTTATCTCAACGCGGTGTCGAATTGCTTTCCACTGGTGGCACAGCTCGTTTACTCGCTGAATCAGATCTAAAGGTTACTGAAGTTTCAGATTACACCGGCTTTCCTGAAATGATGGATGGCCGTGTTAAGACGTTGCATCCTAAAGTACATGGCGGAATCCTTGGCCGCCGTGGACAAGATGATGAAATCATGGCACAACACCAAATCTCACCGATCGATATGGTGGTTGTGAATCTATATCCATTCGCCCAGACCGTAGCTAAACCCAATTGCACTTTAGCAGATGCTGTTGAAAACATTGATATCGGCGGCCCAACTATGGTTCGTTCTGCGGCTAAGAACCATAAAGATGTAGCAATTGTGGTTAATAGTAATGATTATGAAAAAATCATTGAAGAGATGGATAACAATCAGGGGTCATTAACACAATCGACCCGCTTCGATTTAGCCATTAAGGCTTTTGAGCACACCGCCGCTTATGACAGCATGATTGCTAACTATTTTGGCAAGCTGGTTCCTCCTTATTATGGCGATACTACTCAGCCATCAGGACGTTTCCCCCGTACTCTGAATTTGAATTTTATTAAAAAACAGGATATGCGCTACGGTGAGAACAGTCATCAGGATGCTGCCTTCTATATAGAAGAAAATCTCTCTGAATCATCTATTGCAACTGCAACTCAGTTACAAGGTAAAGCTCTTTCCTATAATAACATTGCAGATACAGATGCAGCCCTGGAATGCGTTAAAGAATTCACCGAGTCCGCATGCGTTATTGTTAAGCATGCTAACCCCTGCGGTGTAGCCATTGGGAAAGATATTCACGAAGCTTATGATCGCGCATTCAAAACAGATCCAACCTCCGCTTTCGGCGGTATTATTGCTTTCAACCGTGAACTTGATGCTAAGACCGCACAAACCATTATCGACCGCCAATTTGTAGAGGTGATTATCGCCCCCTCAGTGGATGAAGAGGCATTGCCGATATTGGCTACTAAGCAAAATGTCCGCATTCTGGTATGTGGTGAATGGGAAACCCGAATTGCTGGCCTTGATTTTAAACGAGTTAACGGAGGTCTACTGGTACAAGATCGCGATCTTGGAATGGTAGCAGCAACTAACTTACGTGTAGTTTCCAAACGTCAACCTACTGAGCAAGAAATGAAAGATGCTCTGTTCTGCTGGAAGGTTGCTAAATTTGTCAAATCCAATGCCATTGTTTACGCAAAAAATGATATGACCATCGGTATTGGCGCAGGCCAAATGAGCCGTGTCTATTCCGCAAAAATTGCAGGGATCAAAGCAGCCGATGAAGGCTTGGAAGTTCAGGGATGTGCAATGGCGTCTGACGCATTTTTCCCATTCCGTGACGGTATTGATGCCGCCGCAGTTGTCGGCGTGAGTTGCATTATCCAACCCGGCGGTTCAATCCGTGACGACGAAGTGATTGCCGCGGCTGATGAACACGGTATTGCTATGATTTTCACCGGCATGCGCCACTTTCGCCACTAATCAATAAGCAGGAGTTAATCTGATGAATATTTTAATTGTTGGTGGTGGTGGACGCGAACATGCTCTGGCATGGAAAGCAGCCCAATCTCCTTTAGCTGATAAAGTCTATGTCGCTCCAGGAAATGCGGGAACGGCTCTAGAAAGCAATCTCGAAAATATTGACATCTCAGCGACAGATATCAACGGCTTGTTGGTATTTGCACAAAGCCATGATATTGGGCTGACTATCGTTGGTCCTGAAGCGCCATTGGTGATGGGCATTGTTGATGCATTCCAAAAAGCCGGGTTAACTATTTTTGGCCCAACTCAGGCGGCCGCTCAATTAGAAGGTTCAAAAGCCTTCACCAAAGATTTTCTGGCGCGCCATCAAATCCCAACTGCGGCTTATCAGAATTTTACAGAAATCGAACCGGCTCTTGCTTACCTGGATAAAGTCGGCGTCCCTATTGTTATAAAAGCTGACGGGCTGGCTGCGGGTAAAGGTGTAATTGTTGCGATGACACAGGAAGAAGCCCAATCCGCCATAAAAGATATGCTAGCAGGAAATGCGTTTGGTGATGCAGGCCACCGTATTGTTATTGAAGAATTTTTAACGGGTGAAGAAGCTAGTTTTATCGTTATGGTCGATGGCAAGAACGTTATTCCAATGGCGACCAGTCAGGATCATAAACGCATAGGTGACGGTGATACGGGTCCAAATACCGGCGGTATGGGAGCCTATTCTCCCGCTGCGGTCGTCACCGATGAAATCCACCAGCGTATTATGGAAGAGATTATTTATCCTACCGTTAATGGTATGGCTGCTGAGGGGCATGTCTATACCGGTTTTCTTTATGCCGGCTTGATGATCAACGAAAATGGCGAACCAAAAGTCATTGAATTTAACTGTCGCTTTGGTGATCCGGAAACTCAACCCATCATGATGCGTATGCGCTCTGATCTTGTTGAACTCTGTCTAGCTGGCGCAAAAGGAGAGCTTGCGGGTAAAACTTCTCATTGGGATGAACGCCCTGCTCTGGGTGTGGTACTCGCTGCCGGCGGGTATCCTGCTGATTATCACAAAGGGGATATTATTCATGGCTTGCCCCAACAAGAAAATGAAAGTAGCAAGGTTTTCCATGCAGGTACGGCAGTGAAAGGTAGTGAAGTTATTACCGCCGGTGGACGCGTTCTGTGTGTTACAGCATTGGGTGAAACCATTATAGATGCACAGAAAAATGCCTACCAACAAGCAGAAGAGATTGAATGGAATAACTGTTTTTACCGTAAGGATATCGGATATCGAGCAATTAACCGATTGAAGTAATCATAAAACTGACGAAGGTCAGAGGCTGTCCTTCGTCGGTTCCCAACGACAAAAGTCATTATTGGCTACCAACAATAATTCGCGGCCAACAGGCGCTTCCAACCAGGCTATGGTTAATTGGCCGTAGCTGCTTTTTTTGCGCTGTTCAAGCCATGACCTCGCGTAAGGTTCAAACTCTACAGAAATCGTTTCACCTGCACAGGTAGTGACTTTACCGTTATTCCAGTGCC
This sequence comes from Photorhabdus hainanensis, assembly GCF_018448965.1. Taxonomy (NCBI): domain Bacteria; kingdom Pseudomonadati; phylum Pseudomonadota; class Gammaproteobacteria; order Enterobacterales; family Morganellaceae; genus Photorhabdus; species Photorhabdus hainanensis. The sequence continues at coordinate 64,670 of NZ_RCWD01000032.1, read as the reverse complement.
CTTGCATCAAACGTACATTTCCCACGATCAACGCGTCACTTAATTCAAGCGTTCGTTTAGCGTCAAACTGCATACGAACAATATCATCGCTGGAAAGTAGCTCACGCCGCGCTTTCGACTGCTTTTGCATAAAAATCACCTCACCGGATTTATCCAAACGAAGTTGTTCAGACAGTGGATTTTTATTACTCAAAATTTCACGACGAATTTGGCGCAAATCGCCCTGTTTATATTCATAAAAAGTCACGACGGTATTGTCATTACGGTAGGGGCTGTAAACACTCATCAGCACCCGAGGTTTACTATCCTGATCGTTGAGACGCCACAAGCGGACAACGCCATCATCTGCAATGAATCCACTTGCGCTGAAAGAGGGTTGTTTAGGTTGATTGGTACAGGCGCTGAGCGCGAAGACGAATCCTAGTGTCATCAGCCCCTGACGAACCAACAAAAGGGGATAAATAATACCCCTTCTATTTTTTCTTTTTTGCAATGAAATTATTTAACTGCGTCTTTCAAAGCCTTACCAGCAGAGAAAGCAGGTACGTTTGCAGCCGCGATTGTAATTTCTTTACCGGTTTGCGGGTTACGACCCGTACGTTCTGCACGATGGTTAACTTTGAAAGTCCCAAAACCTACCAGTTGTACTGAATCACCCGCTTTCAGGGATTCGGTGATTGCATTCAAAGTTGATTCCAGAGCAGCCTTTGCCTGAGCTTTAGTCAGGTCTGTGCTTTCTGCGATTGCATCAACTAATTCAGTCTTATTCATAGATTATCCTTACAGTGTGTTTATCGTTTGCAAAGCATCGAGTGCGACGGATATGCCGAATGACAGCACCCCTGCATACACGCACCGATAGCCACTTCTTTTCACCCTCCAAATGTAGAACAGAGTGGGGGCAAAAGTGAAGCCTTTGAACATGGCATTTAAAGCATTAAATCACGTTTTTTCACTTTACTGCGTTAAATTTATGCCAATGTTACTCGTTCCTGACTCCCGGAGGTCAGCTTTCAATCCTTTAATCAACTCAATATCCCGCTCTTCGCAGCTAACCAATAAGCGATAAATTTCCCATTGGATATCCCACTCTTGTTCAATAGCAGGTAACATTTTCAGTTCTTCATCGGTCATTTCTTTCCCGGCCTGAGTCATTTCAAGCATAGCAACGGTGCGAATTGAAATTTCACTCACTGCAATTGCATGCTCCAATGTTTCACCACTCAGACGAGCATGAACAGTTTCCCCTAATGCAATACATGCATCAATCGCCGGGTACACACCGTAAATATCGTAATCATCCGCTGAGGGAATAGCTTGTTCCAACTTTTCCAGCTGATTATCAAAATTCACTTTGGCATCTTTTACAACTAATATTTCCCACACCAAATCCAGAATACGGCGGTAAAGAGCCGGTTCTGCAAACGCTGTCTGAAGACAGAACATCTGGTAATTTGGATACATCCGTTCGCACAGACTTGCCATAAAGGTCAGATGCTGCCAGCTTTCAAGTTTTTCCAGCCGTAAATGTATCGGGTTTCGTAACATTAGTTTTTACTCATTATGCACAATTTGCTCCGCAGTTTACCTGAAATTCAAGAATATCCACACGCTTACACCGAATTTAAGGATTTTTCTGTATCATTCGTTCAAAAAACGACCTATTTGAGGCTGCGCCATCTGCCCAACGGGTTGTTTCAGGCAGACGATAGCCTTTCATACAACGTTCCACCCATAACAACGCACTATCAAGACTGACTCGGTGCCCTGTAGAAATATACAACGGATTACAACGTTTTTTACTCCGCCATACCCAACCAATCTGCTCTTCTTTATCAATCAAAGGTTGGCAACTGCCGGGCTGTTCTCCCAATAGTTCACTTTCACCACATAAACGACGTTTTGCCACACCAATTGTAGGTATATTTGCTAATAAACCAAAATGGCTGGCAACACCTAAACGGCGTGGATGAGCAATGCCATGACCATCCACCATCACCAGATCAGGTATGTGTTTCAACAACTGCCAGGCAGCCATTAATGCAGGGTATTCACGGAAAGAGAGTAAACCGGGAATATAAGGCAGAGTAGTTTCAATTCGGGCTATCTGATATTCCACCAGTTCAAGGGCAGGATAAGAGAGAATTGCTATCGCTGCGCGGGTGATCGTCCCTTGCTGTTCAAAGCCTACATCAGCACCAGCAATCAATTTAGGCAGGGGAAAATCATCATAGAGGATAACCTGTTGAGCCTTTGCTATTTGTTCCTGACGTAGCGCTTTCGTATTAATCATATTCTTACTGATGATATTTAGTTGAAAGGTTATGTACAGCCTCAACAAATACACCTGCGTGTTCCGGCAGTACATCCTGATGGATACCATGACCAAGGTTAAAGACATGACCAGAACCCGCGCCAAAACCTTGCAAAATTGTCGAAACTTCCTGTTCAATGCGCTCTGGAGAAGCGTATAACATGGATGGGTCCATGTTGCCCTGCAAAGCAACTTTATTTCCCACACGACGACGTGCATCGGCAATATCTGTCGTCCAATCCAGACCAAGCGCATCACAACCGGTTTCAGCCATTGCTTCCAGCCATTGTCCGCCACCTTTAGTAAACAGTGTCACCGGCACACGACGACCTTCATTTTCACGGATCAGGCCATCAACAATCTTGTGCATATAATGCAAGGAAAATTCCCGATAATCCCGCCCCGTCAGCACTCCGCCCCAAGTATCAAAAACCATTACAGACTGAGCGCCTGCTTTAATCTGAGCATTGAGATAAAGAATAACGCTGTCTGCCAGCTTATCCAGCAATAGATGCATTACGGCAGGTTCGACATACATCATTTTTTTGATTTTAGTGAATGCCTTACTGCTGCCACCTTCCACCATATAAGTCGCCAGTGTCCACGGACTACCGGAAAAGCCAATCAAAGGAACCTGACCCGCCAGTGCCTTACGAATCGCACGTACTGCATCCATCACATAACCCAGCTCCATTTCCGGATCAGGCACCGACAGTTTTTCCACATCGGCACGATTTAAAATGGGAGATTTAAAACGCGGACCTTCACCTGCTTCAAAATAGAGCCCCAGCCCCATAGCATCAGGAATGGTGAGAATATCAGAGAAGAGAATCGCTGCATCTAGCGGATAGCGCCGTAAAGGTTGCAAAGTGACTTCACAGGCAAGTTCCGTATTTTTACATAGAGAAATAAAATCACCGGCTTCAGCACGGGTAGCTTGATACTCAGGCAAATAACGACCGGCCTGTCTCATCATCCAAACAGGTGTAACATCAACGGGTTGACGTAATAAAGCTCGCAAATAACGGTCGTTTTTCAGCTCATTCATGGCAGGCTCCATCTATTTATTGGCCGCAATATAATCTGACTACAATTGATTAGGCGTCATTGTAACATGACAGGTAGATCTCTCCCGTTGAATTGCGCCAAACTGTAGATTACGCATTTCGGCACAGAACAATCGTATCTTCAATCAACCGACGAGCAATAGTATTGGGTGGTGGAATCAATGGCAGTTGCTCATAGTGATACCAATCCGCACTAATCAGCTCTTTCGGATCATGACGAATCTCCCCACTGTCATAATCAGCCAGAAATGCCATCATCAATGAATGAGGAAAAGGCCACGGTTGAGAAGCCACATAACGTAAGTTGCGAATTTTAATATTACTCTCTTCCATCACTTCACGAGCCACAGCTTCTTCGAGTGTTTCACCGACTTCGACAAATCCCGCAAGTACGGTGTAAATGCCTCCACGATGGCGCTGATGTTGAGCCAACAAAATATGATCATCCCGACGAATACCGACAATAATACAAGGCGCTATCTGCGGATAATAACGTTCGTGGCAGTGATGACACAGACAAGCCCATTCACTGACACAATGGTACATTTTATTACCGCAATAACCACAATATTGGTGAGAGCGATAAAACTCCGCCAATTGCACTCCTCGGCCAGCTAATTGAAACAAGCCACGATCACTTTTAACAATCTGCCGTAAAGAAACCATATTTGCAGCCATTTTCTGACGAATAAGCCAAACTTTCTCACCTTGCCACTCACCGATAGGCAAGGCTATTTTTTCTTGTAGTGACCATTGAGTTGCCATTCCAAAAGGTAATTCGCCTTTAGGGAGCCAAATACGATTTTCATCGCTGATAACCCACCAGCCACGTTCTGTACCTGTAATTTGTTGTTGCATCATCACTATGACATCTTAATTTTAATATCTGTATAAATCATACACTTTTTAATCAAAAAAGCGTGCTTTATTATTATCGTCAAGATCGTATTGCCCGCTTTGACAGTAATAGGCATTATTCTCAACTATTAATATTCTTTGGCCCGAGGAGCACAACACCATGCCACAACTGCTTGCCGTGTTTGATCTGGATGACACCTTAATTTCCGGTGATTCCAGCGCTATATGGACCGCGTTTTTATGGGAAAAAGGCATCATTACCGATCCAAGCTTTATTGAAGCAGATAAAAAAATGACGACGGATTACGGCGCAGGCTCACTGGATATGAGTGGTTATCTGGCATTTAGTCTGCAAACACTGCATCAAATTCCACAAGAACAAGTTGATCTTTGGCTGACTGAATTTGTTAACGAAAAAATTAAACCGCGATTTTATCCACAAGCCAAATCCCTAATTACGGAATATCAACAGCAACAAATTCCAATCATTGTTATCTCAGCTACTGTCTCTTTTATTGTAAAAAAGATTGCTACCGAATTGGGCATTCACACGGCACTGGGCATTGATATGGTAATGGAAAATGGCTGTTATACCGGCAAAATAGATGGCATTGCGACTTTTCGTGAAGGTAAAGTAAAACGGATAAAACAGTGGCTGGAACAGCAAAATAGCTATCCTGAAATTATCCGCTTTTACAGTGATTCAATTAATGATCTCCCAATGTGTCAGTTTGCCGACGAAGTCATTACAGTCAATGCCGATGCCCGTTTAAAAGCCGAAGCACAACAATATGGCTGGAAACAATTAACTTGGTCACTGTAAATGCTTTCGATCAGTAATGGGTTTATGGTTTCCATAATCCTATCTATACCCGTTATCTTTCAACAGGCAACCCAATTGCTGGGGAGAATATTGCAATAAAATTGAGGTCTTGACGAAACAGAACAAGTCATTTTGTTTCCGCAAACAACCCACCTAATCGCGTTCCCTATGCTCTTAAGGTGTCATTTCTCTCCCTATAAATAAGAACAAAAATGCCGATCTTGAATATCGGCATTTTACTGTAAAAGAGAAGATTAATTTAATGCTTTAACATTTCAATTTTATCCCGGCTCAGTCCGGTACTGGTGACAATAATGTCCAAACTCACGCCATGCCGTAATAAGGCACGAGCCGTTTCCAGTTTACCTTCTTCTCGACCTAGCTCAATACCTTGCTTGATACCTCGCTCAAGCCCTTTTTGTTCAAGCTGTTCTGCAATAGTCATCAGCATCGTTTCATGCTCCGGAGATTGTTCAATCAGTTGATGGACAAATTGGGAGAGATCCGGTGTATGTCCATTCAGTAAAATATAGCGTAACACCACATTACGCTGCTCAGTTGTATTATACCCTGCATTCAAGAGTTCCACCAATTGGAGGAGCCATTCCTGCATATCCCGGCAGCGAATATGTTTTTGCACCAGTTCCATCAGGGCAACGCCTTTATGCGTCAGGATCTCTTCATCGCTGAGTACACTGACGTCCACCAACGGAAACGCCTGATGGTATAAGCGGGCAGCCTGCTCAGGGAGCGTAAAACAATCCAGCCACCGGTTTGAGTAAGGATACGGCCGAACCTCCCCATGATAAAACAGCAGCGGCGCCACCAAAGGGAGTTCAGTATGGCCTTTCTTCAGGTGGGCCGCCATTGCTAACATGGCATAATACATCAGCCGCCAGGCCATCAGCGGGTCAGGGGTGGACTGATGCTCAATCAGACAATAGATATAGCCCTGTCCCCGGACCGTTTCAACCGAATACAGCACATCACTGTGCAGTTGACGTAAATGCCGATCCACAAAACTGCCGGACTCCAGTTTCAATGTGGCTAAATCACACAACAACTGAACCTCTTCGGGCAGATAAAGGGATAAAAACTCTTTGGCCGTTTCGGGCTGCGTTAAAAAATGCTTGAATAACGAATCATGGTGAGGCTGTTTTTCTTTCTTTGCCACAATCTGTTTCTCTGTCTTTATCAGTTAGTCATTACCACTCATTGTCAAGGTATAGTATTTCTACCAAGTTACAAAAAACATTGTCTCAGATTTCCTCAGGCAAATCTTTATCGAATGCATTAATAGAAGAGCCTAAAGAATAAAAGATCAGAAAATAAAAAACGATCAAATATTATATTTACAACAACTACTTTATGAAAGCCATTCATTTCAATGAGTTTTAACCTGCATTCGCATAATAATATCCCTCCTTATCAAAATATCGATTACTTATCTGTCCGTTAATCTTGGATGTTCAGATCGAAAAAATTGGACTAAATTCCCGCCAGATGATCTATTATCTCTTTTGTATCCAAAAATTTTTTCAATGCAGTATTAAATCGTAATCTAATTTCTTCCTCATAAATATCGAAATACATATTAGACATTTTATATAAAATTTGACAAATATAGTTAAGTACAAAATAGGCATGAAATATATCGAACATTGGTCCACCATCTTCATGAAACAACCCAACCTGACAATGGTGATTTAATTTCAACCACCTTAGAAGAGTCAAAGTTTTTCATACCTTATTTTCTTAACAAGTTATAATTAAAAAATTAACGCTCAGCAAAACATTATTTAACATAAGGAAATTTTTCCATTTGTTCACTAAAAAATTAATAAACATGAGAAATCGATCACAAAACAATCAGCAACATAGCTAAAAACAATTAACCTAGTCACTGTAAATACTTTCAATCAGTAAGGGTTGTAGTTTTCATAATCCCTTCTATACTACTGTTTGCTTTCTTGTCGGAGTGCCTAGCGTAAGCTGTTTTATCGCAGCATACACAGGCTGAGACCGTTAATTCGGGATCCGCGGAACCTGATCGGGTTAATACCCGCGAAGGGAACAAGAGTAATCAACCGCTGTCAGCCCACCCAATTTTTTACGGGCCTGTCCAGCCATCAACCATTACTCCCTGCGAGCTCCAGACAAGCAACTTTCCCAATAACACAGTTAGGAATTTGCTATGTCTCATAATACTTTTATCCCTACAACCGATATTTCACCAAAGCCTAATCCGGCACGCCCGCGTAAAGCTCAACGCGATGCTGCTCAGGAATTTATTAATTCTATTCAAGGCGTGACATTCCCAAATTCACGACGAATTTATCTTCAAGGTTCCCGTGACGATATCCAAGTTCCAATGCGCGAAATTCAGTTATCACCCACGTTAATTGGCGGAACCAAAGAAGAACCTCAGTATGAAGAAAACGAAGCCATTCCGGTTTATGATACTTCCGGCGCTTATGGCGATCCTAATGCCAAACTGGATGTACATATAGGGTTAACCAAACTACGCCAACCGTGGATCAATGAACGCCAAGATACTGAACCTGTCGCCGCCCTCGGCTCCGATTTTACTCAGCAACGCCTGGCGGATGCCGGTCTCGATCATTTACGTTTCAATCATCGCCCCCATCCATTAAAAGCCCGTGAAGGCAAATGCGTTACTCAACTGCACTATGCCCGTAAAGGCATCATCACGCCGGAAATGGAATTTATCGCACTGCGGGAAAATATGGGACGTGAACGTATCCACGGTGATGTGTTACGCCAACAACATGCCGGACAAAGTTTTGGCGCTCAGTTGCCGGAAAATATCACCCCAGAATTTGTCCGTCAGGAAGTCGCAGCCGGTCGGGCTATTATTCCTGCCAATATTAATCACCCTGAATCAGAACCGATGATTATTGGCCGCAATTTTCTGGTGAAGGTTAACGCTAATATCGGTAATTCTTCCGTCACCTCTTCTATTGAGGAAGAAGTAGAAAAGTTAATCTGGTCTACTCGCTGGGGCGCAGATACGGTCATGGATCTCTCCACAGGCCGTTATATCCACGAAACCCGCGAATGGATCTTACGTAATAGCCCGGTTCCTATCGGTACAGTTCCTATTTATCAAGCACTGGAGAAAGTCAATAGCGTCGCGGAAAATCTCACCTGGGAAATGTTCCGCGATACCTTGCTGGAACAAGCGGAACAAGGTGTCGATTACTTCACCATTCATGCCGGTGTATTACTGCGCTATGTACCGATGACAGCCAAACGCCTCACCGGGATTGTCTCCCGCGGTGGTTCAATTATGGCGAAATGGTGTCTGTCTCATCATCAAGAAAACTTCCTCTACCGACATTTCCGTGAAATTTGTGAAATCTGCGCCGCTTATGATGTTTCCCTATCATTAGGAGACGGTCTACGCCCCGGTTCTATTCAAGATGCTAATGATGAAGCGCAGTTTGCAGAACTGCACACATTAGGTGAACTGACCAAAATTGCCTGGGAATATGATGTTCAAGTGATGATCGAAGGTCCTGGGCATATTCCTATGCAGATGATCCGCCGCAATATGACGGAAGAATTAGAGCATTGTCACGAAGCCCCTTTCTATACTCTTGGCCCACTGACGACAGATATTGCACCGGGTTATGACCACTTCACTTCCGGTATCGGCGCAGCCATGATTGGCTGGTTTGGCTGCGCCATGCTCTGTTATGTGACGCCAAAAGAACATCTCGGTTTGCCAAACAAAGATGATGTCAAACAAGGGCTGATTACCTACAAAATCGCTGCTCATGCCGCCGATCTCGCCAAAGGCCATCCCGGCGCACAAATTCGCGATAACGCCATGTCTAAAGCACGTTTTGAATTCCGCTGGGAAGATCAATTTAATCTGGCGCTCGATCCCGACACTGCTCGCGCCTATCACGATGAAACGCTGCCACAAGCCTCCGGCAAAGTTGCCCATTTCTGTTCTATGTGCGGGCCTAAATTCTGCTCTATGAAGATTTCTCAGGAAGTACGCGATTACGCCGCAGGTATGGAACAGATGTCTGAAGCATTCCGCGCCCACGGCAGCGAGTTGTATCACAGCGCAGAGGATGTATCCCATGAACAATCTGCCTAACGCGCCATTTGCCCCAACTGAATACAAATTGGGCCTGTATCCGGTCGTGGATTCGCTAGCGTGGATTTCCCGTTTGTTAAAAGCAGGCGTCACCACAATTCAGTTGAGAATTAAAGATCTGCCAGAAGATCAGGTAGAAGAAGAGATTCAACAAACCATTATGCTCGGCCGCCAATATAACGCTCGTCTGTTTATTAACGACTACTGGCGACTGGCAATAAAACATGGCGCTTATGGTGTTCATCTTGGGCAGGAAGATTTAGTCATCGCTGATCTGAACGCCATCCAAACAGCGGGATTGCGGTTAGGAATCTCTACCCACGATGAACAAGAGCTGGCACGAGCAAAATCCCTACGTCCATCTTATATCGCTCTCGGCCACATTTTCCCAACCACGACCAAAGAGATGCCATCTTCCCCGCAAGGACTGGCAGCCCTGAAACGGCAGGTAGAAAACACACCAGACTATCCTACTGTCGCTATCGGAGGTATTTCTCTTGAACGCGTACCGGATGTCATGGCAACGGGAGTCGGCAGTGTGGCGCTGGTGAGTGCCATTACCAAAGCAAAGGATTGGCGTCAGGCGACCGCCCAACTGCTTCATCTGGTTGAAGGCATTGAGTTGAAGGGATAGAGAGGTTCTTATGTTGAATGATCAAGAATTTATGCGTTACAGCCGACAACTGTTACTCGAAGATATTGGCCCGGAAGGGCAAGAAAAACTGAAATCCAGCCGCGTACTGATTGTCGGACTGGGAGGACTAGGCGCTCCCGCTTCTCTCTATCTGGCCGGGGCCGGTGTGGGAACAATTTATCTCGCTGATGATGACCAATTGCACATTTCCAATTTACAACGGCAAATACTTTACCGCACCGAAGAGATCCCTGCCGCAAAAGCTGATCTTGCAGCCAATCAACTCAATGCATTGAATCCACTGATAAAAACAATGGTCCTTAATCAACGTCAGGATCTGGAATCTCTGACAACAGTCGTGGAACAAGTCGATCTGGTTCTCGATTGCAGTGACAACATGACAACCCGCCACGCTATCAATGCGGCTTGTGTGGCAACGCGAAAACCATTAATTAGCGGCAGTGCGGTCGGTTTTAGCGGTCAACTTATGGTATTTGAACCCCCTTATCTTCATGGCTGCTATAGCTGTCTCTACCCTGAACAGGAAGAACCACTACGAAATTGCCGGACTGCGGGTGTATTAGGTCCGGTAGTCGGTATCATCGGCACATTACAGGCATTGGAAGCCATCAAAATGTTAACCGGGCTTCCTTCCCCGTTAAGCGGCAAGCTCCGACTGTTTGATGGTAAACAGCAAAGCTGGAGCACACTACAACTTAACCCGTCGCAACAATGCCCGATTTGCAGAGATATTGCATGAAAATTACGGTAAACGACCAGCCGATGGAGCTTATGGCTCCTCTGGCTATACAGCAATTGCTAGAACAACTTGAACAAACACAACCGGGAATGGCACTGGCTATTAATCAAACCATTATTCCGCGTTCAGAGTGGAATACGCATCAGATCAATGATGGAGACAATATCCTTTTATTTCAGGCTATTGCTGGAGGTTAATATGTTAAAAATTGCTGATACGACTTTTAATTCCCGTCTATTTACCGGTACAGGCAAATTCGCCAATGCAAATGTAATGACTCAGGCTATAGCCGCCTCCGGCAGTCAGCTTGTCACGATGGCAATGAAACGCATTGATTTGCAGAGCGGCAATGACGCTATTTTGGCGCCATTGCAAAAACTTGGCGTCAAATTGCTGCCAAATACTTCCGGGGCCAAAACCGCAGAAGAGGCCCTGTTTGCCGCCCGTCTGGCCCGTGAAGCACTGGCAACCAACTGGATCAAACTGGAGATCCACCCGGATGTGAAATACTTGTTGCCTGACCCGGTTGAAACACTTAAAGGCGCGGAAATGTTGGTCAAAGATGGGTTTGTCGTTCTGCCCTATTGCAGTGCTGATCCCGTTTTGTGTAAACGTCTGGAAGAGGTGGGTTGCGCGGCGGTCATGCCTTTAGGCGCGCCGATCGGCTCTAATCAAGGGCTACTAACGCGAGATTTCCTGCAAATTATTATTGAGCAAGCACAAGTGCCGGTGGTTATTGATGCCGGCATCGGCGCACCAAGCCATGCGCTGGAAGCGATTGAACTAGGAGCTGATGCTGTATTAGTCAACACCGCAATTGCCGTCGCACGAGACCCCGTAAAAATGGCTCAAGCTTTTAAGATGGCGATTGAAGCAGGCGAATTATCCTATCAAGCTGGTCTGGCAAGTCCAAAACAACATGCTGTCGCATCCAGCCCGCTGACTGATTTCCTGAGAGTGTTCTGATGACGAATCATCTTACAAGCAGCCATTTTAGTTATCGCTGGCAACAATTGGACTGGGATGACATTACCCTTCGCATTAATAGCAAAACCGCGCAGGATGTTGAACGAGCATTAAGCAGCAACAAATTAAATCTGGACGATTTCATGGCCTTGCTCTCTCCGGCAGCGAAATCTTATATCGAACCACTGGCACAACGGGCACAAAAACTGACTCGTCAACGCTTCGGTAATACCGTTGGTTTTTATGTACCGCTTTATCTCTCCAATTTGTGTGCCAATGACTGCACCTATTGCGGGTTCTCAATGAATAACCGCATCAAACGCAAGACACTGAATAAAGATGAAATTATTGCCGAATGTGAAGCGATTAAAGCGCTGGGCTTCGACAATCTGTTATTAGTCACCGGAGAACATCAGGGCAAGGTCGGTATGGATTATTTCCGCAGCTATCTGCCGCTTATCCGCGAATATTTCAGCTCAATAATGATGGAAGTCCAGCCTATGACACAGGAAGAGTACTCAGAATTAAAAACGCTGGGGCTAGATGGTGTGATGGTTTATCAGGAAACCTATCATGAGCCAGCTTACCTGTTGCATCATCTACGGGGTAAGAAACGGGATTTTCACTGGCGACTACAAACACCCGATCGCCTTGGTCGGGCAAAAATCGACAAAATCGGTTTAGGAGCGCTGATTGGCCTCTCTAATCATTGGCGGACAGACTGCTATATGGTGGCGGAGCATTTATTCTTTCTACAACGTACATATTGGCAGAGCCGTTACTCCATTTCATTCCCACGTTTGCGACCTTGTGCTGGAGGCATTGAGCCTGCATCGCTGATGAGTGAAGCAGAACTGGTACAACTGATTTGTGCTTTTCGTCTATTTGCGCCAGATGTTGAGCTTTCTATTTCCACTCGTGAATCTCCATTCTTCCGCGATCACGTCATACCGCTGGCAATCAACAATGTTAGTGCCGGTTCTAAAACCCAACCCGGTGGTTATGCGGAGAGTAGTCACGAAGAATTGGAACAATTTATGCCGCATGATAACCGTTCTGTTTATCAGGTCGCGGAAGTATTAATTAAAGCCGGGTTACAACCTGTCTGGAAAGATTGGGATAACTATTTAGGTCGATAATTTAATTTTCTCTGTTCTAACATAATTCTATTTTAGGTAAGAGCCTTTAACAAGTAATCATTACACGAAATAAGATTTAATATAAATAACTGTCTGGCACTAATGCCAGACAGTTATATAATCCAATATATTCCCCATCATCATTATCACCTGAAAAATAATCTCTATTCAAAGGACCTATTCTGAATATAAAATTAAATATTTTATCTCTATCAATCCAACCAACATTAAAAATTCATTTCAATCATCAACACACTATTGCAACAAGACCATTTTACGCATGTTTTTTTATGACACATACATATATTACTCACAGAAATAAGAATATAAAAATCCAGTTTATACCTATATCGAATAAATAGAAAATACTATATTTATCGTATATAATTTAACTCCCCATTGTTTATTCCTTATTAATTTATACAAATTACAATTCCCAATTAATAAAAAACACAATTGAATATCCTCCTATCATTGATAAAGTCATTCCCGAGCAATAAAATGCTTAAGAAAAATTAAATTTATTACTATCAATTTTAAAAGGATTAACATATGAATATAAAAGACATTCTGAATAATATAGATTATTCTGGTCAGAAAAGTTCTGATAAAGAATTGATTAATGGCTCATTTGATGAAGGATATAAAGGCTGGATAATCCCATTCCCCGAAACGGTAAAAATCTTATCTGAGAATGGAATTAACTTTCTTAGAATCCACCCTAAGTCTGATGCCATCTTTCAAATTATAGAAGGATTAGAACCTAACACTAAATATAAGCTAACAGGTAAAGCGCGCATATCACCCACCATAGGCGTAATAGACGACGGCTTCCCAGCTATTTTTGGTTTACATAATGATACCTTTAATCATAACACTTTTGTTGTAGACTCCACGGAATTTATCACCGGTTCTGTAACATTAAGTACAGATGCAGAAGGATATTTACGCGTTTTCTTAGCAAAAACCACAATGGGAACTGAGTCCCCACCACCAGAAGTTACCGCTGATTTTACTGGTTTTATTTTCGAGAAAGCCTAATATAAACGTTTAACATCTGAATGCCCGAAGCTCACTACTCCGGGCGTTTTAATAATGTAGTTTTAATACTATATTTTAACATTACAGCTATAGATATTACCTCATTATTCACTCTATTTTTTCTCTCAATATGACTAATATTTCAACATAACATTTCTGCAACAATAGACTTTACCACGAGCAACAAATTAGCCTACAAAAACACCTATCAGGATAAGCGCTTATAACTCATTTATTCTTTTATTAATTTATACAAATTACAACTCACCACCAATAAAAAATACAATTGAGTATTATCCCATTATTGATAAAGTGCCCACCCGAAAAACAAAGCGCTGAAATAAATTAAATTCATTTCTATCTATTTAAAAAGGACTAATATATGAACGTACAAGAAATCCTGAATAATGAAGATTATTCTGATAGCAAGAAAAATTCTCATAAAGAACTGGTAAACGGCTCATTCGAAGAAGGATATAACGGCTGGAGAATCCCAGCCCCTGAATCAGTAGAAATCTTATCTGAAAATGGCGTGCACTTTATCAGAATCCAAAGCGTTACCGGTTCAGGCGTCATTGATCAAATTATCGAAGGATTAGAACCTAACACTAAATATAAACTAACCGGTACAGCTCGCGTATCAGCAGAATGGGCCTCATCAGCTTATTTTGGTTTACAGAGCCATACCGATGGCCCCAACTCTTTTGCTGTAAACAGCACCGATTTTACAACGGGTTCAGTAGAATTAAGTACAGATCAAAAGGGACTTTTACGCGTTTATTTGTTGAAAGACCAAGTTGGCCCTCGCCCAGATGGAGAAACCGCTGACTTTACCGGTTTTATTTTAGAGAAAGCCTAAGCATTTAACTTCGATATATTTTAATATTTTAATATTTTAATATTTTAATATTTTAATATTTTAAACACCCAGAGTTCACTGATCTGGGTGTTTTAATATAGGTTGAAAAAATAAACTTAAAAATTACAAAGTAATATTTTAACTAGAATATAGCTCAATTATTTAAAAATAAATCCCCATCGTAATAATTTCGTCACCTAATTTATTTTCACACTAATTATCACAGACCTAATCTTCAATTAAAAAACACGATTGAATATTCCCCCATTATTGCTAAAGTACTTACAGAAAAAATTATTAAGAAAAATAAAATTCAATCGTTATTCATTTAAAAGGACTCATATATGGATATGAAGAAAATATTAAATCGCACAGATTATTCTGATACAAAAAACACTAATAAAGAACTGGTTAATGGCTCATTTGATGAAGGATATAAAGGCTGGAGAATCCCAGCCCCTGAAACTGTAGAAATCTTATCCGATAATGGGGTTAATTTTCTTAGCATCCAAAGCTATTCCAGCTCTGGCGTCATTGATCAAATAATAACAGGGTTGGAGCCTAACGTTAGATATAGACTGACGGGTACAGCACGCTTATCGATAAAAAAAATACCACAAAGGGCGTTGCCAGCTTATTTTGGTTTACAGAATCGCACATTTGGCCCCGAATCCTTTGTTGTAAATAGCTTCAATTTTATGACCGGTTCAGTTGAATTAAACACAGATGAAGAGGGACTTTTACGTATTTACATACTGAAAGAACAATTTGTAGAACTTCCAGAAGAAGCAACTGCTGACTTTACCGGTTTTATTTTAGAAAGAGTTTAAACATCTGACTTAATATATAACACCCGAAGCATATTGCTCCGGGTGCTTTAAAGCATGTCTGGCTAACTTAAATCATGCAATGGTTTTTTTATTGGCGGTGTCAATTGGAAATCAGAAAACCGCACCTGTAATCCGTGCCGTTCTGGAGAACAACACATTGCACCAACAAAGACAGGTTGTTTATCTTCAAAAAAAGGAGCCAACCTCAACAATGGCCACCGTAAACCATCAGTGGAATATTGCAGTCTTAAATATCCCTCTTCACGAGTCAAACGTAACCAGAATTTACTAGAATCACCGGGAAATACGCCCATAGACCAATCAGAATGATGACGTGTCAGCACACTACCAATCGTGGCATGACCATCAGAATATTCAATTCCGCCTTTCAGCCAATGTTTCTCATCGACTAATAGCATGACACCTGCTTGATCGTATAAATGTTCAAAACAGCCTTCAATACAGAGTTGAAAGGTGAAATCATTCTCAACATAACGCCCAAAAACATGGCCATTATGACGTTCAAAGCCATACCACGTTTTCTGCCAAAAGTCGGTCTTATGATCTGTGATGACATTAAGCCAATCACTGCCACATTGCCAATCAGATGGTTCATTAAGCCAATGATATTGTGACAAACTCATAGGAATTTCCTCTATTATCTTCCGCTCGAATTAATCAATTTATATCCTGCAAATAAGGAGATAGAGAGTAAAGCAATACAAGCAAAAGCGCCGTGTAATGTCACAATATGCGCTAATCCACCAATGATTGCAGGTCCCAGAAAAATCCCTGAATATCCCATTGTAGAAACCGCGGCAACAGCCAGCGAATCAGGCATAATTTTCTGTTGACCAGAAGCGGTAAAAAGCATTGGCGCTATATTGGATAATCCGGCGCCTATCATCAGGAAAGAGAGTCCTAATATCATTGCGGTTGATGCTGAGTAAATAAGAATAAACCCAACAGTCGCCAATAAAGCACTGCTGATAAAAACTCGTTGATGTCCATAAAGGGCAATAATCTTATCACCCATAAAGCGGCCCGATGTCATAGCAATAGCAAACAAGGTATAACCGATGCCAGCCTGATGACTACTGATATTATGTACGCTGGTTAATAATATACCGCTCCAGTCCAGCATTGATCCTTCCATGATATAGGCGACAAAACAGAGAAAGCCCAATAAAATCACGATCCCATGAGGCACAGCAAAGAATGGCGTATTACCCGCTTCGGCTTCGTTCAATAACCCACCCCATACCGGCAATAGCAATAAAATAATCAGTAATACCGCCATTACCATCACCTGGAGAGGTGATACTCCCAGAGACAATAATGCACTCACCGATCCTGCGCCGGCGATCCCGCCCAAACTAAATAACGCGTGAAAGCCAGACATAATTGGCCGCTGAGCCATTTTCTCGACCATGACGGCATGGATATTGACCACAACATCCATTGCCCCAATACCTGCGCCAAAGACAAATAAAGCGCAAGCCAGTGTCAGTGGCGTCGGTAATACACTTAACCCTGGCAACATCACTAGCACGATCAAAGCACATAAAGTGAAAATGTTCCGGCAACCGAAACGTGCGGCTAACATGCCCGCTATTGGCATCATGATGAAAGAACCAATGCCGAATGCCAACATTAGAAGCCCCATAGCGCCATTATCAAGTTGTAACCGTTCTTTAGCTAAAGGAATAAGGGGAGCCCAACTTGCAAGACTAAAACCAGCAATAAAAAAAGCGGCGCGCGTCGCCATAATGGGTTGTTTTACCAAAGAGATAATATTTTGATCAGACAACTCATGTTCCTTCTATGTCAATAAAATGCCCTCCGCTATCACTAACACTAACGGAGAGCATTAAGTTACCCAAAATTAATTTTAGAAAATTGCGGAATATCGGTCAGCGCCCCAATAATACGAGTTGCCTGTTGATACTGTTCCGCAACCGATAAAGCATGGGGCCAAGCATATACATAGGGAATACCCGCCTGCGTTGCTGCTGTAATACCCAAATCGGTATCTTCAATCACTAATGTCTGATGAACATCCATAGACTTCAATTTCAACATAGCAAGATAGGGATCTGGATGAGGTTTCGTCCTCACAACATCATCACCAGAGATTAAAGCCGGGCTTTCGCTCAATTCCAGTAATCCAATATTCGCCAAACAGACTTCCCGCGGCGCAGTAGAAACAAAGCCAAAAGGGATACTGTGCTGTTGTAAGGCCGCTATCAACCTGGAAATCCCTGGACGAAGATAACTTTTAGATAGCTTATCTTTGTAAACAGCGACGATTTGGGCAGTGATCTCTTTCTGTCGCTGAGCTGGCACCCCAATGTAATCTAACGTTTCTTCCAAACTCAGGCCAATAAGTTGCTGTGGTTGTGCATGCTGTGTGTAGTCAGGAGCCAAATCACAAAGAACATCAAAGTGCAGTTGTTCACTGTCAACAATGACTCCATCGATATCAAAAATCACATTAAATCTATCCATGTGAAACATTCCATTATTTTAGATCGGAAATACGGATCAGCACTTTACAATTCGGAGTAAACAGTGGTTTTTGAGTTTTGCACGCAATATCACAACCGACCGTGAGAAAAGCCTGCAAATAATCATTAAAATCGAAAACCTGGCTGACCAGACGACCGGCTGGAATAACACCATCACGGATCATGGTATAAGCACGCTCAAAACTGTTATTCAGAGAATCAATGGAACCAATCACGGAAAGGCTCTTATCAGCAATTTTCAAGATATCAAGATTGGCATGCTTATCTTTAAGCGCGACATTCAACAATTTTCCGCCAGGCGCCAAATGGTCAAAAATGTATTCGGTTAGCTGCCCGGTCGTATCCACACAGAGATCGATAAGCGCTGATTTATCACCATATTGTTGCGCCAATGCCTCATTAAAATCAGTATACAGCTCACATTCCGGCGGCAGATTTTCTTTGGCAAATTGAACACGACTTTCGTTTTTCTCGACCATGAAAGCCTTAACGCCTTTGGCATGTAAAGCCCAAATGTAGAGCATTCCCATTGGGCCTGCGCCAGCGACCGCCGCACGAATATTAGTATGAGTAATGCCCAGTTTATCAACCCCGGTCAGTGTGCAACTGAGTGGCTCAGTCAATGATGCCTCTTCCATACTGACATGATCATCCAGCTTTATCAGTGAACTCTCTTTAGCCAGATACTGTTCAGCAAATGCCCCGTCATAGGAAACCCCCGCTTCGGTTCCCAATTTTTTCTCGCAATGATTTGGACTGCCTGTCTGACACATCCGACAGTGCCCACAGGAATAGGTTGGATTGATAACAACACGATCACCCACATTAAAATGTGTGACACCCTTCCCTATTTGCGCAATAACTCCCGTTGTTTCATGGCCCAGAGTGGTTCCCGGAATAGCAACAGGATAAGATCCGGTGATAATCCCAACATCCGTACCACAAACGCCACACACCGCAATATCAACGACGACATCATCAGGTTCAACACAGCGTAACGGTTCAACATCCTGGATTTGCACATCCCACACCCGATTAAATTTAAGTGCTTTCATTACGCTACCTCCTTGTTGTCAAACATATTTAATGTCATATCAGCAAAAGTCAGATCAAGTTTATGCAGAATTTCGTTCAAATGTTCCTGAGTACAAATTAGCGGCGGACGAACTTTAAGCGCACGACCTTTACCATAGCGAGAACCACGGATGATCAAATTATGGGAATTCGCTATTGCGATCGCTTGTGCCGCAAATTCCGGTGATGGCGTATCAAAGCCAAACATATAACCGACGCCCCTAACACCGGTAATCTCTGGGTATTTATGCTGTAATGCTAATAAGCCATCACGTAAATAAGCTTCATGACGTTGCACATTCTCCAGAACCTGTTCGTCTTCGATAATATCGATAATTTCGTTGAGAGCTGTTAATGAAAGAGGGTTAGCGCCTGATGTGCTGGAATGTTCGAATGACTCTAATACATCTAATGAACTCCGCATCAGCACACCACCGGTAGGAATACCTATGCCACCAGCGCCCTTAGCGAAAACAATAATATCCGGTTCTAATTCTTTAGCGTAACCGGTTGAAGCAAAGAATGTTCCGGTACGGCCAAATCCAGTCTGTACTTCATCCGCGATAATAATAATGTCATGTTTATGGCAGATGTCTCTGATCTTACGGTAAAAATCGACGGGGAAAACGTTATTTCCGCCGTTTCCTTGAATCGGTTCAATAATAAGACAAGCAATATTGTCATTTGAACCCAATTGAATAAATTGTTCTAAGTCAAAATATTGATTGGGTTCTGTATTTGGTCCAAGTTCTGACATAACACTAGCAGGGGTTGGAACTTTTAAAGAACCATCAATGTTGACATGAAAATCTTTAATTCTAAAAGCATTACCCGAAATTTGCGCTGTGGCTAAAGACTGACCATGATGAGCCAGAAAGAAAGAGATAACTCCTGAACGCCCTGTTGCTTTTTGCGCGATACGAATTGCACATTCAACCGCCCCAGAACCGGAAACATCACGCAACCATATTCTATCAATGCCCTTAGGGGTATGTTTAACTAATTTAGCCAAAATATATTGTGACATTTCATGGGTATAGGCTGAACTCAGATGTGTACATCTATCGATCTGCTGTTTTAATTTTTCTGTTATTCTGCGATTAGTGTACCCAAGTGGAAGGTTAAATGTCCCCGAAGCTGCATCGATATACTTTTCACCATCAATTTCCAGATAAGGGCCGTTCCCAACAAAGCGAGAAAGCACATCTTCAAATCGTTTACCATTTTCCATCATTTCATTACCCTAATTAATCATTTCCAACTATAAGAAAGCACAATAATCTTTAACAGGTAAGAGAATATTTACTAAAAATTAATTTAGATCAACAAAGAACATGTAAAAACATCAAAAACATTTAAAAAATTAAAGTATTTTGTATAAAATACATTATTATTTTGAATGATTAATTAATGGCATGCAGAACTGCTGATCTATCGGGTTATGACAAAAAATTCTATTAAAAATCCTGCAAAACTTTACTAAAAATCTCTCCCTTTCCGACTTTTGCGCTGATGATTAAGAGCATTTATATTTACGCGTGGTTATTTTCTAAAGGTGATAAAATGTAATAAAAAATTCTCGATTATTTCTATTTGTCTGAAACGGCGTGCTTTTCATACACTGAATATAGCCAGACTCTCGACTGACATTCAAATGTCGAGTACAGAACGCACTGATTATTACAGCGCGATATTGTTTATCTGCATTTATAATATTTTGACATTAAAAATAATCAGATATTACTATCAGGGATAGCCTTTTGAGGTGATATATCAGGTATTTTTTTCCTATACCCTATGGATTTCAAGATGTATCGCGGCGGCAAGGGAGTGAATCCCCGGGAGCATAGCGAACTATGTGACCGGGGTGAGCGAGTGCAGCCAACAAAGAGACAACTTGAAAGATGACGGGTATATATAAAATTCTTTTAAAAATACCCATACAAGCTAGTCGGTTTACACCAATGAATAGCTCGTATAAAGTTCAGTCTTTAAAAAAAGTAAAGGGTTCAGTCTGTGGGTAATCCTTAAACATCCCTATCGTCAGCTTGAAATGATTTGCCAGTAGGATTTCTGGTGTATCCAAGATCTTTGGTCGCACTAAAGAATCAATTCCACTGAGCCTATTCACCAATAAAACCACCACCATTATTGAAATATCAAAAGAACACACATGCAAAATTATATTCTTCTACTACTTAGCCTGGCACTTTTTGGACCTTTAGGTGTCGATGTATTCTTGCCTACCGTCCCTGCCATTGCCGAGGATTTTAAAGTTAACAATGAAGTTATTCAGTCAACGATTTCTTTATTTTTATTAATTATGGGGCTAGGCCAGTTAATCGCTGGACCATTGGTAGATAAATTCGGCCGTCGGCCAGTGGCCCTGACGGGTATCATCTTATATATCATCGGTTCTGTGATCGCAGCGCTTTCTACTTTTCCCGAACTTTTTATTGCCGCGCGAATTATTCAAGGATGCGCTGTCTGCTGTACCAGTGTCGTCTGCGTTAGCGGTGTGCGTGATCGCCTAAACGGTGATGAAGCCGCCAAAGCCTATGGATTCATTAACGGTACGCTAAATATTGTTCCGGCTCTCGCCCCATTACTTGGCGGTATTCTGGCCGAAATTTTCAACTGGCGGGCGCCATTTTGGTTTTTAACTTGCTACTCAGTTATTACACTACTGATCATTGCCGCCTGGTTACCAGAAACGCGCCCCGCTAATACTAAGACTGTTCGCGGGCTACCGCTAAAGCAATACTTCCAAATTCTCAGTAATGCCCAGTTTATGCATTTTGCCCTGGTCAACGCCGGCATTATGGGCATAGTCATTACCTATGTGTCATTTGCCCCCACCGTGCTGATGACCGAGGGCCATGTATCACCGTTAGCCTTTTCATTGATTTTTGGCGGCAACGGGTTCTGGGCGATGATCGCCTTCCTAACCGTCAACAAAATCATCCATCGAATTGGGCGCCCTGGCTGCCTGCTATTAGGGGCAATTCTGATGGCGCTGGCTAGCCTGTCTCTATTTTCTGGCATGCATCTGCCGACTGCCGCCAGCCAGCACTGGTTAAGCTACATGTTGCCGGTTGCTTTCGCTTGTACAGGTATGGCATTTGCTATGGGGCCTGCCACCAGTTATGCGCTAGAACCTTATTCTGACGAAGCCGGGGTCGCTTCCGCACTGATAGGATTCGTCCAGATGGCTGTCGGCTCCGCTCTCTCGCTCATCGCGATGGTGTTGCCATTTTCGCTCAAACAGTCGCTGGTGTTAATCATGTTACTCGGTACCGCGCTAACCCTGTCAGCATACCTACGCAGTCGCAATCTGAAAGGGCGGGCAGTTTCGCTAAAATCTTAAAATATTATCTGTCACACACCTAATCCCATCATCTGCATCAGTTGCTGTGCTTGCTGAATCGCCTCCTGGCGATTCGCAATTCCTAGCTTCTGATACAGATTCCGTATATGCGTCTTGATAGTTGTCGTCGCTACATCCAACTCTGCGGCAATCTGATCATTACTGTAGCCTGAATAAATCAATCCCAACACCTGCCACTCACGCTGTGTCAGCGGGCTATTGCGAATAAGCTCAGGCACATCAGGATGTGTTAGCAACTGAGTGACAAAACTTTCATCAAAATGGGCGAATTTATGGCGATGTTGACGGTTGATATCCCGCAGAATGCGTTGCGCACGATGCAACTCCAGCTCAGACAAGGTATTGAGTTGAATAAGCTGACGTAGCTGTTGGGCCATCAACTCGCCTTCAATGACAAAATGGCTGATAAATCCGGTACGGTTAGCCAGAGACAATGCCTCGATAAGCGCACTCTGCGCTTCGCTTTTGCGTCCTACATACCAGTAAAGCAAGTTACACAACAATAAATTACGATTCAGATCGCTGATTAATTGCAATTCTCTCGCATGTTGATTCAGTGTATCCAAAATGGACTCAGCTTCATCATACAAACCAAGCAGAATCTGAGCACGAGCAATGTTGCGCCACTGGCCCTGATTAAAATGATTACTGACGCTTTCTGGCCGCTCAGTCTGCGCTAACCACCGAATAGCGGCGCTTTTGTCGTCCATACTCTGCCAAATGATGACTCGCAGCTTGTCAGTATTCGTGCGCCAATCTCTATGATATTGCCCATTATTTAGCAGGTTTTCACAACGCGCCAGATAACGGCGGGCATTATCAATATCTCCTCTGGTCAGAGAACATTTAGACAACTGGGTCAGACACTGCAACTGCTGTTGAGGTTGGAAGTTAGACAACACCTCCAGCCCACGACGCGCAGCCTCTTCGGCTTCATCAAGACGAGACCAGCACCACAAAAGCTGTGAACGGATACGCAACAAAAATTCATGCATTGGCAACTGTTCCAAATGCTGTTCACGGATCAATTCAAACGCCTTGCTCTGCGTTTCATAAGCCGTCTGCAAATATCCCTGAGCTAATAAAATCTCACTTTGCTGCAACAGCGCCCACAACGCATAGTGATGAACATGGAAACGACGCGCCAACTGCTCGGTTTGTTGCATCCGCGCTAATGCATCAGCCAACTCACCTCTACAATGTAATACTTCCCCTTCCACGGAAGTCGCAACAATACGACTGTATTCATTCTGAGGAAGCAGTGCCGCCAAAGCTTGTTTCGCCAACTTATCAGCCATCTCCGGCTTACCACTGTTCATCGCCACCTGAGCCCGTAGCGCATCGAATTCAGCTAACAGATCCGGCTCAATGGCAATTTGTTTCTGTTGCAACGCCTGTTCCGCCTGATTCAACAGTGTATTGACCTCTGAATAACGATGTTGGCTTTGAGCCAGCCAAGCCTGGAGCAACACCAGACGCGGACTCTCCAATAGCTGCTCATAAGGCAACGCATTCATACACTCTTCCAACAGAGATAACTCACTGTGGTTAAACAGCGACCAAGCATGCTGCAACAAAATATCGCGTAACATGGCAGTATCACTCGCCGCCAAGGCATGATGAATCGCCTCGCCCGGATACCCCTGCGCCAGCCAGCCTTCTGCGGCCGCGCGATGCAACTCCGGCAATTGCAACGCCATTTCCCACTGACAGCGTTGACGTAGAAACGAAGCAAAAAGCGGATGAAAACGAAACCATTCGCCAGAATCATCCATACGCTGAATAAACAGCCCCTGACGTTCGGTTTCCTCAAGGCGCTGCTGACCATTCTCTTCACCGGTCAGACGAACAATCAAACCATCATTCATGGAGCGTAAGATAGAGCTGCGCAACAAAAATTCACGCGTCGAACTATCCACCTGATTGAGTACCTCATCCACCAAATAATCGGAAAGATGGCTGGCGTTAATGCCTGACAAGCGCTTAGCCGACAGTTCAGCGGCATCACACGACTGCCGCGCTGACAGCGCAATAAGCTGGAGCGCCGTTGCCCAACCCGCCACTTCATTGCATAGGCGCTTACAATCGTCAGCGTCAAGGGATGTGGTTAAACGCTTATCAAAAAATTGCTGCGTTTCTTGATAATCAAACGCCAGTTGCTGACTGTCAATTTCCAGCAATTGCTCACGCACTCGCAGATTAGCAACCCCAAGAAAAGGCAAATTACGCGATAAGATGGTTAACGTCAGATTCTCAGGCTGGTGACGCAGGAAAAATCGCATAGCCTCATGAATAATATTATTTACAATCAGATGGTAATCATCAATCACCAAGAAAATGGGCCGCTGCCACTCACTAAGTTCAATAAATAATTGAGCAAAAAGCGCGGGTAAATTGGCATATTGATGTTTTTGGGCCAACACTTCACTTTTAACACAATGTCCCCGCGTAGCCTGCTGCAACGCCGCGATAAGATAACTGGCAAAACGTTCCGGCTGATTATCGCTCTCATCCAAAGAATACCACCCCAGATTATCTTGCCCAGCAGCCCACTGAGAGACCAATGTGGTTTTGCCATAACCAGCAGGGCTGGTTATTAGCACAAGACGATAATTAGACGACTCATTCAGTCTAATTAACAGACGCTTACGCAAGACTGTATTATTCAGACGAACAGGACGACTCAGTTTTGATGGGATAAGCATTAATTTCCGTGCCCATTAAGAAGCGATAAGTGAAACCCGCGTCGGAACCCTATGTGATGTTATTAAATAATTATCTCACGGTCCGTATTGACGTCATTAATCAACCCAACCAAATTTAGTGAAATAGATGACTTTTGCAAATATGTTTGCGAACCCCATAGTATTAAGTTGCGTGCCCTATCACATTCTTGAACAGCAAATTCCATTTTCTACAGATAATTTATGGAAGCGATTAGCAAATTACCTTAATCGATCCGCTGGAATAAAATGGACTCAATGGATGCAAAAATGATGCGAAATATAGTTACTGGCTACGCCCTTCTACTCCTCCCTGACTAATACCTCTCCAGGATGATGCTTTAGATCCTGAGAGCATTCAGCATAGTGCTTAAATTTTCCTTTTCAGCTACAGGATAAAGACTCCATGCAACAGTCCAGATTAGATAAAGCCCAGTTTCAGGCTGCGCTGACACGTCAATGGCAGCGCTTTGGCCT
The DNA here is from genome assembly GCF_018448965.1 of Photorhabdus hainanensis. NCBI lineage: Bacteria > Pseudomonadati > Pseudomonadota > Gammaproteobacteria > Enterobacterales > Morganellaceae > Photorhabdus > Photorhabdus hainanensis. Next base: position 39,057 of record NZ_RCWD01000032.1, on the reverse strand, counting down.
CGGTTCAGCACAGGAAATGACCCAGCATCAGTGGTGGCAAGCCGTTAGCGCGGCCCTGTCAGAGCTGTTGCCCGCATGCCCTGTCATCGATCATTCCGACCAACAACGCCATGTGAACTACATCTCGATGGAGTTTCTGATTGGCCGTTTGACCGCAAACAATCTGCTTAACCTTGGTTGGTATGAAGACGTTCAGGCTTACCTGGCAGAAGAAAATATTATTCTCAGCGATCTTCTGGAACAGGAAACCGACCCCGCTTTAGGTAACGGCGGCTTGGGACGGCTCGCCGCCTGTTTTCTGGACTCTATGGCAACCGTCGGTCAGTCGGCAATTGGCTATGGTCTGAATTATCAATACGGCCTGTTCCGCCAATCCTTTGAACAAGGGCAACAAATTGAAGCACCAGATAATTGGAAACGAGAATCCTATCCCTGGTTCCGTCACAACACTCAATTAGATGTTGAAGTGAATTTCGGTGGCAAAGTCGTCATAACCGATGATGGACGCGAAATCTGGGCGCCTGACTTTACCTTGATTGGAGAAGCCTGGGATCTACCCGTCATTGGTTATCGCAATGGCATTACTCAACCATTACGCCTGTGGCAAGCAACCCATGCCGAGCCATTTGATCTCGACAAATTCAACGCCGGGCAGTTTCTGGCCGCAGAACAGCAAGGTGTTGAAGCCGCTAAACTGACAAAAGTTCTCTATCCGAATGATAATCATCAGGAAGGCAAACGCCTGCGTCTGATGCAACAATATTTCCAGTGCGCCTGCTCCGTCGCAGATATCCTACGTCGCCATCAGCTAGCGGGCCGCAAAATGGAAGATCTGCCTCAGTATGAAGTTATCCAGCTTAACGACACCCATCCAACGATCGCCATCCCTGAAATGATGCGCATTCTGCTGGATAAACACCAGATGAGTTGGGAAACAGCATGGGAGATAACCAGCCATACTTTCGCCTATACCAACCATACCCTGATGCCAGAAGGTTTGGAATGTTGGGACGAGGATCTAGTCAGCCGCCTGCTGCCACGCCATTACAGCATCATTAAAGAAATTAACTACCGGTTTAAAAAGTTGGTGGACAAAAATTGGCCCGGCGAACAAGCCGTATGGGAAAAATTGGCTGTACATTATAACCATCAGATACGCATGGCGAATCTTTGCGTCGTCGCGGGCTTTGCCGTAAACGGGGTAGCCGCGCTGCACTCACAGCTCATCGTTAAGGATCTGTTTCCTGAATACCATCAACTATGGCCGAATAAGTTTCTCAATGTGACAAACGGCGTTACCCCACGTCGTTGGCTTAAACAGTGTAACCCGGCACTGTCAGGATTGCTTGACCGCACACTTAATCGCGAATGGATTAATGATCTCGATGCTCTTAAAACACTTGAACCCTATGCAGATGACGCCGCTTTCCGCGAAGAGTACCGAGCTATCAAACAAGACAACAAGATTCTGCTATCCAATTATGTCAATAAAGTGATGGGGCTTAAGCTAGATCCAAGCGCCATTTTTGATGTGCAAATTAAACGCTTGCATGAATATAAGCGTCAGCATCTGAACCTGTTGCATATCCTATCGCTCTATAAACAAATTCAGGAAAACCCGGCGCTGGATATCGTGCCGCGCGTGTTCCTGTTTGGCGCAAAAGCCGCTCCTGGCTACTATTTGGCAAAAAACATTATCTCTGCCATCAATCAGGCGGCGGAGAAAATTAATAACGACCCGATCGTCCGTGATCGCATTAAGATCGCTTTTATCCCCGATTACAAAGTTTCTGTCGCAGAACTCATGATCCCGGCTGCCGATGTTTCAGAACAAATCTCCACTGCCGGTAAGGAAGCTTCCGGTACCGGCAATATGAAACTGGCGCTAAACGGCGCCCTGACCATCGGAACATTAGATGGAGCGAACGTCGAAATCGCCGAACAGGTCGGGGATGACCATATCTTCATTTTCGGGCATACCGTAGAAGAAGTGAAAGCCTTAAAAGCTGCCGGTTATGACCCGCTGAAACTACTCAAGGAAGATCAGCATCTGGACAACATACTCAAGGCGCTGGCTAGCGGCGAGTTCAGTTATAGCGATAAGCGAGCATTCGATATGCTGCTACATAGTCTGATTGAAGGTGGCGATCCTTATCTGGCGCTAGCTGATTTTGCCTCCTATTGTGACGCGCATAAACGGATCGATGCCTTGTACCGCGATACTCAAAGCTGGACACGCAGCGCCATTCTAAATACCGCCCGAATGGGCATGTTCAGCTCTGACCGAACAATCCGTGATTATCAACAACGAATCTGGCAAGCAAAGAGATAAGGAAAAATCATGGAGGAGAAAAGCCTCGATCATTTAGCGACCGAGGCTGGCATTGTCGCCAGCTATATTAATGCTTATGGTAAACCGCAAGCGATTCCAACGGAGACCCGACACTACTTGTTGGATGCAATAAGTGAAAACAAACCGGCCTGCGGGTCGGTTTCCCCTTTGCCGACAGTAAAAGTTTTTACTCAAGGCGAGCGCTTCGCTATCGCCCTGAAAGATGAAGAGCACTACCAATGGCAGATACAGACAGAACAAGGAGAGGTATTTCAGGGGCATTGCCGCCACATATTAACGCTACCTGATACGCTTGCTCTGGGCTACCATCACCTTACTTTGACACAAGAAAACCAATGCTGGTCCATGCGGATTATCGTGGCGCCCAAACGCTGCTACGAACCAGACGCTCTACTAAGGAGAGAAAAACTTTGGGGCGCCTGTGTGCAACTCTACACCCTGCGTTCAGAAAACAACTGGGGAATCGGCGATTTTGGCGACCTGAAACACATGCTGAAAGAGATAGCAGCATGTGGAGGCGCTTTCATCGGGTTGAACCCATTACATGCGTTGCACCCTGCCATGCCAGAAAGCGCCAGTCCCTATAGCCCCTCTTCACGCAACTGGCTTAACGTGCTTTACATTGACGTTAATCAGGTTGAAGATTTCAAACTCAGTGAAGAAGCACAGAGTTGGTGGCAATCACCAGAGACTCAACGGGCATTACAGTATTCCCGCAGTACAAAGTGGGTGGATTACACCACAGTGATGGCGTTGAAAATGGCGGCACTGCGTCTGGCACATCAACAATTCAGTACACGCCCAGAACATGATTCATCAAAAACCGCTTTCCGCCAATTTGTCATTCAGGGCGGTGAATGTCTCTACTATCAAGCCGCTTATGACGCTCTGCATTGCCGACTATATGCCGAAGATAACTCCTATTGGGGCTGGCCGGTATGGCCGGAAAAATACCGCGATCCGCACAACGAAGCCGTACAAACATTTTGCCAGTCTCACCCGCAGGAAGTGGAATTTTTCCTCTGGTTACAGTGGCTGGCCGATACGCAACTTGCAGACTGCTTTGCACAAAGCCAAACAAGCGGCATGCCGATTGGGCTTTATCGTGATTTGGCCGTTGGCGTAGCGGAAGGCGGATCGGAAACCTGGTGCAACCGGGTTGTCTACTGCACTAAAGCATCAGTGGGAGCGCCACCGGATGCTCTTGGACCACTGGGTCAAAATTGGGGCCTCCCCCCCATGAATCCTCATGTTTTGCAAGCCCAGGCTTACCAGCCGTTCATTCAGCTGCTGCGCACCAATATGACCTATTGCGGCGCGCTACGCATTGACCACGTGATGTCGATGCTCAGGCTCTGGTGGATTCCCTATGGCGAAACCGCCGACAAAGGAGCATATGTACACTACCCGGTTGATGATCTGATGGCCATTCTGGCATTAGAAAGCCAACGCCATCGCTGTCTGGTTATTGGTGAAGATTTGGGAATTGTACCGGAAGAGATTGTCGGCAAACTGCGCGACAGCGGTGTCTATTCTTATAAAGTGCTCTACTTTGAGCGTCATGGCAATGGAGAATACCGTGCGCCTGAGGATTACCCGATACAAGCAATGGCGACCATCACCACCCATGATTTACCGACCTTGCGTGGATTTTGGCAAAGCGCCGATTTGACACTTGGGGAATCACTCAAGTTATATCCTGATAAAGACCTGCTTCAAGGGTTACATACTGACCGTCAAGCGAGCAAACAAGGGTTATTAGAAGGCTTACATCGCTACGGCTGTATCCCGGAACATATCGGCCACATGGCAAAAGAGGTAGACATGTCACCGATAATAAACCAAGGGCTACATCGTTATATCGCCCACAGTGCCTGCGCACTACTGGGCCTGCAACCCGAAGATTGGCTGGATATGGATAAACCGGTCAATATTCCAGGTACGGTCATGGAATATCCTAACTGGCGACGTAAATTGAATACCACTCTGGAAACCCTGTTTGGTGATGATCATGTCAACCAATTGCTGAAAGATGTAGATAGATGCCGTAAAAAAACGGGAATAGCCAGAGGTTAAATGCCGTAACGTCTATTTCTCCTCCGAAAGCATTATCCTGTCCAGTTTAAAGGATGGTTTTAATCTATAAACCATCCTTTATATTGCTGACTGTTAACACCTTGATTACCAACGTTGAGTTTTCATCAATGATAAAACAGGCATTCAGAAAAGCCTTTTTTATCTGTCAGTGTGGTTTTAAAAGCTGGATAAAGAGGCCAAGCGTACCCCGGAAAAAACAGATAAAAACTTTAATCACCAAAAGTCAGGGCGGGATTCCACTTTGTATTTAATTTAATCAAAGATCAGTTGACTACGGAATTCCCCTGACCAAATGGCTCTTCGACGTTTAGCCGCCTGACTGTCTTTTATACTGGTATTCTGTTTAATCACACTTAATGCAATTCGGTTAAAAAGCGCCATTTGTGCAGCCCCATCAGGATCTTTGAGTGAGATAGCATCTTCTCGAAAAGTGACATCTAATACCCAATGCAGCTCGTTTTCCACCGACCAGTGCTTTCTTATTGCCTTAGCCACGATTTCCACCTCCAACGGTAGCGAGCTGACATACCAGCGTGAATCACGATGGGGAGGCTGACCTTTTACGCTTCGTTCACTGACGACTTCAATAACACTTTGTATTGAAGGCCATTGCCGCCGAAGGACCTCCGGTAATACGGCACTAATTTGCATGACATGCCGAAATTCTGTCCGTCCATGACCGCTATTTTTCTGCGTAAATTCAACAAGCTCATCACTCTCATAATGCGAAGCAAAATACGATTTGACCCATTCATGGAGGTTTTTTTGATTGCCTTTGAGACCCACAATAAAATCACCGCCGCGCTGAGTAATTAACGCAAGGGTTTCTTTCTGGCAATGCAGGGCATCCATAGTGACAATCGCGCTATCAAGCGCCAGTAATTCAATCAATTGTCTGGCAACCGGACCTTCCTGACCTTTGCTTTCGGCTGCCTGATGGTATAGGGCTACACCAGATTCAACATCATAAGCACTGACCCCATGCAGGGCTTCAAATAATGTCCCCTTACAGGTTCCTCTCAGGGTTTTTCCATCAATGGCGATAAGACTTTTTCCTGCCCTGACCCGACGCTGGTTGATCCAGGCATAAAAGGCTTCAACCAGTGCATCTTGCTCTATCATTTTGATAATATTAGCAATACAGTGACGACGAGGAATACCGTGAGTAAAATGCGTGTATTGTTTAAGCCACTCGCTCTGTAACTCACCAAATTCCTGAATCGATTTCCAGCCAGAAGCGCCGCATAATACTGCGGAGAAGGCTAAAAAAATCACATCCATTAATTCATGTTTTTTATTGATGTCAGAACGCGGGTCTTCTATCTTGCTGATAAAATTAAAAATACTCATTATTAGGATCGCTTTTTTATGGAAGAGAGAGCTTAACGTTTTAATGAGAGAAATGCCTATAAAAAGTCATATTCTGATTTTTATTTAACCAAAATAACCTTATTAAAAAGGTGAGATCTCACCCTGACCATTATCCTGAGATGGGGATAATGCAGGAAGCCATTAAACGAGCCATGACAGGCGGCTCTTTTAAATAGCGCCGGTCTGTTCCGCAGTAAAAAATGACAGCGTAAAACAGCCATCATTTAATACGTGGCGTTAGAGAGAACAACAGACCGCTTCCAACTGAGTAGGATGGAGTGGAGACAGATAACAGATAACAGATAACAGATAACAGATAACAGATAACAGATAACAGAGAATTTCGCTCTCTAAATACTATTACCACAAGATCACGATATTTATCAGATGAACATGAAGAAAATGTGATTAATGTCACGCAAAATGGCTAATTAATCGCCATCCATATACGGAATGAATAAAAATCACTGTGAATTTTCATCTGATACAGAGGCAATATAAAACCCCAAAAGCATCGAGATATTAATCCGGTATATTGGGGTTGGCAATAAATAAGCTTTTATCATGGCAGTACACGCATTTTTTCATTCCAGGCCGTTGTTGTAACGAAAACGCCTTCATGAACTCTTTCACATATTTAAGTCACTGCCACATTTTATTGCCCTTAAAGCACCAGTCCACGCCGATTTTGGGGTTAAGGTCAATATCCACTTCGATGACTTTTCGTATAAAGCCGCCGATATTGACCCCAGATAAAACAATTCGATATTTCAACTAATCTGAACGCCCTATTAAAGGAAGCTGTTCAAGCATATCTTTAAGATTCATAGCATCCCAAGGAAGATGTTCTGCAATCCCAAGCCCAACAACTTTAGCCCGAGAGGCTGCCTTTTGGATCAGAGCCAGCACATCGGGAATGTTAAGTTTACCTTTGGCGATACCAGCGAAATCATGCTCACAGGCACCCGGACGAGCGAACAATACGGAACGGAAGTTATTTTCATCCAGTACATCCAAATCAATGTGAATTGCCAGACATTCGATTTTTTCTTCTTCAATCCATTTCATCACCGACTCGCCTCCCGCTCTGACATCATTCGGAGAACAAATTCTGATTGCGTTATCAGCAATGAACTTTTTCTCATATTCCAGCGGGCTGTGTATTCCTGCGATCATGACTCTCCGGGAAGGTACTGGGCAAACCACGGTGGTTGTCAGATCGGGATCGCCATTGCCCATCAGTGCGCCAAGAACATGAGCGTGAGCATTCTGAAATTGAGCGGGAGTCATAACATCAGGATGCGAATCAATCCACAGTATCCCTAGCTTTTCTCCCCAGCGCTCACTCAGCCAGGCAAAAGGGGCGAGATCAACCAGACAGTCACCACCAAACGTGACGATATTATCTGGCTTATATTCACGAATAATTTTCCAGACGCTACTAAGCTGAGTTTTAAGTGCTTCCCTGCCGATAATGCCATTTTCTACCGAGAGAGGCTCGGCGGGTTCCTGAATGGGTACATGAATAACAGGCGCATCCGTTTCCGGTGCAAGCCAGTTCAGCATTTCCGCACCAAATTTGTATGCCGGGTTATTTCCCCCTTGCCACTGCGGCATAACCAGCCTGATAGTATTTGAACAGTTAGTCATTACGATACTCCTTTGCATATATGTAAAGTGTATTCAACATCAGCCAGGCTGACGCCTCATCGACACTCCTTTCCCGCCTTATGTCGGCTGGAGTGCCTTTTCGAGGTAAAGATGATTTTCAGTCTGAACCATCCTTCAATCGCTTCTATCTGACCAATAACCACTCTACTGCAAAAAATAGCAAATAAAATAACCCAATGGGATAGGCAGTAAATTGCTGAATGAGATAGGATCTTGACCTGATAAACACTAAATTAACCTGATCAATCTATTACCAATTAAGAAGGCATTATGTGGTTTTCCAGATTTAAACTGGCTTTTATCGCACTTCTACTTCCTTGGTTGCTAACGGTAGCAACACAAATGGCGGGAAGAATCTATCTTCTCTTAGCTTATGGCAATCATCAGCTTCTTGTTGATTCTACTCAAGACGTGGAACGCATGTTCTGGATCGGCGGACTGTTTGATATTCGAATTGCCAGTTTGCTGTTTGTGCCTTGTCTGCTGATTGCTAGCTTATTTGCCATTAATAAAAATAGCTTCAACATATGGCAACACGCCTATCCGTGGTTGGCAACAACACTCAGTACCGTGGTCGGGGCTTTGACGGTAAGTAATGTTTACTACTATGCCACCTATGAACGGTCGTTCGATATTTTCATCTTCGGCTTAGTGGAAGATGATACGCAAGCCGTGCTACACACCCTATGGAACGACTATCCTGTTATCGAAAGTTTGCTCTGTTTAGCGCTGTTCGCAATGACTGTTTTCTGGTCCTGTCTGCTCTGGCAACGCTACCTTATTGCACGCACAGAGCGCAAAACCAGCTTACCCGTTTCTGCTATCGCGACGCTGGTTATCTTGACCGTCTGTTTCGTTGGCATGCGTGGCTCCATAGGAACCTTTCCACTACGTCAGGCCAATACACAGGTTTCAGAAGTCAAAATGCTTAATATGTTGACGCCTAATGGCCCAATGGCACTGAACTGGGCGTTTAATGATCACTACAAAAATAGCGACTTCCCAGAAGCAACCGATGAACAAGGTAGCTGGTTATTAAACCATTTTCTGGAGAAACCAACCCCCGCAAATCTGTCACCGTTTATGGCTAAAACCGCCGACAACCCTACCGCTCAAAAAAATCCACCTCACGTAATATTTAACGTCATGGAGAGTATGGGTTATCACCTACAAAGCTTGGATCGCCCAGATCTTGATGTTTTTGGCGCCCTACGCCAGCACTGGCAAAACGACTGGCGTTTTGAACGTTTCGTTTCCGAAGGCGATGGCACTATTGACAGTTTGAGCCGTTTCTTGATCCGCAGCCCGAACAGCGCAATCAGTCAATCCATCGCGCAGGATCTCGATTTCACCAGCAATATGTTCAAACCCTATCTGGCGAATGGTTACAAAATTATCTTCGTCACATCCGGTAACGGCGCATGGCGTAATTTAAATCAGTTCTTGCCAAACTTGGGCGTTAGTGAATTTATCGATCAGAATGGGCTGAAAAAACGCTATCCAGAAGCCCAATTTGGTACTTGGGGCGTACCTGATGAGTTTATGTTCCGTTATATTAAAGATCGCCTGACTCAGGCAGAAAAGAACGGGGAGCATGTTCTGATTATGTCATTGTCTACGACTCATCATCCTCCGTATAAATCACCAGAAGGCTATAAGAAAACCGATATTAAGCTGAACGATATAGAGAAGCAGCGTTTAAGTCATTTGGCTAGCGGTGATGAACTACAAGAGGTTTTCCACACTCTGCGTTATGCTAACGATCAATTAGGGCAGTTTATTAGTTGGGTGAAATCCCAGTCATTGGCTTCCCATACCATTATTGCGGCAACCGGTGACCATAATATTCGAGGTATTAGCTATCCAGATGCTCACGAATTGGCAATCGGCCACGGCGTGCCGTTTTATCTCTACGTGCCGCCCGCTTATCGCCAAAACGCAACTTTTGACGCGACCAGAGTCGGCAGTCATAAAGACATTTGGCCAACCCTCTACCATTTGAGCTTGTCACATACAGCTTACTACCGTACCGGCTGTAATTTGCTGGCTAAACATCTAGACCCTATCTGGTGCCAAGGATATAACCCAGAAGTCACGATTACACCACAAGGGGCCTATATCATGATTGGCAAAGGTGAATTTCGACCGTGGGCAAATCAAACAGGCTTATTACTCGGTGAACCCCAGCCAATGACAGCCGACCAAACCAAACAGCTCCAACGTTGGCAGGTATTTACCGATCTCCTGTCATGGCAATTAAATCGTCAAGTTCACCACCAGCAATAATTGATATTTCCGTGAATCCCTTTAATTTCGACCTATTAAAGGGATTCACCCTGATGAATATTGCGATTATCCTTTAACTCCCCCTGCGGTCAAACCATTGACCAACCAGCGTTGAGCAACCAGGAAAACGATGGTAATAGGGAGTGCTGAGAGCACAGCGGCAGCGGCAAAATCTCCCCAAAGATAGTCCTGTGGGTTAAGGTATTGCTGCATGCCCACCGCCAAAGTGTAATTGTCCACATCTCGCAGAAGCAATGAAGCAACAGGCACTTCCGTAATCACACCGATGAAGGAAAGAATGAACACTACCGCCAGAATCGGTACCGAAAGCGGTAACAGCACCATACGGAAAGCTTGCCACGGTGTCGCGCCATCAAGCGCAGCCGCCTCTTCCAAGGAGCCATCAATGGTTTCGAAATAACCTTTAATCGTCCAGACATGCAACGCAATGCCCCCCAGGTAGGCAAAAATCACACCACCGTGGGTATTAAGACCGATAAACGGTACATATTCTCCTAGTCGATCAAACAAGGCATATAGCGCCACCAGAAAGAGCACCGCCGGGAACATCTGAAAAATTAGCATGCCTTTCAGCACGATACTTTTACCGCGAAAACGCATACGAGCAAAGGCATAAGCGCAAGTCGTTGATAATGTCACGATACCTACAGCGGTAATAAAGGCGACCTTAACAGAGTTCCAGAGCCATAGCATAACGGGGAAAGGCGGCGGTGTAACACGGCCATCCGGTGATACCACACTGTAACCAAGCGCCAATTTCCAATGCTCCCAAGAGATGCTTTCCGGGATCAAACTCCCCGTGGCAAAGTTCCCCGGCCGCAAGGAGATAGTAATAACCATCAACAACGGGAATAAGATCATGGCAATAAAGGTTAACATCAACAAATGTGTCGCCAACAAACGCCATTTCTGCGATTTGGATTGAACCATCGCCATTGCATTCCCTCCTTAGTCAAATTTAATGCGGGTGGCTTTCAGGTTAATAATCGCCAATGCGCCAACCAGCAAAAAGATCACCGTTGCAATCGTCGCAGCTAAACCAAAATCCTGACCGCTACCACCGTCGAAAGCAATACGGTAGGTATAGTTCACTAATAAATCGGTATAGCCTGCCGGCGTCGTAGTGCCAATCCGATCTGGCCTGCCATTGGTCAACAATTGAATCAGAACAAAGTTGTTAAAGTTAAAGGCAAAACTGGCAATCATTAGCGGCGTCAATGGTTTAATCAGCAATGGGAAAGTGATCTTAAAAAAGTTCTGAAACGGCCCTGCGCCATCCATTGCCGATGCTTCATACAGATCATCTGGTATTGCCTTCAACAACCCCATACAGAGGATCATCATGTAGGGATAACCCAACCAAGTATTTACTATAATCAGCATGGTTCGGGCCAAAGTAGGATCGGTAAGCCAAGCGGGCTTAAGACCAAACAAACCATTAAGTAACAGATTAATCTCGCCGAAACTCTGATTAAACAATCCCTTAAAAATCAAAATGGAAATAAATGATGGCACGGCATAAGGCAGAATAAGTAGCATACGATAAATGCCACGCCCTTTCAGCGCTTCCCACTGCACGATGCAAGCCAAAACCATACCAACAGCGACCGTCAACACCACAGTGATCAGAGAGAACACAACCGTCCAAACAAAAATAGAGAAAAACGGCTTCTGAATACCTTCATCCTGTATTACTCGTAGGAAATTTTTCCAGCCGATGGAAACCGTAAATCCAGGTGTCAAAGTCTCATTTCCCCATTGTCCCTCAGCATTGACAGACTGATAGAAACCGGTATCGGTATTGGGGCGATAAAGCGTGCCTGTTTGATTGTCGGTGAGGATTTTACCATCTTCCCCAAGCAAGTATTGGGGATGTACGCCAGAGAATTGACGTAGAGAACTCATTTTCAGTCGGCTGCCATCCGGTAAAACGGCAACCAACTGGTTCAGCGCCTGTCGATTTTGGGTGATAATGCGTAATGCCGCCGCTTCACCGTACTGAATGTTATCCTGCTCATACAAATGCAGAGCCGTCTCTTTCGTTGCCGACAGCGAGAACGGTTCGGACACCAGTTGCTTAGTCTGGCCCGGAACACTCAGTGCCAAAATCCACTGTTCTGATTTTGGGTAGAGCTTGAAAGTAAACGTTTGTCCTGATTGATACTGACGACTCATCAAGACAGATTGCGCACGTTCAAAAGTCAATTGATTGGTACTGCTATAGTTAGTAAAGGCGATAGCAATGGTGCAAATGAGAGGAAACAGTACAAACAATCCCATTCCGGCTATACCCGGATAAACATAGCGCCAGGCATAAGTATTGCGGTTAGCGAAAACGTAAACCCCTGTTCCCAACAATACCAGCGTCAGTATTGCAAACAGATACTCTCCCTGTGAATACATCAGTACCACCAGATAACCGGTAAAGAGTATACACAGGCTTACTGCAAACCATTTCAGAGCAGAATGCTGCCACCATGATGTTTTTTCGAGCGTCGCTGACATAATGCTCTTCCTTTTTACTACGACGTAACAGCTTTACGGATAGCTTAATCAATCTTCCTGCAAGCAGGCATCCATACTGGTTGCAGGAAAGAGACACCCTTCAAAAAGAAGAGCGTCCACAAGTTACTTAGTCATACGAGCTTCCGCATCACTTAATGCGGCATCAACGGTTTGACGGCCAGTCACCGCATTAACAACGGCGCTGCGCATGGCGTACCAGAAACTACTCATTTGTGAGACGTTCGGCATGATTTCGCCTTTTTGAGCATTTTCCATTGTGGCGGCAATACGTGGGTCCGTAGCTAAAATATCCTGATAGGATTTCAGTGACACAGCCCCCAGCGGCTTATCCCGATTCACCATCTCAAGACCTTCATTGGTCAGCAGGTAATTTTCCAAGAACTCCTTCGCTAGCTCTTTATTCGGACTGGCAGCATTGATGCCTGCCGTTAATACGCCGACAAACGGCTTAGACGGATGGCCTTTAAAAGTCGGCAACAACGCCACGCCGTAATTTATCTTGCTCTTTTCAATGTTAGTCCACGTCCACGGACCATTAATGGTCATCGCCGTTTCACCTTTGTTGAACGCGGCTTCGGCAATGGAATAATCAGCATCTGCGTTCAAATGCTTATTTTTCACCAAGTCTATAATAAAATTCAGCCCTGCTTTGGAGCCTGCATTATTCACTCCGACGTTCTTCACATCATATGCGCCGTTTTCCATCTTGAACGCATAACCCCCAGCCGCGGCAATCAGCGACCAAGAGAAATATGGCTCTTGCAGATTAAACATAATGGCACTCTTGCCTTTGCTCTTGAGTTCCTTATCCAGAGCCGGGATCTCTTCCCAAGTTTTTGGCGGCGTCTTCACCAAATCTTTGTTGTAGATAAGAGAGAGGGCTTCAACCGCGATAGGATAACCGACTAGTTTACCGTCGTAGCGCACGGCATCCCAAGTAAACGGGAATAGCTTATCTTTGAAGTTCTGATCCGGCGTGATTTCCGCCACCAAACCAGACTGCGCGTAGCCGCCAAAGCGGTCATGGGCCCAGAAAATAATATCCGGCCCATCACCGCTTGCTGCGACTTGTACATATTTCTCTTCAAACTTATTTGGATGTTCAACGGTAACATTGACGCCAGTATCTTTCTCAAACTTCTCACCAACTTGCGCCAGGCCATTGTAGCCTTTATCACCGTTGATCCAGATAACCAGCTTACCTTCTTCAATTTTTGCAAAAGCGGAGGCAGATAACGCTAGCGTGGCTAAGGCAGAAAGCGCTAAGGTACGAGCGCTCGCTTTTAAAGTTGTTTTTATCATCATTCCGTCCTCATAGTTTGAAAGGTTCAGAGTGAACTGTTTGGTTACATTAGCGGAGGGTATTGAGCTAGTGTGCGATCAACAACGGAAAGACTCATCCTCCCCTACTCTACGCCCTACCCGGGATGCGTGTGATCTCTATTCCAAAAACAGAAGAACCGTGCTACTGACCACAAAAAGGGACTTCTTTTTTTGCGATAATTATCACAAATTATCCATTAGCTCATACCTCACCACCTCAGCAACGCTTATCTCATCCTCCTCACTCCTCCCCCATAAAAAACTTCGGTATGGAGGATTTACTCACCCGTCATCTTAAACACACTCTGGTTTATTATTTTTCACCGCGAATTGCGGTGATAAGTCCGGGGGAGCACATGTCGAGCGTCACACTACATCATGTATCGAAGGCTTATGGTGAAACTATTATTTCCAAGAACATCAACCTTGAGATACAAGAAGGAGAATTTATCGTTTTTGTCGGTCCATCAGGCTGTGGAAAATCGACAATATTAAGGATGATTGCGGGTCTGGAAGATGTAACTTCCGGTGATTTGCTGATCAATAACATCCGAATGAACGATGTGCCACCCGCCAAACGCGGCGTTGGGATGGTTTTTCAGTCTTATGCACTGTATCCCCATCTGTCTGTTGCAGACAATATGTCATTCGGCATGAAACTGGCGGGCGCTAAAAAAAGTGATATTCAGCAACGGGTAAAGCAAATTGCCGAGATGCTTCAACTCGCTCACCTGCTTGATCGCCGCCCTAAAGCCCTATCAGGCGGGCAACGTCAACGTGTTGCCATTGGCCGTACTCTGGTCGCTGAACCCAGTGTTTTTCTATTGGATGAACCTCTTTCCAACCTGGACGCCGCGCTGCGCGTCCAAATGCGCATTGAAATCTCACGTCTGCATAAGCGTCTGAAATGTACGATGATTTATGTCACTCACGATCAGGTTGAAGCGATGACGCTAGCCGACAGAATCGTGGTGCTGGATGCCGGGGATGTCGCTCAGATCGGCAAACCACTTGAACTATACCACTATCCGGTTAACCGCTTTGTCGCCAGCTTTATTGGCTCACCCAAAATGAATTTCCTGCCAGTTAAAGTCACGGCTACCGCTATTGATCAGGTACAGATTACTCTGCCCAACCGACAACAAATCTGGCTGCCCGTAGAAAGCAAGGGAGTAAAAGTAGGCAGTAATGTCTCTCTGGGGATACGTCCTGAACACCTCCTGCCAAGTGATATCGCGGATGTCACGCTGGAAGGCGTAGTGCAGGTTGTCGAGCAGTTAGGCAATGAAACCCAAGTTCACATTGAAATCCCGGCCATTCATCAAAATTTGGTTTACCGCCAACCTGATGTTGTGCTGGTGGAAGAAGGGTCCACTTTCACCATCGGGCTACCCCCTCACCGCTGCCATTTATTCCGGGAAGACGGAACGGCATGTCAGCGTCTGCATCAAGAACCCGGTGTTTGAGCCTGAGCTAACTAAGAAACGACAGGAGAATAATTGATGAAATCAATGCGTATACTACCTATCTCACTAACCATTATGGCCGGATTACTGTCTATTCAGGCATCAGCCGTAGAATTCCACGGTTACGCCCGTTCTGGTATTGGTTGGACCGGCAGCGGCGGTGAGCAACAGTGTTTCAAAAGCACCGGCGCACAGAGTAAATACCGTTTAGGTAATGAATGTGAAACCTATGCTGAACTTAAGCTAGGTCAAGAGCTATGGAAGGACGGCAATAAGAGTTTCTATTTCGATACCAACGTGGCTTATTCCGTGGCGCAACAAAATGATTGGGAATCCACCGATCCCGCGTTCCGTGAGGTCAATGTTCAAGCGAAGAACGTCATCGATTGGTTACCCGGCTCAACACTGTGGGCAGGTAAACGCTTTTACCAGCGCCATGACGTACATATGATCGATTTCTACTATTGGGATATCTCTGGTCCGGGCGCTGGTCTGCAAGATATTGATCTCGGCTTTAGCAAGCTCTCTCTGGCTGTTACCCGTAATACCGAATCTGGCGGTTCTCATGGCTGGATTGCCGGTCAACGCGATCAAATACCCACCTCCAATGATGTCTACGATATACGTCTATCCGGCCTGGAAGTTAACCCAGGCGGCAATCTGGAGCTTGGTTTTGACTATGGACGCGCCAACGCGCGAGATCACTACAAACTTGACCGTAATGCTTCCAAAGATGGCTTCATGTTTACCGCCGAGCATACACAGAGCATGTTAGGAGGCTTTAACAAATTTGTCGTACAGTACGCAACCGATTCCATGACCTCCTCCAATAGTGGTCATTCCGAAGGCGCTAGCGTAAACAATGACGGTTATATGTTACGCATTCTGAATCATGGCGCGGTTAATCTCGCAGAAAAATGGGATCTCATGTACGTAGCGATGTATCAGGATACTGACCGTGATAACAACAATGGCAGCACATGGTATACGGTCGGGGTACGTCCAATGTACAAGTGGACGCCGACGATGAGCACTCTGCTGGACATCGGTTATGATAACGTCAAATCCCAACGTACCAACGACACCAATGATCAGTACAAAATCACCCTAGCCCAACAATGGCAGGCCGGTGACAGCATTTGGTCCCGTCCGGCTATTCGCCTGTTCGTCACCTATGCAAAATGGGATGAAAAATGGGGTCACGCGAACAACAACGACGGTTACATTGATGGCATGGCCTACCGTGATACAGCAACGCATAAATTCAGCCGTGGCGACGATGATGAATTCACCTTTGGCGCACAATTCGAAGCTTGGTGGTAATCCGGTTACAACGATTTGATCTCAGATCAATCAAATGATTTGTAATGGTTAACGCCTTTTAGACTGATATGCCTCCTAACCGTGGGGTGGGTATCAGTCTCTTTTTTTCAACCGAACAAGGGTAAGAAGATGAAAACTAAACTGCTCTCATGTTGCCTTAGCGCGGTACTCTGTAGCACATTTCCTCTTATAGGATATGCAACGCCCATTACCGCGACTCAAACACCTATAACAACTCAAACAACCACGACACAGGATATTGTTGCCCCTTCCCTCTCAATAACAGCATTGCAAAAACTGAGCTGGCAACCGATTAATACCAGTGATACACAGACCATTACCCTCAATGCCGCATCGCAGCATCTCAATGAGGGAGATATTCAGGGACCGATAGCAGCATTCGCGCTGCCGGCAAACCGAGGCTCTCTGGATATTACCCTGAGCAGCTTAGTACAAGACAAACAAGTTTATGTGCCAAATGTTTTAGTCCTGGATCAAGGGTTACGCCCAGCCGCATTTTACCCGAGCAGCTATTTCCCCTATGAACGTCCGGGGGTCATGTCCACCGATCGACTGGAAGGCACGCTAAAGCTAACACCGGCACTGGGGCAACAACAAATTTATATACTGGTCTACACTACCCGTACCGATTTGCAGCAATCCACCCAAATGGTTGATCCCGCCAAAGCTTATGCTCAAGGCGTCGGAAATGCTGTTCCCGCTATTCCCGATCCCGTTGCCCGCCATGCGCAAACAGGTACGTTGAAGTTGAAAGTAAAATCAGAACAAAACGCCGGCAACATCACGATTGGTCAAGTTTTCTCAAGTCCAGCACAAGAACCGATCATTGTCGGGCCAACACAAGCCATCGTAACGCCGTCTACGCTGCAAAAAGTCAAACCAGTCCTGAGTGATACAGAACGATATTTCAGTGATGCAATCAAAAAGGAAATTAATAACGGCAATATTGATAAGGCACTCAAATTGCTGGATGAAGCGGAACGCCTTGGATCTTCAACGGCACGAGAAACATTTATCAACAGTATCAAAAACAAAGGGTAAACAAATGCTCTCCGAAAAGGAGGGCATCGGGTTTAATTTTCATAACATTTTACGACTAGAGACATCTATGGATGGACAAAGCCTTAGTGATTCTTAACAGGAAATTATATTCGTAAAGAAAGGCAATAGAATTTTTTATTGCTTGATGATCTCTTATTTTATATTCATCAATAATGAGTTGTAATTTTTCAGACAACTCAAGAATATTACCTGATTTATAAAGTTCACCATTTAAATTATTAATAATATCGCTTGGACCACACTGGCAATCTGAACTTATACAGTAGATACCATAAGATATTGCTTCCGCTAATACCATACCAAAGCCTTCATATTTTGATGTTAAAATAAAAGCGGATACTTCTTTTATGTTATCCATCACAAACTCCCAAGGCTGATCTTGCCAACCGTGCCAAATAATATTGTTATTTATATTGAGTTGTGAAGATAATTCTCTTAAATAACCTTCATCATCACCAGAACCTACCATATGTAACTCCCAATGACCATGCAATTGTGAAAGAGCTAAAAATAGTTCAGTTAAATTTTTCGATTTATAGGCAAGAATTCTGCCAACATATAAAAATCTAGCCATGTGTTTTGGTTGAGAAATTATAAAGGGATTCATTTTGATAGGATTGAAAATAAGATGAAGCTTCTCTGGTTTTATTCCAAAGGATAACATTTGATCTCTTAAACCAGAACTGATGACCAGGTGCTCGTCGGCACAGCATAAATCTTTAATTTTCTGTGGGGTAGGATTCCTAATTGAAGTATGCAGCCAAGAATAGGTTTTTGCCGGGAAATTAATCTTTTCACAGGAAAGTCGAGTAATATTACAAGATGTCGTGTCTAAACTTATTATAATCTCAGGATGAAATCTTTCTAATATCAAAGATAATTCACATGCAATATTCTGGCGAGATTTATCACTGTTTGATATTAAAGAGATATGTTGAGCATTGGATAACCAAGCACGACTTTCAATTCTGTTTATCTCATTTAAAGATATAAATATGAAATTAATTTCAATATTGGCAAGGTCAAGCAAATTTATTAAATTTGAACATACCGTTTCTACCCCGCCATATCCATTCAAGAAAACATCATGGTATATTATAAATATATTTTTCATTATTAACCCCTTATTGAATCAACCAAAAACGCTCTTGCACTTTTATTTCATTAATAGAGCGATGGTATTTTTCCAATGAAATTAAAAGATTTGATTCATTCCCAAACAGAGGTTCTAGTTGAGAATCATAAAACAGGATGTTTTGCATTTTTTCTTTTAAATCAATATCCACCAATATAGCACGCATATCAAATTTATTATTTCTTAATAAAGCACTTTCCAAACTATCAGGGTTAACAATAGGGTATTCACCTAAAACATAGGGAAAATCTTCATAAAGTAATATTTTTAACTTATGTGAGCCTTTTATATTGTGCACAAGATTATTTATTATAATGTGGTCTACATGTCGACCTATTCCCAAAGGGGCATAGATATAATCAGGTTGATAATTTAACAATATTTTGTCGATAAGATCTTGAGCCATATCGGATGCATAATCTGATTTATGTGCCAAGCCACTATAAATCCCGGCAGAATTATTATACATAGGTTCACCGTATTGATCGATTCTGTAAATGCAATCTAAAATTTTACCATGTATTGGAATTGCTGATAATTTATTGCAAAAAGCAATATCCTCATTAGCTCGCTTTGAATAAAGTTTTATAAATGAATTCATATTATCATTACTCTCAGAGCGTAAGTAATGAGATGTAAGATTTTCGTCATATTCAGTAAAAAATGTTAAAACAACCACCTGTTGATTTTCTGAAACCAATTTATGTATTAAACCACCAGCGCTTAAAGCCGCATCATCTAAATGGGGGGATAGAAATAAATGCATCATTTTAAATCTCCATACAAAGGCTGTTATACTTTATTTCCATGAGTACGATGTAAATAGCGGCTAAATCAATGCGTATTCCATCTCTGTTTTTTATAAAATCCGAGTTATTAATGTTTGGCTTTTCTTTGGACTGGACTCTTTCATCATCGGCATAAAATTCTTTCATTATATCAAACCAACTAGCATGAATTCTTTCTGCCGCAATTTCTATTATACTGTCACTGTGGCCTAATATTGTCATTAAATCTGAAAAAATGGCATCGTTTGTAGAAAGTAACATCTCATAATTGAAATTGTCGGATGCAATATTGTCATCGTATAAATAAATATTTCTCATCACTTCCGATATAATACTCAAGTCGCTCTTGATTAGCCTCTTTTCAAACTTCTTCTCTTTTTCTGTGAATGCTTGATAAGGTTTTAAAAAATTAACTTGCAAGTTGTACTCAATTTCAAGTTTTGTGATTGAATCTTGCGTAGCGATTCTATTATCGATTAAATATTTTGCACACCATAAATCATGTATGCAAGAGGCAAGAATATCTAAATTACCGTCCTGTTCCAAGAACGAGCATATCTCAGAAAATAATTTAATTTGTGAACCATTTAACTGGGTATTTAAAGTTACATGGCCAGGGTTAAATATAAATGAAGCTTGTTTTAATCTTCTTTGAATCTCTTTGGTTAGATATGTTGAATTTGAATTAATTTCATTATTCAACAGATTTTTGTTATTTTCTTTATTCATGAGTCATCTCCTTTTCTTTATTCATTGACCTTATTTCCGTTGATGATATATCTAAGCGAAATAAATTTTCCGGAATAGATTCAAATAAAAAACGGTGTTCCTTTCTAATATTCATCAAATCATCAACTGCATGATATTTATTATTAAAAAAACGCCCAGCGACCAGAAATCGACAATCATTACTCTTAATTGTCATTAGAGATTTTTTTAACCCCTCTTCACCACCATAATAGACAGGGTTATTAATTTCTTGACATAAATCAGCGCCAATGACGAAAATTGCTCCTTGATAAATATGCGATTTATCAGTAAAAAACGTAGCATCACTTAAAATTACATCACCCTTCTCTTTGAATTGCCCTATCCTCTTGAAAACTTCATCGGTTGAAATGGTCAGTTTTACCGCATTTTTAATTGACAGTTCATAATAGGGCTTTCTTTTAGTCATCGTTGTAGAGATTTCTTTTAATTCTTCATGACCTTTATGAAGTGGATTGAAAGAGCCAGATAAAATTAAAGTATCTTTCCAGTCTATGTTTGTATTGCTAAAGTCCCCTTTTCTATCAATATGTATATAATTCAACTTGCCATCAATTAAATCGTTTATATAACGCTCATTATTGTTAGGCATATTCATATATATTCCCACATGTTATTATTGTTAATAAAATATATGTTAATTCCTTATAATTACATATATTTCTAAAATTTTATCATTGTATTATTTACTAATGTTGATTAATAACAAATTTTTATTTTCTTGAAATAAATATCAAATTAATTTACTTAGCTATTTGTTAGCAGCGAATCCCTGTATTTTAAACATTAAAGCTATGAATTTTAAATGTTTTATTCACAGTTACATTTATTACTGAATCACCTAAGTTATCTGAATTATTCTCATTAATTATCACTATTTTCTTCACAACTTCCCTCAGTGATTTCAATCAAGGCAGATTTTATTTTTAAAATATCTTCCGTTGTATGCGACGTATCAAGGCTAACCCGAACAGCACCATCAGGATAAGTGCCAAATTTTTTATGGGCTAATGGCGCGCATTGCAATCCGGGACGGGTAATAATATTGTATTTGTTCTCAAGTATATAAGAGACTTCCCCGGGATGATAGCCTTCTACTGTCAAAAGAATTGTTGGTAATCCTACTTTATGTTTACAGATTAATTTGATCTTCTTTAATTGTGATAATTCATCTATAAGAGTTGTGCGCAGAATTTGTAATTGATTTTGAATATTCTCTATGCCAATTTTTTTCAAACGCTTTATAGACGCCAATAATGAAAGTATGCCAATAGTGTTTTGTGTTCCTGATTCATACTTGTATGGTATTCCAGTTGGCTGCGTTGTTAATTTTGATAATACACCTGTCCCACCTTGAATTAATTCATTATGAGAGAATCCATTATCAAGCATAAAGTACCCCCCAATACCTGATACTCCTCCTAAGCTTTTATGCCCGCTAAAAACAAGGTAATCAATATTACCTTTCGATAAATCAATTACTTGTGAACCAAAAGATTGTGAACCATCAACTAAAACCATCGCACCGTATAAATGCGCAAGTTTTCCTGCCTCATCTATATTGCAGAATGTACCAATAGTATTGGAGCAACTATGAACCACTACTAACTTCGTTTGCTTATTCTTTAATAAAGATTCCAAATGCGACATATCAATTTCACCATCTGTCACATCGATACATTGACTAGTTACCCCAATATCTTTTAAATGCTCTAAGGGCCTAAGTACTGAATTATGTTCTAAATAAGTAGTAATGACATTATCACCCGGTTTAAGCGTACCTTTCATACATTCGTTGAGTGAATACGTTGCTCCTGAGTTAAAAATGACTGTCCCATGACCATTTAATTTTGTTTGTTCGATGAATTCATGTCGGCACTCTTCAACCAGTTCAGTAACCTTTTTAGATTGTTGCGATAAAGATCGCCCAGGAGTTACCCCAAGCGTATCTAAATACATATTTATTATGTCTTTTACCTCTTGTGATTTTGGCCATGAGGTAGAAGCTACATCTGCATATAACATTCTTCAATCTCCATATGATCATTAATATATAATTTGAATTTTTTAGCAGTCGCATCCATCTCCTTTATTCCTTCATTATCTCTCCAATCAGATCTTTCAGGCACATTTAAACTATTTGCCAATACTGTTCTTATCATTCCTCTCTCAATGAAATCTGATTCACCTATCGTAAAAACATATTTATTACCACTGTCTTCAACGTAAATATAGGGGCCAGCCTCACCGAACATCTTAAGTTCATCCAATGAGTCTATTGTATGCATTTTAAATTGATCCTTTAATTTATTATGAAGATCAATCTCGGTGGGGAAACAACATAAGTGTGCATGATAACAATACTTTTGATTTGGGTCCATGATGATACAACCACCGGCTCGTCCATTTTCATAGCAAAGAGGATTACTTATATTATAATATTCTCGATAAAAACCATTTATTATATTCTTAAATTCTTTCAGTTCTTTTATTGCTTCTTCATCGTATATCTCTGCAAAGCACCGGTATCCCCCCGAATCAGTCTCACATTTGTTAGTGGCAATAATAATATAGCCCTCAATTATCTGGCCTTTGGGTACGAACACATAGAAATATTTTCCTCGTAAAAGTATTTTATCTTTTTCAAAGGAAGACTCTGGGTGACAAAAAATACATCCCATTTTAAACTCCTTTATCGTTTGTCTATTCTGCTGATAAATATATTTTCATGACACAAATTGAAATCTTCTTCGGTATGCCAGGCAATCATCATGCTAAATTTATTTATAATGCTATATTTGTTCAGTCTACTTTGCAGTTCAGAATAAATAGGATTTGGTAAAATTATTCTGCATTTCCCCCTAATAGCGAGACAAGAATCAATTATAGCTAGAACTGCATAGGGAGCTGTGTTTGACAAACCTATCACTTCTACCGTGGTATCATCAAAACCTAGTATCGCGACTTCTTCTCCAACAGTTAATAACTTAATATCTCTATAGCGAGGACACTGCTTTGCGTAAGCAATCCAATTGTTATTTACTTTCCTGCCGAAAAAATTGATTCTATTAATACTATCTATTTCATTAAAATCTTTCAGATCTACATCTATTTTGGTATCTCCTTCCACTACTATTTCTGTAAAATCAAAAACGTTCACTTTGCTACAGATATATTTCTCAAAAATTTTTGAATAACACCTGATCTTTCTTTCATCTGAGAAACAAACCGTCGCATCGATATCATCACGGTGTGTTTGTCTGGCACTTTCTATTACCAAAGTTCGCGATTTTACACTTTCATTTACACCAAAATCGCTAAGTATATTAACGGATACTCGTCTGTGTTTAAGACTAAACTCACACTTTCTTGTTATAACAATTGACAAGTATATATCGTTTCTCTTATATAAACATGCTTTTATCTCACTAGAAAGATTATATTTCTTTTCTTTCAGATTTTTCCAAATAAAATAATCCAAGCTACCTATATCACGCTTATAAAAATCATTGATTAAAATATAATTCTCTTCCGTTATATCTTCATAGACTAGGGTTACTCCATTCTCCATTATTTTGTCCCATCATTTATATTGGCGACAATTGCTTTCATTTTTAGTTTATATTCATTTCCGAATAGATGAATCATGAAATATTGTATTTTATGACCTGTATCATAATTTAAAGATACAACAGGATAAAAAACTGAGATTATTTATCCTGAGAAATCAAATTGAAGTCTCCATCAATCATGCAAGGATATGGATAAAAATAGGGTCTTTAAAGAGAATAATCTTTCATAAATTCTATGTGATGGGACTTTAAATGAAATAATCACATTAACAAGCCCCCTGAATTAAATACGATGAGCTATTTCTGCATGCCGAATAATATTCTTTACGATAGCCAAGGTGATTTTGCCAGTACCAAATTCATGGAATACTTAATCATCAGTGTATATTTCGACGTGCATGAGCGCAGCTTGAATCACTGCACGATCAGCTATCCTGTGACGATTTCCCGCCCGACTGAACCCGAAGATTCCCACTTCATTGGCTGTCTTTCTCATGCTTGACAAGTCTGACACAAGCCTCAGTGGGCAGAACGACGAGTTCTGCCCACTGAGGCAAAGCCATATCAAATATGGACTACGATACGTTTACCATCAGGAAGTTGAACATCAAGGCTCAACTCTCCACCTAACGCTGCAACGTAGCGTTTCAATGTTGAAAGTTTAGGGTTATTACCAGGCTGTTCTATTTTAGCAATAGTCGGTTGCTTGACTCCAAGCGCAGTTGCCAGCTCAGTTTTGTGAAACATCGAAAGCCTCGCGGATTTGATAAAGTCCTATCTCTCGTTTCATTTCATCAACTTTTTTAGCAATTCTATGGCGGCTTTCAGGGCTGCGTTTTTCAAGCAATTCATCAAGTGTGATCATACTCAGTTTTCCAAGATGGGTAGGAAATTAATTCACACAATTATTTTACCTCCTGCTTTTACAAGAATTTCATTAATAGAGTCAAAATATGGAAGGAGGGGTTAATAATGCCCTAACCCCATAGCACAGAGAATTACAACGTAATTTGTGGGTTCTGGATACCACAGGCTTGCGCATAGCGCACTAATGTTTCTATACTAGCTTTTGTTACATTATTTTCCATTTTCGTCACCGTTGGCGGCGTAACCCCCATTCTTTCCGCGACTTGCGAGCGAGTAAGTCCAGCAAACTTACGCCACTCTGCAAGTGTTTCTTGCAATCTTTCCTTACGTTCTTCAGCTTCATAAGCGGCTTTAAATTCAGAGTCTTTCATCATTTCTGCCAGAATCTCTGAATGTGTCTTATATTTCTTCATGTTTCATTTCCTCCAATCTGCGAAATGCTAAAGCTATCTCACTTGGGTTGATTTTTTGTGTTTTCTTTATATAAACTCGCAGAATATATATTTGCTTACCTGTCTGATATACCCATAATCCGCGTGCTATATCTCCCCCCATTGTTCGAACTTCGTAAAGACCATTTCCCAAATGTTTTGTGTCCGGTTCACGTAGTGAGCGAGGATCTTTTTCTAGCTTTCCAATCAACCTTACAAGTTTTACCCCTACTTTTGCTGGCAAAGACTTAATTTCTTGTTCGGCCTCATCATGGTATTTAACTATAAACACTCTAATTTCCTCCTAATGCAAAAAATTAACTCAAAGGGCAATTTTCATCAAGAGGAAAATTGCATTTTAATGAAATATCACTTCTGACTAGATTTCTTGACCATAGATTCCATCTATATAGCATTTGACCTATATTGAACAATAAGTAATCATGTAGTCTATCGAGACGACGGACATCTTTTGATGCGTTGTTCGATGCTTTAGATGGCACCGACAAGGCCAATGTG
This sequence comes from Photorhabdus hainanensis, assembly GCF_018448965.1. Taxonomy (NCBI): domain Bacteria; kingdom Pseudomonadati; phylum Pseudomonadota; class Gammaproteobacteria; order Enterobacterales; family Morganellaceae; genus Photorhabdus; species Photorhabdus hainanensis. Next base: position 13,457 of record NZ_RCWD01000032.1, on the reverse strand, counting down.
CTGGCTTCAATAATAGCACTTCGGGAAAGAGGCCCTATGTTACCCAGGCCATACGCAGATACTGTGAACAGTTCATGCCACAGCAATACGTGTCCAAAGCAAAGGCGATCCGCTCCGAGCATTCTTTGCGTTCGCCCCCAAGCGGAGAAGAATTTTGCTTTGCGCCGGTAACAAAACCGGAAACGAGAAACGGTTTCATGAAACGATGATTCCGATTGCTAACCGTGAGTTCACGGCACATCTGGAAAAATTAAAAAGGAGTAAACACTATGGCAAGAACTCTTGATCAAATATTAGCAAATGAAAAAAACGAAGTTGTTGCCAATGCACAAGCTGCGGCAACAGAGATGTTATCTGGCAGAACTCCGTGAGCGGGTACAGAAGACCCAAGGAGAAATAGCTCTGGCTCTTGGTATCAAGCAACCCACGGTTTCTGATATGGAGAAACTTGGCCGCGACTTGAAATTGTCTTCCCTCAAACGTTACGTTGAGGCAACGGGTAGCAAGCTGCGTCTCGATATCGAGTTACCCGACGGTACCCACTACGGATTTTCCGTTTAACCACAAACGCCCCGGCAGCCCTCGCGGATATATTCAAGATCAATGTCCGCATCGACTTTACGTGCCAGATGATTGTGAGGAACAAGGTCTCAAGTGAACTCTTTTCGGAAAGAAAAAGCTGGGGAGAGAATTTTTAGCGTGAAGGCAAGTTCTATTTTGTAAACGAAACTCGATTAAAACAGAGCGCCAAGTAAAAAATTGGCACGTTATCAAAAAGTTGAAATGCCCTCTCAAAAAGGAGGGCATTTAGTTAGCTAGCGTGTTCTAAGAATTACTTCTTATCGCCACCAAAACCGGCATTCAATAGTTCTGCCAAGTTTGCAGTTGCTTCATCTACACTCACTTGTGGTGCTTCAGAAGGCTCATTCAACTGACGACGACGCATGCGATCCTGATGGTAAGCATAACCGGTACCGGCAGGGATCAGACGACCGACGATGACGTTTTCTTTCAAGCCACGCAGTTCATCACGTTTACCCGCAACCGCAGCCTCAGTCAGTACGCGGGTCGTTTCCTGGAACGATGCCGCAGAGATGAAGGATTCAGTTGCCAGAGACGCTTTGGTGATACCCAACAGGTCGCGGCCGTAAGTCGCAGGCACTTTACCTTCTTGTTCCAGCTTACGGTTTGCCACTTTAACACGGGCGTATTCAACCTGTTCGCCTTCCAGGAACTCGGAACTACCTGCGCTTTCAATGGTCGCTTTACGCAGCATCTGACGAACGATAACCTCAATGTGTTTATCGTTAATCTTAACCCCTTGCAGGCGGTAAACTTCCTGAACTTCGTTGGTGATGTAACGGGTAACCGCATGAACACCACGCAGGCGCAAGATGTCGTGTGGAGATTCTGGACCATCAGAGATCACGTCGCCACGTTCAACCACTTCGCCCTCGAACACGTTGAGCTGACGCCATTTAGGGATCATCTCTTCGTAAGCATCACCACCATCTAATGGGGAGATAACCAGACGGCGTTTACCCTTGGTTTCTTTACCGAAGGAGACAATACCGCTGACTTCAGCCAGGATAGCAGGCTCTTTCGGACGACGCGCTTCGAACAAGTCAGCAACACGTGGCAGACCACCGGTAATATCTTTCGTACCGCCTGATTCCTGCGGAATACGCGCTAAGGTGTCACCCGCAGAGATGCTGACGCCATCGTCTAACTGAACAATCGCTTTGCCCGGCAGGAAATATTGAGCAGGCATATCAGTACCCGGAATCAATACATCGTCACCGTTGGCGTCAACAATTTTCAGTGCTGGACGCAGATCTTTACCACTACCGGTACGCTCCGCACTATCCAGAACAACCAGTGAAGATAGACCTGTCAGTTCGTCCGTCTGACGGGTAATGGTTTGACCATCTATCATGTCAGCGAAACGGATGATACCAGATACTTCACTGACAACCGGCATGGTATGTGGGTCCCAGTTAGCAACGGTTTCACCGCCATTAACGGTTTCGCCATCACCTTTACCCAGTACCGCACCGTAAGGTACTTTATAGCTCTCTTTAGTACGGCCGAATTCGTCGATCAAACACAGTTCGGTGTTACGGGAAGTAATCACCAATTTACCTGCGGAGTTGGTCACGGATTTAGCGTTAAACAGTTTCAAGCTACCTTTGTTACGCACCTGAATGCTGGATTCGGCTGCCGCACGAGATGCCGCACCACCGATGTGGAACGTACGCATCGTCAGCTGTGTGCCCGGTTCACCGATGGACTGAGCCGCAATAACACCAACCGCCTCACCTTTGTTGATGATGTGTCCGCGAGCAAGGTCACGACCATAACAGTTCGCGCAAACACCAAAGTCAGTTTCACAACTTACAACGGAGCGTACTTTAATGCTGTCAACGGAGCTCTCTTCTAACAGATCACACCATTTCTCGTTCAGCAATGTATTACGCGGCACCAGAATGTCGGCAGTACCTGGTTTCAGAACATCTTCCGCCGTCACACGACCCAATACACGCTCACGCAGCGGCTCTTTAACATCACCACCTTCAATAACCGGCGTCATCAGAATACCGTCGTGCGTACCACAGTCATCTTCTGTAACAACCAAGTCTTGCGCCACGTCAACCAGACGACGAGTCAGGTAACCAGAGTTCGCCGTTTTCAGTGCGGTATCCGCCAAACCTTTACGAGCGCCGTGGGTTGAAATGAAGTACTGGAGTACGTTCAAACCTTCACGGAAGTTCGCGGTAATTGGGGTTTCGATAATGGAGCCGTCTGGTTTAGCCATCAAGCCACGCATACCCGCCAACTGACGGATCTGAGCGGCAGAACCACGCGCACCAGAGTCAGCCATCATGAAGATGCTGTTGAAGGAAACTTGTTGCTCTTCTTCACCATCACGATTAGTGACTGTCTCAGTAGACAAGTTTTCCATCATCGCCTTAGCAACACGCTCGTTTGCCGCAGCCCAGATATCGATAACTTTGTTATAACGTTCGCCGGCTGTGACCAGACCAGACTGGAACTGTTCCTGAATTTCAGCAACTTCTGCTTCGGCTTCCGCAATGATGCCCGCTTTTTTCTCTGGGATAACCATGTCATCGATACCAACAGACGCACCTGAACGTGCAGCGTAGGCAAAGCCGGTATACATGATCTGGTCAGCGAAAATAACCGTTGGTTTCAGGCCCATCACGCGGTAACAGGTGTTCAGCATTCTGGAGATAGCTTTTTTACCCAGTGGTTGGTTAACCAGCGAGTAAGGCAGACCTCTTGGTACAATCATCCACAGGATTGCACGACCAATGGTCGTATCAATCAAACTGGTATTAACTGTGATATTGCCTTCGCCATCTTTCACTTCTTCAGTGATACGCACTTTAACGCGGGCATGCAAAGAAGCCAGCCCTGCGCGGTATACGCGTTCAGCTTCTTTAGGCCCAGTCAGTACCATGCCTTCGCCTTTGGCGTTAACACAGTCACGGGTCATGTAATACAGACCCAGAACAACGTCCTGAGATGGAACGATGATTGGCTCACCGCTCGCTGGAGACAAGATGTTGTTGGTAGACATCATCAGCGCGCGCGCTTCTAACTGGGCTTCCAGTGTCAGCGGTACGTGAACAGCCATTTGGTCACCGTCGAAGTCGGCGTTATATGCCGCACACACCAGTGGGTGCAACTGAATCGCTTTACCTTCGATCAGAACCGGTTCGAATGCCTGAATACCCAAACGGTGAAGTGTCGGCGCACGGTTCAGCAGAACTGGGTGTTCACGAATAACTTCATCCAGGATATCCCATACCACCGCCTCTTCACGCTCAACCATCTTTTTAGCGGCTTTAATCGTGGTCGCTAAACCACGCAGTTCCAGCTTGCCGTAGATGAATGGCTTAAACAGCTCCAGCGCCATCTTCTTAGGCAGACCACACTGATGCAGACGCAGGTAAGGACCTACCGTGATTACAGAACGACCGGAATAGTCAACACGTTTACCCAACAAGTTCTGACGGAAACGACCTTGTTTACCCTTGATCATATCAGCCAAGGATTTCAGAGGACGTTTGTTAGAACCGGTAATGGCACGACCGCGACGACCGTTATCCAGCAAGGCATCAACCGCTTCCTGCAACATGCGTTTTTCGTTACGCACGATGATATCTGGCGCAGCCAGATCCAACAGGCGCTTCAAGCGGTTGTTACGGTTAATAACACGACGATAGAGATCGTTCAGATCCGAAGTGGCAAAACGGCCGCCATCCAGCGGAACCAATGGACGTAAATCCGGCGGCAGAACTGGCAGAACCGTCAGAACCATCCATTCTGGTTTGTTGCCAGACTGAATAAAGGCTTCCAACAATTTAATACGTTTGGTCAGCTTCTTACGTTTAGTTTCAGAGTTAGTTTCATTTAACTCTTCACGCAACGTTTCACACTCATTTTCCAGATCGAGATTTTTCAGCAAAGACTGGATAGCTTCCGCGCCCATCTTCGCATCGAATTCATCACCAAACTCTTCCAGTGCATCCAAGTATTGCTCTTCTGTCAGGATCTGACTGCGCTCCAGGCTGGTCATACCGCCTTCTACAACCACATAGGATTCGAAGTACAGTACACGCTCAATATCACGCAGTGGCATATCCAGCAACAAACCGATGCGGGATGGCAATGATTTCAGAAACCAAATGTGCGCCGTTGGAGAAGCCAGTTCAATGTGACCCATACGTTCACGACGAACTTTAGTCTGGGTAACTTCTACGCCACACTTCTCACAAATTACACCACGGTGTTTCAAGCGCTTGTATTTACCACACAAGCACTCATAATCTTTTACCGGTCCGAAAATACGGGCGCAGAAAAGGCCGTCACGCTCAGGTTTGAACGTACGGTAGTTAATTGTTTCCGGCTTTTTCACTTCACCAAATGACCACGAACGGATCATATCTGGCGAGGCCAGAGCAATTTTGATCGCATCAAACTCTTCGGTCTTAGTTTGCGCTTTCAGAAACTTCAATAAGTCTTTCACGAAATGGCTCCTGTCGGAGTTAGACCTGTCAGGAGAGCGGCCCATGCCGCTCCCCCCTATGACCAGTGCAACCACTGGCTGGTAAACTGCCCGTCATATCCATTCAGGGCAGTACCAGCGGGAATACGATTTATTCGTCTTCCAGCTCGATGTTGATACCCAGAGAGCGGATCTCTTTCAACAATACGTTGAAGGATTCCGGCATGCCTGGCTCCATCTGGTGGTTGCCATCCACGATGTTTTTATACATCTTGGTACGGCCGTTAACATCGTCGGACTTGACGGTGAGCATTTCCTGCAAGGTGTACGCGGCACCATATGCTTCCAATGCCCACACTTCCATCTCACCGAAGCGTTGACCACCGAACTGCGCCTTACCACCCAGCGGTTGCTGAGTAACCAGGCTGTACGAACCGGTTGAACGGGCGTGCATTTTGTCATCCACCAGGTGGTTCAGCTTCAGCATATACATGTAGCCAACGGTAACCTGACGCTCAAATTGCTCACCGGTACGACCATCAAATAGGGTAATTTGACCAGAAGTTGGCAAGTCACCCAGTTTCAGCAGCTCTTTGATTTCTTTCTCTTTCGCACCATCAAACACCGGTGTCGCAATTGGCATGCCTTTTTTCAGGTTTTCTGCCAAACGCATAACTTCTTCATCAGAGAAAGTGCTCAGATCAACTTTCTGACGGGTTTCATCACCTAGGTCATAAGCTTTCTGGATAAATTCACGCAGTTTGGCAACTTCCTGCTGCTGTTTCAGCATCGCATTGATCTTGTCGCCAATGCCTTTCGCAGCCATACCCAGATGCGTTTCCAGGATCTGACCAATGTTCATACGTGATGGTACGCCCAGTGGGTTCAGTACGATATCTACCGGCGTGCCGTTTTCATCGTAAGGCATATCTTCGATCGGGTTGATCTTGGAGATAACACCCTTGTTACCGTGGCGGCCCGCCATCTTATCACCAGGCTGAATCTGACGTTTAACCGCCAGATAAACTTTGACGATTTTCAGCACGCCCGGCGCCAAATCATCACCCTGAGTGATCTTACGGCGTTTAGCATCCAGCTTTTTCTCGAACTCAGCTTTGAGTTCGTCATACTGTTCAGCCAACTGCTCCAACTGATTCTGTTTCTCTTCATCAGCCAGACCCAACTCTAACCAACGCTCACGAGGCAGTTTATCCAGCTTCTCAGCTTCGATGCCGCCAGCAATCAAAACAGAACGGATACGTGCAAACAGGCCAGCTTCAAAGATTTGCAACTCTTCTGTCAGGTCTTTCTTCGCCTGACGCAGTTGCATCTCTTCGATTTCCAAAGCACGTTTATCTTTCTCTACGCCATCACGGGTAAATACTTGTACGTCGATAACCGTACCGGACACGCCATTTGGTACGCGCAGAGAAGAGTCTTTAACATCAGACGCTTTCTCACCGAAAATAGCACGCAGCAATTTTTCTTCCGGCGTTAGCTGAGTTTCACCTTTAGGTGTCACTTTACCAACCAGAATGTCACCGCCGGTCACTTCCGCACCAATATAAACGATGCCAGACTCATCCAGTTTGGAGAGCGCAGCTTCACCCACGTTAGGGATGTCAGCCGTGATCTCTTCAGGCCCTAATTTGGTATCACGAGATACGCAAGCCAGTTCCTGGATATGAATGGTTGTAAAGCGATCTTCCTGGACGACACGCTCAGAAACTAAGATGGAGTCCTCGAAGTTATAACCATTCCACGGCATGAACGCTACGCGCATGTTCTGACCAAGAGCCAGTTCACCCAAGTCAGTGGATGGACCATCAGCCAGTACGTCGCCGCGTTCCACCGGTTCGCCCAGAGAGACGCACGGCATCTGGTTAATACAGGTGTTCTGGTTAGAACGGGTATATTTAGTCAGGTTATAAATATCAATACCTGCTTCACCCGAATACATCTCATCTTCGTTTACTTTGATAACGATACGAGATGCATCAACGTACTGAACCACACCACCACGTTTAGCAACAGAAGTTACACCGGAGTCAACCGCTACTGCACGTTCCATACCTGTACCGACCAGCGGCTTATCAGCACGCAACGTAGGAACAGCCTGACGTTGCATGTTTGCACCCATCAATGCACGGTTTGCGTCATCGTGTTCCAAGAATGGGATCAAGGAAGCACCAACGGAAACCACCTGCTGAGTGGAAACGTCCATATATTCAACCTGTTCACGGTTAAATAAGCTGGATTCGCCATAACTACGGCAAGTTATCAGATCTTCAACGAAGTGGCCTTCATCATCCAATACGGTGTTTGCCTGTGCGATAACGAAGTTACCTTCTTCAATCGCAGACAGATAATGAATTTCATCCGTAACAACACCATCACGAACCAGACGATATGGGGTTTCAAGGAAACCATACTCATTAGTCTGCGCATAAACAGACAATGAGTTAATCAGACCGATATTCGGACCTTCCGGGGTTTCGATTGGACATACGCGACCATAGTGGGTTGGGTGTACGTCACGAACTTCGAAGCCAGCACGCTCACGAGTCAAACCACCTGGGCCCAACGCAGAGATACGGCGTTTGTGAGTGATTTCAGAAAGCGGGTTGTTTTGGTCCATAAACTGAGATAGTTGGCTGGAACCAAAGAATTCTTTCACTGCGGCTGAAATCGGCTTAGCGTTGATCATGTCCTGAGGCATCAGTGTATCCAGATCACCCAGAGACAGACGCTCTTTAACCGCACGCTCGACACGTACCAGACCAACACGGAACTGGTTTTCCGCCATCTCGCCGACAGAACGGATACGACGGTTGCCTAAGTGGTCAATATCGTCGACTTCGCCTTTACCATTACGGATATCAATGAGTTTCTTCATGACATCAATGATGTCATTTTTACTCAGAATACCAGAGCCTTCGACTTCTTCCCGGCTCAATGAGCGGTTGAATTTCATACGACCAACCGCAGAAAGATCATAACGATCTTCTGAGAAGAACAGATTTTCAAACAGATTTTCTGCTGCTTCACGGGTCGGCGGCTCACCAGGACGCATCATGCGGTAAATCTCAACCAAAGCACCCAAACGGTCATTGGTTGGATCAACACGAAGTGTCTCGGAAATATATGCACCGTGATCTAAATCGTTGGTGAACAGTGTTTCGATAGATTTGTGACCAGCCTGGCTCAAACGTGCCAGCAGATCTAAAGAGAGCTCCATGTTGGCAGCACAGATAATTTCACCTGTATTGACATCAATGTAGTCTCTTGCAACAACTTTACCCGCAATATATTCAACAGGAACCTCAATACGGTTCACTTCGTCTTTTTCTAACTGGCGGATATGACGTGCGGTAATACGACGGCCTTTTTCAACATAAACCTTGCCGTTTGCTTCAATATCAAAAGAAGCGGTTTCACCGCGCAAACGTTCTGGCACCAGCGTCATTTGCAGTCTGTTGTCACGAATTTCGAAAATCGTTTTACTAAAGAACAGGTTCAAAATCTCTTCAGTGCTGTAATCCATTGCCCGCAGAATAATCGTTGCCGGCAATTTACGGCGGCGGTCAATACGTACAAACAGATTATCTTTTGGATCGAATTCGAAATCTAACCAAGAACCACGGTAAGGAATAATACGCGCGTTATACAGCACCTTACCGGATGAGTGAGTTTTACCCTTATCGCTGTCAAAGAATACACCAGGACTACGATGCAACTGGGAGACAATAACCCGCTCAGTACCATTGATAACAAAGGTACCGTTGTCAGTCATGAGCGGAATTTCACCCATGTAGACTTCTTGCTCTTTGATGTCTTTGACCGTGCCTTCCGGTGCTTCACGTTCATAGATAACCAGACGCAACTTAACGCGTAGAGGCGCAGAATAAGTTACACCACGAATCTGGCACTCTTTAACATCAAACACTGGCTCACCAAGACGGTAGCTAACGTATTGCAGCTCCGAACTGCCGCTGTAGCTCTGAATTGGGAATACAGAACGGAATGCCGCTTCTAAACCATTCTGGCCTTCTGGATCTTGCTCGATAAACTTCTGGAACGAGTCAAGTTGGATAGAAAGGAGATAAGGTACGTCCAACACTTGGGGACGCTTACCAAAATCCTTACGAATACGTTTTTTCTCGGTATAGGAGTAAACCATAGGGTTCCTCAGCTCGCTGATCAGTGACCCACTCTGCCCGCCCTAAAGGACAGCTCTTTACGACACTGTTTTTTCGAACAGAAAATTGAATTATTTTCCGTAATACTCATTGCTATTACTCTTAAATCATTTCATTGCGTTACCTTACTACCGAGCTACCCGAGTGGATCGTAGCTGAGAACGCAGTATATTAAGTCGTCAATAGGAAAAAGTATTTGGGGGTTAATTAACAGCCAAACAGTGGAAATGCTGCTAATGCCCTACAGCGCAAAAAGGCTGGTGATTAATAAATCACCAGCCGTCAGCCTTTAAAGTCAGGCTGCTAACTCAAAACTGAACTTACTTAATCTCAACAGAAGCACCAGCTTCTTCCAGAGATTTTTTCAGTGCTTCAGCGTCATCTTTGCTGATAGCTTCTTTCAATACAGCTGGAGCGCTTTCAACCAGGTCTTTCGCTTCTTTCAGACCCAAGCCAGTTGCGCCGCGTACTGCTTTGATAACAGCAACTTTGTTGCCGCCAATAGCGGACAGAACAACGTCAAACTCGGTTTTTTCTTCAACAGCTTCAGCCGCACCAGCAACAACAGCTACCGCTGCCGCAGCAGAAACGCCGAATTTCTCTTCCATTGCAGTGATCAGCTCAACAACATCCATAACGGACATTGTGGCAACTGTGTCCAGAATTTGTTCTTTAGTGATAGACATAACAAGTGTTCCTAAAATTCAGAAATAATTTATACGTTAAAAAGCACGAAGGAGACTTAGCGATTAAGCCGCTTCTCTCTTCTCGCGTAACGCAGCCAGAGTACGAACCAGTTTGCCTGCAACGGCTTCTTTCATGGTGGACATCAGGCGTGCGATTGCTTCTTCGTAAGTTGGGAGTGTCGCCAAACGGTCAATATTGGCCGCAGAGATAAACTCACCTTCAAAGGCTGCTGCTTTAATCTCGAATGCTGGATTCGCTTTCGCGAACTCTTTGAACAGACGAGCAGCGGCGCCCGGATGTTCGTTAGAGAAAGCAATCAAGGTTGGACCAATAAACGCTTCTTTCAGGCACTCATAGGCAGTACCTTCAACAGCACGGCGGACCAGTGTATTACGTACAACACGGATGTAAACGCCAGCTTCGCGACCTGCTTTACGCAGTTCAGTCATTTTATCTACGGCAACGCCACGGGAATCCGCAACAACCGCAGACAGCGCGCCTTTGGCTACTTCGCTGACTTCAGCAACAATCGCTTGTTTGTCTTGAAGATTTAGTGCCATTAGCTTTTTGCTCCTGGATTAACCGGGAAAAACCCGGAACTCACATCACTCATAACACTAAAAAGTGCCTGAGCTCTAAAACACGGTGAGCAGAATCCAGAAATGAATGTCATTTGGCTCTGTCACCGTCTACGCAGGGATATTAAGTAATTACTTACACCTGCGGTCTTGGACGGGGCTTGGATTAGGCCAAGCTCCAACCGAAAATTTTTTATTTAGCTAATAAAAAACTTACTAGCCAAATACAAGGCGCCAAATTTTAGACAAATCTGACGCCAAGGTAAAGCGATAATCACATTCAGCTAAAATTAAGCTGAAGCGTTCAGACCTGATTGGTCAATCGCAACACCTGCGCCCATAGTAGTGGACAAGCTAACTTTCTTAATGTAAACGCCCTTGGCAGAAGATGGTTTGGCTTTTTTCAGCGCAACCAGCAGAGCTTCCAAGTTTTCTTTCAGTTTGTCAGCATCAAAGTCGACTTTACCGATGGTGGTGTGGATAATGCCGTTTTTATCGTTACGGTAACGAACCTGACCTGCTTTAGCATTCTGTACAGCTTCAGCAACGTTAGGAGTTACAGTACCTACTTTAGGGTTTGGCATCAGACCGCGTGGACCCAGGATTTGACCTAATTGGCCAACAACGCGCATTGCATCTGGAGAGGCGATAACAACGTCAAAGTCCATTTCGCCTTTTTTAACCTGCTCAGCCAGATCTTCCATACCTACCAGCTCAGCGCCCGCTGCTTTAGCAGCTTCTGCATTTGCGCCTTGGGTAAATACAGCTACGCGAACGGAACGGCCAGTACCGTGAGGCAGTACTGTTGCACCACGTACGTTCTGGTCAGATTTACGAGCGTCGATGCCGAGGTTAACAGCAACGTCAACGCTTTCCACGAATTTAGCGGTTGCCAGCTCTTTCAGCAGAACAACGGCTTCGTTAATGTCATATTGCTTAGTCGCATCCACTTTTTCGCGGATTGTGCGCATGCGCTTGGTCAGTTTAGCCATCGATTAACCCTCCACTACCAGGCCCATGGAACGAGCAGTACCTTCAATTGAACGCATCATTGCTTCAACGCTGGCGCCTGTCATATCCGCAGCTTTAGTTTCAGCAATTTCACGAACTTGCGCACTGGTTACTTTACCAACTTTGTCTTTGTTCGGTTTGCCGGAACCTGATTTAATGCCCGCTGCTTTCTTCAGCAGAACAGCCGCTGGCGGGGTCTTAGTAACGAAAGTGAAAGAGCGATCAGAATAAACGGTGATCACAACAGGAATTGGCAGACCTTTTTCAATGCTGTCAGTTTTAGCATTGAACGCCTTACAGAATTCCATGATGTTGACACCCTGCTGACCGAGAGCAGGACCTACTGGAGGGCTTGGGTTAGCCATACCAGCTGCAACCTGCAACTTGACATAGGCTTGTACTTTCTTAGCCATTGATAATTTTCCTCTATGTGGGTGGTATCGCCTTTGTTTAAAAGGCTCCCCTGTTATTTCAGCCCCGCCCTATCCAGGCCAGACTACTAAAAAACAAAAGGCGCGAAATTGTATGTTAATTTCTCACCTATTGCAAGCCAGCAAAAATACGCTCGGAAATTACGCCTTTTCTACCTGGCTGAAATCCAGCTCAACGGGGGTCGCGCGACCAAAGATAGAAACCGAAACTTTCAGGCGGCTCTTCTCGTAATCGACCTCTTCCACAACACCATTGAAGTCTGCGAATGGACCATCGCTGACACGAACCATTTCACCTGGTTCGAACAGTGTTTTTGGCCGTGGTTTATCACCAACCTGCTGAAGACGATTCATAATCGCATCAACTTCTTTGTCACTGATTGGCGCCGGACGGTCAGATGTGCCACCGATAAAACCCATGACGCGTGGTACGCTGCGAACAAGATGCCATGTCGCATCGTTCATGATCATTTGTACCAGCACATACCCAGGGAAAAATTTGCGTTCACTTTTGCGACGCTGGCCGCTACGAATCTCAACAACTTCCTCTGTTGGCACCATCACTTCGCCAAAAGAATCTTCCATATCATGTAATTTGATATGTTCACGTAAAGATTGTGCAACGCGACCTTCAAACCCGGAAAATGCCTGTATAACATACCAACGTTTTTTTGGGGAATCTGACATCTTAGAACCTCAGGCCTGTAATAAATGAAACTAAACGCACCAGGATACCGTCAAGACCCCATAGGATCAAAGACATCAATGCAGTGACTGCCGCAACAATCAAAGTTGTATGCAACGCTTCCTGGCGAGTTGGCCAAATAACTTTACGCATTTCAATGCGAGCTTCGCGGGCGAAAGCCAGTGTGGTTTTCCCTTTCGCAGTCCAGAGCGCAACCGCTCCCGCAAGAGCAACAATAACAACAACCGCCATCGCGCGTAGAGGAAGGCTATACTCCCGATAAAGGTAGTTTCCAACGATAGCAACCGTTAATAAGGCTGCCACTAATAGCCATTTCATTACCTCAAGACTACGCCTGCTTTCTTGAGCATCGCTATTCGCACTCATAAACCAACCTGTAACTATGATTTAAATAGATAGCCAGCTTGCCTCGCAAGAGCAAAACAAATCAGACCGAACCAAAAGATTTGAGTGATTGTATCTGACTTGGCGCCATAATTCAGTATGACATTGTATATCTGAGAGAGATATAGCCAATTCGTTGCATCAGAGCCTATCTCACCAATAATTAAAAACAACTATTGATGAGATAGGTTCTTATTAAGACAACGTACAAAAAGGGCATCGGTTGATGCCCTTTTAGTGTAATCACATCAAAAAATTACGCGATAATTTTAGCAACAACACCAGCACCTACAGTACGGCCGCCTTCACGGATAGCGAAGCGCAGACCCTGGTCCATTGCGATTGGCGCAATCAGGGTCACTTTCATCTGAATGTTATCGCCTGGCATCACCATTTCCACGCCTTCTGGCAGCTCGATTGTGCCGGTTA
>NZ_RCWD01000031.1:0-69002 GCF_018448965.1 Photorhabdus hainanensis | reverse complement strand
CATCACGAGTGGTGTCGTGAAGACGTTCAAGTTTGATTTTTTGTTCTGATGTAATAAATATTTTCATAGCGAGGATAATGATCTCCATTTCGGATAAAATCAAGCATCTTCAATGATTACGGGTATACACAGCAGATACATGAGGCTCGGTATATTTTGGCGCTACCCCTTCTACGGTGATCCATTGATTTTCTTTAGGAGGAGAAAGTGGTTCATTAGGGTCAGCACATCCTGATAGTAAAATCACGGATAAGGCCGATAAGTATTGTTTAATATTTATCATGGTAAATTTTCCTCAATTCCTACAGAGGGGGCATTATTTTATTTTCCAGTAATCAATAGAGTCTCTGTTTAAATCAACTCTGCCATCAGGATATTCAACTCTTGAAGGTTCTTTGCCAGGTGGGATAATAATTTTAGGCATTTTGGTTTCGTCTAATTTAGGCTTATAGGTAATTTTCCATTCAGCACCTGGAGTTAACCTTAATCTAAAGGGACGCATTCCTACTTCACCCTGTAGGAATATTCTTTTGGGGAATCTATTAACCATTTCCAATACAGGGTAAATAACCGGACTATAATCTATAGTATTCAATACCGCCGTTTCGCTCAGATTTGTCTGGGTTGCGTCGTTGATAAATGCAGTTAAACCAGTGCCCTCAGTTCCTGCTTCTTGAGTAGCATCTTTCATTAAATGACGGACATCGGTATAACCTACAGTCACAAAGGCTCGGTCAATCTTCCATTTACACCGGCCTCCTCCATTAAAAGGTAACTTCGCTTGAAAGTAACCGGTTTGTGGATTGGCCTTTACATCCAGACTCAATCCATTATAGGTCGGTACTTTATAAGGGGACATGTCAGCATGTAATTGATATCTCAGGCAATATTTTGATATATACACAGCGGACACATATGGTTTTGTATACTTAGGTGCCACCCCTTCCACTGTGATCCATTGATTCTCTTTAGGAGGAGAAAGCGGCTCGTTAGGGTCAGCACAGCCTGATATTAATGTGATTAACAAGACTAATAAGCATTGTTTGATATTTGTCATAGTAAATCTTCCTCAATCTCTACGGTGTTATCCGTATAGCGTGTTAAGGCCAATAGTCCATATTTATCTTGTTGAGTGCGAATCAGAGTTTGCTTTAATTGGTGGTCCATCTGTAAAAGTAATGTGTCGCGTTGCCGAATACTTGAAACAATATCGCTCCTTTCACTCAACGTTTTTTCAAATAATTGTTCCTGATCCCGGAAAAAATGGTATTTATCCGGTGCAATTAGCTCTGCTAGCCGTGCACCAATGTAACGGGCGTATTTCAATGAACTATGATCAGGAAAACCTAAGGCATCTTTTAAAGTTGGATTTTCGTTCAGAGGAAACCATTTGGCTTTATCTGCATCGCTTATCTGTTTAAAAAATCCTTTTTGAATCTCACCTGCATCCTTTAGATTATTTTCTGTTTCACGATTTAACGACGGGATCAAATATAATTTTGTTTTAGTGGGTAAGGTGGTTCTGAGACGTATATGGTTGCTTGGGTTACGCTCTTCCAACCATTCAATGACCAGATTGATTTTACAAAAGTGCACTATTTTTCCGTGATGCAGGAAAACTTCACCACTTTTGGTAAAGTCCAGCAATTCAACAGGACTAAATAAATAGCCGAGCGGCCCCCAACAATCATATAGCCAGTTATCCAGGTTTTTTTCCGGTGGTAAAGAAGGGATCGGGTCATCTTCATTCACATGGCGGTAATGGGTGATATCAGCTAGTTCCCGTACCGCACTGACAGTTAACACTCTAGGCATTCCATAGCTGTAAAAACATGGATTATGTTCTTTTAGTTGTGCACAGTGTAGTAATGCTAGTGCGCCTCCTAGACTGTGACCACAGATAAATAACCTTCGTTTTTGAGCTAATTTAATGATATCAGCGAATATTTTTTGAGTATCATTACTGGGGACTTTTAACTTTCCAATCAGACTGAATGCTTCCCAAAATCCTTTATGCACTTTGCCGTGGTGAATAAATTCGCAGAATGAAGCTTTCTTATCGTAATTTATCCCCAAGGGTTGATATGTAGCATCCGTCAGGATATCCTCCGCACTGGCTGTACCCCGCCAACTAACAATCACATCATTCTGGCTGGCAGCATAAAATAGTTGTGTGTCTCCTTGTGGGTGCTTAACAGATTTTGAATCAATAAACTCCACCCGGGTATAACGTTCACTAAACGGCACATCGTAAACGACAGGCGTTGCCGACAATTCCTCCACTTTATAGGGCAATTTTGAAACATCCACCATTTGCCGGTTAAAAAAGTGTTTAACGGAGCCTGCTACATTGACATCTCCATCGGCATAGGCCAGCACGCTCATCAAACACTGGTTATAAGCATTCACAATGGAATACTCTTTTTGATGATGCAACAACAAAACCCAGGCCCGAAATGGACACACTTCCAGAACATACCGTCGATTCACTGGATGGACCTGATAGCCTTTTGGTTCCGGGTCTGGGAAATGATAAGGCGGTGGAATTTTGCTGGGATCATTCCAGTCCACAATCTCCGGCAATCCATCACTAATCTGCCCGATAGTCACATAACGATATTGATAGCCTTCGGCTTCCGCTTTTGGTTTCACCACAGAGGCCCCTTCACCACGTATTTCCCGCAACGGGCGCCGTTCCATTTCATCGGCCAGCGGCTGGGCGCCGATGTACAGAGTTACCGGATGGGGTGGCATATCTTCTTCCCTTAGCAATCCATTGCCATCGGTAACCCCTTTACGTCCTAGCAGCGGATTTCCACGGATTTTCAAACGATAAGGCATATTGACCAGAGGTTTCCCCTGTTCATCCACCAACTGAAATTCTATCCAGTGTTTCAGCATGTTTTTACAGTCAAGACAATCGAGTGGGCTTAATTTGCTCATTGATACACTTTCCTTACAATTAAATTACAGATAGGCACGCAGCCCAAACATCATGTGGTTAAAATTCCACAGAACTTTTCCTGTGTGGGCATCCATAACTTTCATCATCACAAAAGTCCTCATACTGATGAAAAGCGTCATCAGGCGTGACACCACCAGACTGAACTGATGCATCTCCCCCTGATTGGCGTAACAATCCGGGTTCAATGTCAGGACGAGCTGATGGCCCCGCACTGGAATCCCTTTATCCAGACGATCTATTGGGATGTTATCCAGTCGAACGATACCGTCGATATGCTCCTGGATACGTTTGCTTAATGACTGGTCGTAGGAGAAATCGAACATATTGATAAGATTTTTTAACGAGTCAGTGTGAAACGCCATCCAGGGGGACATGGAAAGGAAAGAGATGATTGTCCAGTTCGATCTATCTTCCTTATCCTCCGTTATTGGTGGGTGGCAGGTAGAAACCGGGGTGATATTGCTGACTTTTAGCCCCGAGGCATTTTCTCCCAGTTGATTGATAGCACCGATACCTAGGTTGGCGGCCTGTGTCCGATAACCGGTAAATTGACAAAGAATGGATTGTGGCGGCAGGTTATCCGCTGGTTTGCCATTGCAATCAAAGAAGTGAAGATGTTGCAGGGTTCGCTGCAAAATATCGCATTCCGTCCTAAGCTGATAATAGTAAAGAAACTCGGCGTCCGGCAGAAAATGAGCGGTTGGAATAAACTTTTCGATAGGCAGATAGCGGTAGGGTTGCCCGCGCTCCTGTTCCGGTTCAGTTGATGTGTAAATGTGGTTCAGCTTGAACAGTTGCTTAGTCGAATCCAATGGGATTTGATAATGATTGGCTTCACTGTTTACCGAGATCTTCGCACTCATCGGCTCCAGATGTCTTACCGGCACGCAATCCAACAGAAAGGTTTGGGAAATATCGTTTAGCATCAGATGACCATCAAACCGAAAAATCAGCTCGAATGTTCGGTCTGCGTTCAACTCCACCAATCGACGACCTTTCTTGATATCAATCGTCACAAAATCATGCACATGGGGCAGGTAATAGTACTCAGTCATCAGTTGCAAGATAGAGTATGGCGTGGTTTTCTGCGCGGGAAGGATAGCGACTTGCCGCGCGGTTCCCCACAATGCCGGCACAGGGTAACTGCTATCAAGCGTGATGGTTTCGTCCTGTGTTCGCAAAAAGACATCACACAGATGAAAGTCAAGCCATAAGGCTAATTCAGCGGCTTGCAGACGATCGCTGCCCAGAAAGAAATGCAGCGGTTGGCTGAGCCACTCTGAGGTATTCTCCGAACATTGCAGTGTTAGCGTTATTTCACTGTACTCTGGGGCTGCGTTCAGTTGCCGGTCAATCACCGTCAGTGGTTCGATATGCAAAGGGCAGCAGGTTTCAAAACGGATTTCCTCTTCGCCTTCCCCGGCAGAAACCAACGTCCCTTCGGGTAGCGTCAGCGCGGCCAGGTGATGTTTCCCCGCGGGTGAAAATTGAACGATGCTGGTGGGCAGGACCGGGCACATGGCATATGGCCAAATATGTGCCATCATCCCTAAGGTGAGTTCGGGAAATTCATCCTCAATCTTTTCGCGAATACGGGCGGCTGACAGCGCAAAGCCCTGTATCACTCGCTCAATATCCGGATCACCGGCGCCCTCGGATAAAAAATCTGCCAGATGCGGATTTTTTTTTGCGACTTCCTGCGCCAATTGCCGTATATATTGCAATTCTTGTAGGAATAGAGACTCTTTTTTATTCATAACACACTGTCCTATAAGGTTTTTATCTGGAAAGATGTTTGTGAGGCGATTGCTGTAGCCTCACAAGGGGCATATTTTTCCCAGAGTTGAAATAATCAATTTTTTGTTAGAAAAATAACCTAGTAAAAATCCCATCATCACAGATAAAAGCAGTGCTTATAGCGTGAATAATGGCGAGTTGAATGAGAGGGAGAGAGAAATCAATCCCAATCAGTTAGTCCCCAAGGATAAGGGGAACAGGGGGTAATTTTTAAATATAGCCCATATAATGGCATTTAAGTAATAATTAAATATTCGTCAGATAGCAAGAATTTTTTTCAAATTTACAAAAATATAAATTTGTAAGAAAGTGTTACAAATTCGATATGGAGTCAAAGAGATATTAGTCCATCTCGAATTCGCTAATTAAAAAAATATTTTTATTACAATCTCTTACGATGATTAATGGCATTATCTATTTAGTCGTTGTTTTAATAACTTTGTTAATGCAACCGGAAAGAAGTGGTGAGAGAAGAGAATCTTATATTCATGCTTCATTTTTGCATGCGGTTTTTATTTTCTATTGATTGGTAAGAGCGGTCGGTAATAGTAATACCTGCTGCGATAGTTACTCTGTTTAATATCAGGTGGGTGATGATGATGGCATTAAATACCAGTGCAGTTTGATAGGGGTTAATCTCAAAGCCCTCAGAAACTGCACTTGATACTGAGCTAAGTACCACCTAATGCCATGAGAAAAGTTAATTCAAATCAAGCACCAATGTTCATCATAGCGATTCATCTGAAACTTTTCTCAATGATGATAGATTTATCCTATTGTTAGATTTATTCCCAATCCCACAAGAGATGGTAACGATCTCGTGACCAGCGATAATAGAGCGCCAGGAAAGCATTAATATTGTTAATGGGAAATTGCTCGAAGTCGAAATCTTCATCTTCATCCAGATCAAGTAATTCACTTACCCATTGCTGTGTATTTACATATTCCTCATGGTCAGGATCATTCAGTATTGCGATTAAATTTTCATAACCGTCAATCCCGCCGG
The DNA here is from genome assembly GCF_018448965.1 of Photorhabdus hainanensis. NCBI lineage: Bacteria > Pseudomonadati > Pseudomonadota > Gammaproteobacteria > Enterobacterales > Morganellaceae > Photorhabdus > Photorhabdus hainanensis. The sequence continues at coordinate 63,234 of NZ_RCWD01000031.1, read as the reverse complement.
TATCTTCCAAGGGACAGGCGCGAGCGCCATCCAGACAATAAAAAGGAAGCGGCAGGTTATTGGCAGGATAATGACTGTTTTCTAAGGTAATTTCATGTTCCCATTCATCGCCAAAATCGTAGAGATAGGTAAAAGATCGCCCTTTTTGTTTAATCAGATCAGACAGACGGTATAAATCTTCTTCTTTGCCATCAGATGAGCTTTCTGGCGTTTCTGTTAGCCGCAGTTTGCCAATACGGAATTCATGTAGATGACTATCCTGCCATCCCATCACGATTTGTATCACGTCATGCAGCCTGTCAAATGAAATAGAGGCTGGAACGACAAATTGCCGCCAAATAGCAGGTTTTGAGTCTGTGAGCGTTATTTTTAATTGATAGAATTTTTCATTCATCGCTAATCTCCTAATGGTTTTGAGATGATTCTTTCTGTGTGTGCTATCTATTGTCAATATTTTATTGAGTTTTCTTGACTGGATTTACTGGAATACCAACATGTTTGGCTGTTGTATGAAAAGCTTAGGGCATGTCATCAATTGCAGCAGCTAATGTTCATAATAGCTTTTAATAACCAATAACTTGACCTGACTAGCTTTCTCTTTACTGAGTATCGATTACGAGGATAATGTTTCTTTAAGATGTACAGTGTTTAAGATAGATATTTCCACTATTTTTCAGTTAGTTACCATTGCAGTCGGATATATGCCTTCGTGCACAGGTTACTTATTAAGTATAGTTTAAAATTGCGATCAGGATCGATATAGTCAGAGTTTTTGCTATTAACAAAAAAAACGCATATTATTTACATGTTGTTAATCAAATATTGAAGATTAATAACTGTCCTGGCTCAGGGAATCCTTAACTAAAGTTACAGATAAATGAGTAAGGTGTTTTTTTACGCGGTTAGTTTAATGGTTCAGTGTAGCAATCTGAATGGCGCTGCTTGAAGCTGTATCATGATGGTAGTTGATTAACCACAGATTTTCTTATTGTAAAGTTACTCCTACCAATAAGAAAAGGTGATGAATTTTTGGTGTTTTATTGTATAGATTTAAAGGAAATTAGTGAGTATGCTATTGAGTAAAAAAATCAAAGAAAATTTCACTTTGATATGTTTATTTGGTTTTATTTCATTGGCCCATTTAAGCCTTGGATATCAGCTAAAGTTTATATATGTATTTAGTGCTTTTTCAATACTGATATTATTGTCAAGTTTGAATAAATATATATATTATATTTTTGTATGCATGATTGGATTAATGAGTGTAATCTATTCTCCCGTAGGGTTGAATTATGGTTGTCCTGATATCAATTCAGTAGGGTCTTTAATTTATACTAATAAAAATGAAGCTGTCGAGTTTATCAGTGGGTTGCCTCTTTTTACCTATTTAGTGGTGTCGGCTACTGCTATATTAATGATTTTATCTTTAAAGGTAAGGGTAACGCTAAAGAGAAAAAATATAATATTCCTGTCACTGTTTTTTGTATTGTCAGCTTTTTGGTCACCGGTAAAAGGGTATATAAAATCTGATTTCGATCCTAACTTTAATCTATTGGCATCAGGATTACCCGAAATTAGATTTCTTAGTGATGTCGTTGAGAGCTATAAAGAGGTTAATTCAGAAAGGATCAGGTTCGCTGAAATAATAAAACAGAAAGACTCTTGGCAGCCGGTGGTAAAAGAGGATAAATATGAAACCTATATCATGGTCATTGGTGAAAGTGTTCGAAAGGACTTTATGAATGCGTATGGTTTCCCTTATAACAATACGCCGTGGCTGGACAAGGCGAATGGCAAGATATTTACAAATTACATCTCATCAGCGGCATCGACTCAGTTATCTTTGACTAACTCACTGGCTTTGAAAGGCGAGAATGCGATCAATTTGAATGATAGTGTCATAACGTTGGCGAAAAAAGCCGGGTTTTATACCTATTGGATATCTAATCAGGGGATGAAGAGCGCTTTTGATTCTCCGGTGGCGTTGATTGGACAACAGGCGGATAATGTCCACTTCCTGAAAAGCGGTAGTTCTGATGACCGGCGTTATTTGCCTGATGATAAATTGATGCCTTATGTTAAAGAGGCATTAATACCAGAAAAGAAGAAAAAACTGATTGTTATTCATCTAATGGGATCTCACCCACAGGCATGCGTCAGAACGAATGGAAAATATGATCTGTTCTTACAATCGGAAGAAATTTCTTGTTATGTCAAAAGTATATCTAATACAGATAAATTGCTTTCTGAAATTGCATCTGAGGCTAATCATCATCATGTAAGATGGACGATGCTTTATTTTGCAGATCACGGGCTTTCTTATGTTCATAAAGGAACCGATCAAGAAAACCTGACACATGATGATGAAAATAAACAGAGTTTTCAGGTGCCGTTTTTTATTACCGGCAGTGATTACGCTTATCGTGAAGAGATAACAGCACGAAGAAGTGGATTGCACTTTCTGACGCTATTTTCTGAATGGCTTGGAATAAGAGAAAAGAATATTCCTGATGATTGTAATATGATATCTAATAGTCAATGCAGTGGGCAAGATAAAATTGTTACCTTTAAAAATGAAGTTAAAGGTTATGATGAGTTAAATGACGATCTCCCCGATACACAATTCTTGTCGAAGAATATCAATTGATAATTTATTTTAAGTAATCATTATAGTGATGATTATTTTATTGATGATTTAATCATTGAGTAAAACTGAACGACATAAGGGATTTCTTCAAAGAAGAAATCCCTTTTACAATCGCTCATATTTTAGCTAAAAAGATACACTTTCTAATTAGATATAGGAAAGCGTATCTTTAATACCAGAGGGGAGAAATTAAACGCTGAAAATTTTTTAACAGTTCAAAAATTTTCGCTATAGAATGAGATTAGACATCAAGTTTATATGGAGAAATGTATGATAAATGAATATTTATTTAATGCCATGAAAATAATTCAGAGCATTGATGATGAATCCTGTAATATATTATAGCGTTAAACTTTCGAACCGATAAAATAAATGATGATTTACTGTTGCAAATAAATAAAACATCAGGCCGGTACTAATGTGGAATTTGTTAATATAAAAAATACCGATAAGATTAATATCTTTTAGATTAAATTAAATAACATAAACAATTATATCTTAGAAGAATACTAATCTGTTTATGAACTAATATCGTTATGATATTAATTTGATATAAATTCTTTTTTTAAATAATAAATTATTGGTAGGATTTGGCTGTGTCTAAAAATATTTCTGATAAATATATAAGTAATTTTTTTATCTAAACTGTGATTTATACCAGTAGTTATTTCAGGTTTAGTAGTTAATTATTAGGATGATAGAGGACTCTTAGTTCAACTTAATCCAATGAGGGTTAATCCAATGAAGGGGTGCAAAAATGAATCAAACTGTAAGTGTTCTTATTTGTGTGGATGTTGATGGTATTATTAATGATTACGCTAAACTGGGAACAAATCCTGACAATCCTACAGTGGTAGGTAATAAATATTTTCATTACATTACTAATAATGAAAACGCTTATACACCTAAAGATAATGCTACGGGTGGATTGATAGTAAAAATAGGTGTCGACGATACTATCCGGTGGAGAGTCATATCTTTAACGCAACAATTGATACATTCGGTAAACTTATACAAAAAAACTAAAGAAAATAGCTATAAAGCTATAGCACCGCTAAAATATACTCAGGAAGTAACAAAGGTCACTTACCCAGAACAGAACAATAATCAATTACCCGGTACACCATTTAAATATGGCATAGAATCTATAACGCAATCCTATATGGAATCAAAAGGTAAGAAATCAGGTAAAGAAAAATTGACTTTTATAATAAGCATACACTATAACCTTGAGCTAATTGGGTATATTTCTCATAGCTCTTTTGTTCAAGTTTTATAAACTACAAAATTAATATAAGGTAATAGGGCTAACATTATGAATACTGATGATAATGCTGAATTTACTAATAACATAGATATTTTAATCTGTATTGATGTGCAATCTATTTTAAATAAACTGAATAAAAATAAACTAAGTCTGAGCCAAGATTATAAAAAGCCGACTAAAATTGATGATAGCTTCTTCTATTATATTACCACTGAAAGTCAAGAGTATTCTCCTGAGAAAAATTCTACAAATTCACTTAAAGTTACAGGTAAGGTAGGTGATATAGTTAGATGGCAATCTTCTAGCATATCTGCTCAATTTAACCATAAGGTGTTTTTATATCGTGTGGAAAAAAAAGACGCGAATGATTGCATTTCTCAACCAATGACTGTATATACATTAACTAATGTTGTTGTCCCCAAGCTTAAAAAAGCGCTAACGCCTCAGGAAGAAAATAGCATTGAATTGCTACAAGTTCCTTTAGCCGATTTTATCCATGAAAAAAGACATATTTACTATCAAAAATCTACGCTGCGTAAGCCAGGTATAGTTCAATATGCATGGTATATATCTATTTATGATAATTTAAATAAACTTGTTGGTTATTGCTATCATACTCCATTAACTAGTATCGTTGTTTCTGAGGATTAGTTGTAATCTAATTATTCAACATAATTAATGTAACTAAGTATTTTAGTTTGCCGAATTAATATACGAGTTACGCCAAGGATAGGCAGAATTACATTTAATATAAAAATTAAGAGTTTCATTGCTATATTACTGACTAAATATATCAAATTTATTTTCATTTAATTTTACAGTTAAATATCATAAAAGTATAATTTTAACATAAGAGAGAATGTTAAATTACTCATGTTTGCAAATAGTAATTTAATACTGAAAATAATAATTTTTTGTTTCAATATTAATATGAAACTTATTTATATATTAAACAATTATTTCAAATATATAGGTAATTTATTTTTTAAAACTATGATTTATATCAGTGGTTTTTTTGAACTTAATTATTAATATAATAGATGATTGTTAAACAATCTAACACTTTATTGTGAAAGGAGAATAGATATGAGCGACGTTATAACGGTTTCTAAATATCAAACTGTAGATATTCTTATTTGTGTGGATGTAGAAGCTATCCTTCGTAATTATGATTTAAGTAAATCAAAAACACTAGGGACGGCGAAATCAATACATAACAAATATTTTTATTATGTAACAAGCAATGGAAATCTTTATACTCCTAAAAATAATGCTAAAGGAGAGCTGGAGGTAGTGGTTAATGTTGCTGATGACATTAGATGGAGGCCGATGTCTTTGACACAGCAATTTGAATATACAGTACTTTTATGCTATATGAGATTACAAGCTGATGACGGTGGTGATGTTTCGCTTATAACATTACCGCAACTTGATTATGGTGATATTTCTATTCCTTATTTAGCTAAAACTGATAATAATAATGTCAATAATGTGGTATATAAAAGAGATGGAGAAGATAATGGCGGATTAATAACAAGATATTATCATCAATCAACAGCTCAGAGGGCGGGACGCGGTTCGTATGTCTGGTATATGAAAATATATCGTAAAAAACAACTGATTGGATATATTGGTCATGATCCTTTCATTACAGTTTTAGATGATTAAATACTTATAAAACCAATATAAAAATAGGAATAGTATTATGAATAATGTTGAATATACAGAGCTGGATGATATGAAATCCATTATTGGTGTACAATTGACTGATATTCTTGCCGTTGTCGATGTAAAAGCTATCAAAAACGATCTCGGTGATTCTATTAGTAAGGAGCCTGGCGCACCAACGATAATGGATGATAAATACATTTATTACATTACCTCTCAAAATAATATCTATGTGCCCAAAAATAATGCTCAAGCTACACTTCTAATTCAAGGTAAGGTGGGGGATGTCGTTAGATGGCGAGCTTCCACTTTATCAGCTCAATTTGATGATCAGGTCTTTCTATATCATATGGCAGGGGTAGACGCCAAATCGATAATTTCGCCACCAACTCTGACATCAGCGATATCTCAAGTCGCGGCTCCAAGCAAAGAGGCAACATTAGGGACTAATCAAGACTATCCTGTAGTACTGGAAACGCGTAATATTTTCAATCAAGGATCTAAATTACGTACTCCAGGTATAGCTAAATATTCATGGTATATATCTATTTTCGAAAGATGGAATGTTAAAGACAATATTGGTAATCTTGTTGGCTATCTTGCTCATTCTCTAAATGTTCAAGTGGTTGACTAAATTTAACATCGCCTAAGAATTTAATAAATCAACCATGAAATATTAAAAGTTGGTAAGTTATCACTGGAAAACAGAGTATAATTTCCAGTGATTTTACTTTATTTACGATGATTAATTGTAACCTAATATTCTGGCTTGCCGAATTGATATACTTATTACGTCAAGGATGGGCAGCATGATATTTAATATAAAAATTAAAATTTTCACTGCCATATTAATGACTAAGTATACCAAATTTATTCTCATTTTATTATTAAACTAAGTGTTAAGAGTTAAATTAATTATTCGATATTTTATTTTTCACTAAGTGTTTTTATTGTTAGCTATGAAAAAAATAATTTCATAGTTAAATATCAGGAAAGTATAACTTTAACGCAAGAGAGAATGTTGAATTATTTATGTTTACAAGTGGTGATTTAATACTAAAAGTAATAATTATTCCTTTCAATATTAACAGGAAATTTTTTTATATATTAAATGATTTTTGTAAATATATAGATAATTTATTTTTAAAAACTATGATTTATATCAGTAGTTTTCTTGAACTGAATTATTAATATAATAGGTGATTGTTAAATAATCTAACACTTTATTGTGAAGGAGAATAGATATGAGCGACGTTGTAGCGGTTTCGAAATATCAAACTGTAGATATTCTTATTTGTGTAGATGCAGAAGCTATCGTTAGTCATTATGATTTAAGTAAATCACAAACATTAGAGACTGCGAAAGTGGTATCTAACGATTACTTTTATTATATAACAAGTACTGGGAATCTTTATGCTCCTAAAAATAATGCTCAGGGAGAGTTGGAAATAACCGTCAATGTTGCTGATGACATTAGATGGAGGCCAATGTCTTTGACACAGCAGTTTGAATTTACAGTACTTTTATGCCACATGACAGGATCAGCTATTGATGGTGATGATGTTACGCTTATAACATTACCGCAACTTGATTATGGTGATATTTCTATTCCTTATTTGGCTAAAGATAATAATACTATAAGTAGTGTGGTATATAAAAGAGATGGAGAAAGTAATGGTGGACTAATAACAAGATATTATCATCAATCAACAGCCCAAAGAGAGGGGTACGGCCAATATACCTGGTATATAAAAATATATCGTAAAAGGCAACTCATTGGATATGTTTGTCATGATCCTTTCATTAGAGTTCTGGATAATTAAGTAAACCAATATATAAGAATAGGAACAGTATTATGAATGATATTGAATATACAGATCTGGATGATATAAAATCCATTAGTGGTGTACAATTGATTGATATTCTTGCCATTGTTGATGTAAAAGCTATCACAAACGATCTCGGTAATTCCATTAGTCAGGACCCTGGCAAACCAACGGTAATGGATGATAAATACATTTATTACATTACCTCTCAAAATAATATCTATGTGCCCAAAAATAATGCTCAAGGTACACTTTTAATTCAAGGTAAGGTCGGGGATGTAATTAGATGGCGAGCTTCAACGCTATCAGCCCAATTTGATGACCAAGTATTTCTGTATCATATGGCAGGGATAGGCGCCAAATCGTTAGTTTCGTCACCAACCCTAACTTCGGCTGTATCTCAAGTTGCGGCTCCAAGTAAAGAGGCAACGTTAGGGACTAACCAAGACTATCCCGTCGTACTGGAAACGCGTAATATTTTCAATCAAGGATCTAAATTACGTACTCCAGGTATAGCCAAATATTCATGGTATATATCTATCTTCGAAAGGTGGAATGTTAAAGACAATATTGGCAATCTTGTTGGTTATCTTGCTCATTCTCCAAATATTCAAATAGTTGATTAAATTTAACATTACCTAAAAATTTAATAAATTAACCATGAAAGATTAAAAGTCAGAAAGCTATCACTGGAAAACAGAGTATAATTTCCAGTGATTTCATTTTCTTCATTTCGGTGAAAATATCCATTCATGTACTAATGGAAATTATTATTAAAATTATCCTTAAATGGATGTTTTTATTTAATTGTTTTATCTATTAATTTCTAAAAAAAACTATTTAAAAAGTAATTATAAGAAATAGTAGGTGGTGTCTTATGATGTGGATAATGGGTTTGTTGTATAAAAAATCCTCATCAAGAGATGGACGAGGACTTTTACCATTGGATGATTAGATGATTTTTTTGTTTCAAAGAGAAATAGTTTCTCATGCTACATGTCTTACATAAAAAGAGATATTGAAATTAATCGAGTCCTTTTGCAGGAGCCTCCCATATCTTGAAGAATCGTTTTACATTGCTTGCGGTGTAAATAACGGTATGGGATATATTTCGATGACCGAGATAATCTTGAATAAGGCGTGTATCTCTTCCTAAATCAGCGAGAGCATAACCACAAGCATGTCTTAACATGTGTGGATGAGGTGAAATATTAACTAATGCTTGCTTGCCATAACGTTTTAATAAGCCATAAACTTGCTGGCGTGAAATAGCTCCTGATTTTTGTGATAAAAACACCCATTCCGTATCAGATTCTCGCCAACTCTTTCTAATATTAAGCCATTGATTTAGCGCTTTAATTTCTTCGGGTATTAGCGGGTGTGTGGTTGATAATCCCCCTTTTAATCGCCTGACATGAATAATTTCCGAGCTAAGATCAAGATCGGATAACGTTAGATTACATAGTTCGCTCACTCTAAAACCATGAATAAAGCACATTAATAACATGCAATAATCTCGCTCGGCGTGACGTCCCTGACGTGCTTTTTCTAGAATCGCATTAATTTCATATCTGGTTAAAAACTTACGTTTCTTCATGAAAATAATTCCTGTGCAATTGGGGCGGATAGTTATAGGTAGAAAAATAATATTAATCTACCGGAATATATCAATGAATAGAACCTTTATAAAATTATTAGCTGGTAACTCTAATTATTTTGACCAAAATCTATAATTATCGTTTTTAGATAGTTATAGATAGCCATTTTTTAATAGAAAATATCAGCTTGTAAGCTTTGTAATTATATATGTGGAAATTATTTAACAATAAAAAGAAACTAAACAGAATGCACCAAACTGTAAATATGTTCCTATAAAACGACTGATTAAGTCAAATTTTGTGTAATGCCAAATTGCCAATGTTTAACTATTTATAATAGTTGGCTTTTTTTCATTGTTTTTTACTATTTTTTACGCTCTGCCATTAATTTATTGTAAAAAATTAGTAGGTTCATCTGAATTCAATCAAATACTAATCGATTAATTAGATTATAAGTTCAAATTAATATTTTTTTTCGAGTGTTAACTCCGAAATATTATGCCCTCTTAGTGTTTTTGACTGAAAAAAACAGTTTGGTGCATTTTGTTTGGTTTAGAAAATATTAATCCGAGATTTTTAAACTATTTTTGCACTGAATATTGGGTGCATGGAGCTGGAGTCCTGCACGGTTATTTTTTTATGGTATTGGGTATTTTATCCTTAAATTCAAGGAATTAATTCACATGATATTGAATAAATTGGTTATGGCCCTGGGGTTAGGCGTAGCTTTGGCTGCGGGTTCTGTAAATGCAGCGAATCCTAGCCAAGGTCACGGAACGGTGACTTTTACCGGGTCTATTACTGATGCACCTTGTTCTATCACCCCGGAAACGGTTGATCAGGTAGTTCCAATGGGTTCTATTTCTAGCGCATCTTTGCAAAACGGCGGCCGTTCTTCTTCCACGCCATTCAAAATTTCTTTAGATAACTGTACGACTGAAACGATAAGTACAGTCACTACGACGTTTGTCGGCGCTAAATCTAGCATCACCGGCGGTGATGGTTTGCTAGGTATCGAAGGCGTTGCTAAAGGTGCGGGTATTGCGATCACTGATGCGGGCGGTAACAAAATCAAACTAGGGACTCCCTCACCGGCTGTAGCTCTGCATGATGGTAATAATGATCTGCATTTTGCCGCCTATCTTCAGGGGGATACTTCACCTGATGCCGTTGTTCCGGGTAATTTCACCGGCATTGCCAACTTCCAGCTGACTTATCAATAAGTCTTTTCATGCATGGAAACGCTGACAGGGAGGCGGGCGTTTCCTAATTAAAAGTTTTGAATAAGTTTAGCTGGAGAGACGTTATGAGTCGATATGCTGCCGTTGTTGTAGTGCCCTGCCTGTTAATGTTTTCCTGTGTTATTGAAGCTGAAACGGCAGCTCCACGAGGAACACAAGGATATGGTCGCGTTAGCATGCAAGGCACCATCATTGATACGGCCTGTGCGATTGACGCAGGTAGCCGTGACCAGACGATTGAGTTAGCCACGATCCCGGTAAGCCGGATGATACATGATGGACAGGGACTAGTGCGCCCCTTTTCCATCCGTTTGATTAACTGCGTACTGACTTCCGCCACCTTGGGTAAACCCGATTGGCGCCACTTTCAGGTGACGTTTGACGGCGTACCGGATGGGAACAATTTCCGCTTATTGGGTGTGGCTCAAGGAGTAGCGTTACAAATTACCGACATGTACGGCAATCAAGCGTACCCGGGAACTCCACTACCGGTGGGGGACTTACAGGCAGGGCAGATGACGCTTAATTACGCGATGCGATTGGTGGGTAATCACCAGTTATTGCAAGCAGGGCAGTATCGAACCTCTGTTCGGTTCAGGCTGGATTATTACTAATCATCGATCTGGGAATGCTATGGCTTTATTTTTGGGTTCGACCACTGAATATGACAAGGTGGTCTCGGTTCGGTGTGTCCTGAAACCTCTTATTATTTCGGTATTGCTTGCTTTAATAGGTACTCATGCTGTGTATGCGGAAGAGGAAATTGAATTTAATACGGACGTGTTAGATGTTCAGGATCGTTCTCGGATTAATTTAAAAGAGTTTTCCCGTGCGGGTTATATCATGCCGGGGGATTATCAGATGGCGATACGTCTGAACAAGAGCGAATTGCCGGAAATGCCGGTCACTTTTATGGTACCACCGGATGATCCTCAAGGAAGTGTGGCGTGTTTGCCGCCTGAATTGGTGAAGCAGTTGGGGTTGCGGGCGGAATGGGAATCAAAGATTACCTGGTGGAACAATAATCAATGTCTGGAGACTAAAACGCTGCCGGGCATGACGGTGCGCGGTGATCTGAGCAGTGACACGTTATACCTGAGTATGCCCCAAGCCTATCTCGAATATAGCTCGCCAGACTGGGACCCGCCGTCACGTTGGGATGAAGGGATTTTCGGGATGATGTTTGATTATAACGTCAATGCTCAGGTCTCTAAGCCGACGAAGGGAAATGAAAATCAGAATGTCAGCGCCAATGGTACGACCGGGATAAATTTGGGCGCATGGCGTCTGCGGGCAGACTGGCAATCACAGTATAACCACACCACGGGGCGGGGAGGGAGCACTGAGAAAAACTGGGATTGGAGCCGTTATTACTTATACCGGGCCATACCACGTTGGAATGCCAAGTTAACCTTGGGCGAGGATTACCTCAATTCAAATATCTTTGACAGCTTCCGTTTTACCGGGGTGAGTCTGGTGACGGATGACAATATGTTGCCTCCGAACCTGCGAGGCTATGCGCCGGAAGTGACAGGAGTGGCGAAAACCAATGCCAGAGTGACTATTCGTCAGCAGGGACGGGTGTTGTATGAGACCCAAGTTGCGCCAGGACCATTCCGTATTCAGGACATCAATGACGCAGTGAGCGGCAAACTGGATGTGCGGGTAGAGGAGCAGGATGGCGGTTTACAAGAATTTCAGATCGATACCGCGAATATTCCTTATTTAACCCGTCCGGGCCGGGTGCAGTACAAACTGGCGGCGGGGAAGCCGACCAGCTGGAAGCATCACAGTGAAGGATCGGGCTTTGGTATCGGCGAATTTTCCTGGGGAATAAACAACGGTTGGTCATTGTACGGCGGGATATTGGGGGCCGGGGATTATAATGCGTTGTCGTTGGGGGTTGGTCGTGATCTGATGACCTTCGGAGCGCTCTCCTTTGATGTCACTGAATCCCGCGCTCATTTACCGGCTGAGGATCAAACGTTGACTGGCGGCTCTTATCGTCTCAGTTATTCCAAGCGTTTTGAGGAGTATGACAGCCAGGTGACTTTTGCCGGTTACCGTTTCTCGGAACGTGACTTTATGAGCATGAGCCAGTATCTGGAGCGTCGTTACCACGACGGTGATGCAGAGAGCAATAAAGAACTTTACACCATTATGTTGAACAAGCAGTTCACGCATATTGGTGCCAGTATCTACCTGAATTACAGCCACCAGACTTACTGGAATCGTTCGAATAACGATCGCTATAACGTATCAATATCACGCTATTTTGATATTGGCAGTTATAAGAACATTAACCTGAATCTGTCTGCTTACCGTAATAAATATGAAGGTAAAAATGACGACGGGATGTATATGACGTTATCCCTGCCGTGGGGTAATTCAGGAACTATCAGTTATAACGCAATGGCCAACCGGGAAGGTAACTCCCACACGGTAGGTTATTACGATCGAATTAATGAAAACAGTAACTATCGTTTAGCGGTTGGCACCAGTATTGATGGCAAGGCTGCGGCTAACGGTTATTTAACCCATTACGGCGATCGCGCTCAACTGACGACCAGTGCGAGTTATCAGGATGGACGTTATACCACGGCAGCGCTTTCTATCCAGGGGGGCATGACCGTGACGCCGAAAGGCGCGGCGCTGCATCGCATTAATATGCCGGGGACCACCCGTTTGATGGTGGATACTGATGGTGTCGGCGGCGTACCTGTGAAAGGTTTTGGCGCGATTACCCATACCAATATGTTCGGTAAAGCGGTGATCTCTGATGTGAACAACTATTACCGCAACAGTGCGAGTATTGATTTAAACAAACTGCCGGACAATGTGGAGGCAGTACGGTCGGTACAACAAGCAACACTGACGGAAGGGGCGATTGGTTATCGTAAATTCCAGGTGATATCCGGTGAAAAAGCGATGGCTCTGATCCGCTTGCCGGATGGTAGCGCGCCGCCGTTTGGAGCAACGGTACTGAATAAGGATCAACGGGAGATAGGTATCGTCAGTGATAGTGGGAATACCTACCTGAGCGGGATAAATCCCGGAGAGAAACTGAATGTGCGTTGGGATGGGGAATTGCAGTGTGTGATTGAGCTGCCGCGTCAATTACCAAAAGTTGAAGAGATGGCTTCGTTATTGCTGCTCTGCCAACTGGCCGACGGTAATAAACAGCCATGATTTTAATTGACTGGCAGCGTGGGAACCTTATTCGTGAAAACCTTATTACTGTCGCCGAAGTGTATCGCGGTGACCTGAAATGATTATTCTAAGAATGAGTAATTGAGTATGAAATTGAACAATACAATCAATGTAATCACGATAGCTATCTTAAGTCTGTCAGTGATCAGTGAATCAATGGCGGCTATTGCGCTGGATCGTACCCGCGTTGTGTTTAATGGTGAAGACAAATCCACCAGTATGGATATCAGCAACCAGAACAAAGAGTTGCCGTATCTGGCGCAGGGATGGATAGAAGATGAACAGGGCAACAAAATCAATGGTCCGTTAGTGGTGACGCCGCCGGTACAACGGGTGGAGCCGGGCGCTAAGAGCCAGGTGAAAATACAGTCACTGCCAACCATCGCACAGTTACCACAAGATCGGGAAAGCTTGTTCTATTTTAATTTGCGTGAAATTCCACCGCGCAGTAAGAAGCCGAATACCTTGCAGATTGCGTTACAAACTCGGATCAAGCTGTTCTATCGTCCGAAAGCCATTTTTGCCAGCCGTACCGATTTGGATAATCCGTGGCAAGAGAAGATGACTTTGACGCGTCAGGGAGACCGATATCAGGTGAACAATCCGACACCGTATTACATCACCGTGGTGGATGCATCAAGCCAGCTTAAGGGAGAGACGGCGGCGGGCTTTAAACCATTGATGATAGCGCCTAAAAGTAGTGCGGTGCTGAGTGGCAGTACCGGGGCGTTAGGGAGTGCGCCGGTACTAACGTATGTCAATGATTATGGCGGCCGACCGCAATTGACTTTTAATTGTGCGGGGAACCATTGTCAGGTGACTAAACATTCGTCGTGATGGGTAAAGTCGGGAGGGGCGACAATGAACATCAAGCGGATAAGTTGCGTACTGGCACTGGCGATCTGGCTGATACCGATGACGGAGAGTCAGGCGAGGGAGACGCGGGCAGCAGATATAGATGGGCTGTACGGTGAACTGTATGTGTTTGGTGGGCTGACTGAGGCGGCCTGTCGACTGGACATGACCTCTGCATGGCAGGAGGTGAATCTGGGGAACACGCCAAACAGTGACTTACGCCAGCCAGGTGATAAAGGAACACCGATACCGTTCACATTGAAGTTTCGTGACTGTCTAAGAACTAAAGGGGCAGTCAATGACAGTCGGACCGGCAATCTGACGTGGAATCAGTTACAGCCGGTGATAACGGTCAGTTTTGCGGCGCCGGCGGATCGCGATTATCCACATCTGGTGCGGGTGACGGGTATCTCCGGGTTGGGGTTACAGATAACAGATACCGCGAATAATGATATTCGGTTGGGAGAGCGGGGACGCCCACGTTTTGCGGCGTCGGGGCAGGACAGCTTGGAATATTACGTGACGCCAGTGCGGACGCCGAGAGCGCTAGGGATTGGGCAATATCGCGCGGTGGTGGATTTCAGGGTGAATTATGACTAATTCTCTGTGTTCTCTGCGAATAAAAGGGCAGCATCGCAGGCAGAAAAAATGGAGCGTATTACTGTTTGGCTGTTTGTTGAGTGTAAATGCTCAGGCTGATTTACTGACAAATTTAGCCGCAAGACCTGTCAGTAATTTTGCGGGTAAAACACCGGTCAATATTTACGGCGTGGTTATCGCTCCTCCACCTTGTGTGATTAATAACGGCAATACTATTGATGTGGATTTTGGCGACGTGATGATTACCCGGATTGATGGGGTTAATTATATGCAACCCATAAAATACACAGTGAGATGTGAAAAAATGCCGGCTAATGCGATGAAAATGATGATATCGGGTAATACTGCCAGTTTTGATCGAACGGTGTTACAAACCAATCACTCTGGGCTAGGCATCGCCGTTATTCATAACGGACGAAAATTGCCCATCAATGACTGGATGAAATTTAGCTATCCTAATTTTCCTGAGTTACATGCGGTGCCGGTAAAAGATATGGCTGCGGTATTGAAAGGCGGCGACTTTGGCGCAGGTGCAACCATGATGGTTGAATACCAGTGAACGGGAGACATGCAATGAACCCTCTGATCTATCGTGTTTTCTGGGGTGCGTGCCTGGGGTTAATCAGTGTGATGCCGGGACAGGCGGCAGATAATATGTGGTTTCACGGCACACTGCTTGAAGCGCCCCCTTGTGTGATTAATGACGGCAATATGATTGATGTCGATTTTGGTCACAATGTTGGCGTCTATCAGGTGGACGGGGTGAATTATACCAAGCCCGTGAATTACCAGTTGGTATGTGCGCCTAATATCTCAGGTTGGAGCTTAGGATTGACAGTGGTCGGCCCGCCAACCTCATTTGATGCTGCCGCGTTGCAAACCAATATTACTGATTTAGGCATTCGTCTGACGTTGGATGGTAAAGCGTTCACCCTTAATGAGCGTATTCCGATGACATCACAGAAACAGCCGGTGATACAAGCGGTGCCGGTGAAAAAGCCAGGAAGTACGTTGCCGGAAGGGGCATTTGAAGTGACGGCGACATTGCTGGCGGAATACCAGTGAAAGGAAACTTAATGAAATATTTAAAATTATTCGTGTTGCGTGTTGGTTTTATGGTTATTGCCGCCACGGTTTATGGCCATCAAGTGGTACAGGCTGCGGATAATATGCGTTTTCACGGTGCATTGGTTAAAGAACCTTGCACGATTAAAACGGGTGATGAAGATATCCAGCTCGATTTTGCAACAATTTCTGAAAAATATTTGTATCTGCATGGTAGGACCAATAGTGAGCTTTTTCTACTCAGGTTATCTGGTTGCGATATGAGTGTGGGGAAATCGATTAAATTGACGTTCAGCGGCATAGAAAATACGCAATTGCCGGGCTTATTAGCGTTAAGCGCAGGGAGTCAAGCCTCTGGAATCGCCATCGGTATAGAAACGGCAGAAGGCAAACGGTTGTTGTTGAATAAAGAGGGGGAAGAGTATCCGTTAAAAAAGAGGGAAAACTTGATTGTACTGCAAGCATATGTGCAGGCGGAACCTGCTGCGCTAGCTAACCAGACGATTAAGCGAGGCGCATTTCATGCGATTGCGACATTTAATCTGAATTATGACTAACTTGCACGGTTTTATTAGGTAACTAAATGAAAAAGTTATTCTCTGTTTGGCTGGTACTTTTATCGCTGTTTTCATCAAATGCGGTTGCATCGATATTTTCATATATCACTAAATCCGAGGGGATTCCGACAAATGCCTATTATACTTTTGTCATTGAACGTTGGGACCCAGAAAACGATTTTACGCCAAATCCTTGTTATGGTTATTCTGCGTGTTGGATATCGGTTAACCATCGCCATTTTGTTGATGGTTATTCAGGGCAGCCCTATAGGATATTTAATACTCGCGTGGAAAGATTTAAGACCATGAAACAAGTGCAAGCGGAGATATTGAAATATACCAGTTTTCCGATCACCGGAGTTGCAAAACATTTTGGTCCTGCGATTCGATCGCATCAGGAATGTGTCGGGCTATTTTATGAAACTGATCAAAATGGTTTTCATGGAAGATTATTACCTGGATCTTTATGTGGCGTTGCACCGCCGCCGATAGGATTTTGTCAGGTCAGTGAAGGCTCCGTTGAACTTAATTACGGTAGTATTGATGAGGCAAAACTGGAAGGCGCGACCAAAACGGAAAATATCAATGTAACCTGCAATGTAGACATCGAGATTATCGTGACAGCGACGGGGCCTGATCGGGGATTCGTACCGTTAAGAAGTGACGGTAGTTTGAAAGCTAAATTGCTATTAAATGAGAAAAACGGTGAAGACGGTGTTGCTGTGTTTGTACCGGCTGGCGGAAATGTACCCGTTACAGTGAAATCAATTTTACAGAAAAATGGCAGAGTAGAGGCAGGGCCTTTCTCAGGATCAGGGGCAATAATTTTGGCGATGCCATAAAAAGGTGTTTTTTTAATTTAAAGGCTGGGATGAAAATGAAACAAGATCATCTATTAGTAGGGAAGCGTATTCAAAAAAGAAGGAAAGAGTTGGGTATGACCGCCGCCAAATTGGCGGAAAAAATAGGTATTAGTCAGCAACAACTCTCACGTTATGAGAGAGGGATAAACCGAATTAATTTATCCCATCTGGTGCGGATCGCTTCAATATTGGAGACGCCGATAAACTGGTTTTTCCTTGATTGTAATTATCCTGTAACCAATAACAGCATCAATAAATTAACAGACCAATATATCCCTATTGCGGAGGCTACATTGGGTAAATTTGGATGTTAACTGATCTCGATTCCAATCGAGGGATCTATAAACCAGTTGATGACTGAGTTTCGTGACCGACGGAACGGTCACTTTTATGATTTCTCTGTCAGCCATGTTATTACCACAACGTTATTACCACAAATTAAAGAGTCCATTCTTATCCATCCTCCCCTTTTAACGAAGTTATTAAAAATTCAGATAGTAATTTAACAAGGAATAAATACTCACGACACCATAACATTCAGGAATTAATGCTGAATATGTCGGGGCTAATAATTCGTTGTCTCAAAAAGAGAACAAACTGCCACTCAATATTTCCCGCTCAGAAATAGATATGTTAGCGACGGTTTAACCAAAATTCAGAAGTTAATCAGCAAATAAAAATAACTCAAATGACAAGTAAAACGCACCGCGTTAGCTATCTGATTGTTTAACTTGTCGTGATGTTGTTTTAGGCAAAAGGTATCGAATAAATAAAAGGAATCGATGAAATGAAAAAACAAATTTTGAAGACCTGTGCGATAGCGGCGCTGTGTCTGGGGGGGATGTCGCAGGCGATGGCGGAGGAAGTGAGTGCCGGTACCCTGACGGTGAACTCTTCAGTAACCGCGGAGACTTGTAAGTTTGCAGCAATAGAGCCTGTTAGTCTTGGCGCTTTGGTATCTGATTTTACAGGGAAGGGAGATGGCGCAATTTTAACTAACACGCAAAAATTCGTCACGATTAAAACGGAAAAATGCCCTCTATGGAGTTCCGCGAAAAGCGTTAAATTGACGGTTGGCGGCACCGCAGCAGGACCAGGAGGCAATTACTTTCAACTTCTTAACTCCACGGGTAATGCTGCAATTACCGACCATGCGGTTGGCCTGACGATAAATGATAAGCTCATCCCGCCAGGTGCGCCAGTTAACCTAAAAGATGCCTCATACAGTCCCGCAGTAGCCGGTGATAATGCCATCACGCTTAAAGTAGGGCTGGCTAAACTTGGTGTGGCGGCGGTAAAAGCAGCAGAGTCCAAAGCGAACCTGATCGTAAAAGTAGCGTATGACTAATTTAACGCCGACAGGCGTTAGAAACACATAGCCGTGGAATTGGACAGGGAGGCCCAATTCTTACTTACGCAATACCAAACCAGACATTTTCAGGTGAGTCAGTGAAAAAATTGATGACAGCAATGATAGTGACCGCTCTGTTAGGTTGCCCGGTTATGTCCGTGCAAGCGGAAGGAGTGGGGATCAGTACTACCCGCATTATCTATCCAGCGGATAGTCACGCGACAACCGTCTCAGTGAGCAATACCAGTAAAGAGGCGGTCTATTTAATACAGGCGACAATCAGCTCTACTTTTGAGGGAGACAAGACCGCCCCATTTCTGGTGACGCCGCCCCTGTTTCGTATGGAACCAGACAGCCGGAATCAGGTGCGCATCATCAAAACTGGCCCGTCGCTGCCTGCCGACCGGGAATCCCTGTTCTGGTTTACGGCGAAGGCTATTCCGTTAAGCTCTGAATCCGATAATCGCTCCCAGCGGAATGTCTCCGGCGGAATACAGTTTGCTATAGCCAACACGATTAAGCTGATGTATCGCCCGTCGGGGTTGTCGGTTTCGCCGGAGCAGGGATTTGGTTCACTGTGCTTCAAATCGACAGCCGCAGGAATCACGATAACCAATCCGTCACCTTATTACATCACCTTAACCTCCCTAAAGGTGGGTGAACAGGAGGTGATGACGCAGCAGAAAGTGAACATGGTCTCCCCATTCTCTGACCTCTCTCTACTACTTAAAGGAGGGCATTATCCAGCCAAAGTAAGCTGGACGGTGATTAATGACCTCGGCGGAGAATCCACCTATCAAGGGGAGATACGGTGATGCGAAAACCGTGGCCCCTTATCAGACGGGCAGCACTGGCTTGCTTGTTTTGTATCGCCTCTCAGCCCGGGGGAGCGAACCCAAACACGGCGGAACTGACATTGGCTCTGACGCTGGAGCAGCCAACCTGTGAGCTTTACATGCAGACATCCCATGTCGAGTTTTCATCCGTACCACTCACCGAGGTGCAGAGCAGTACGGAACGTATCGCAGCAGCAGGCAGCAAACCTATTACGTTGGCGTTGTCAGGCTGTGCGGGATCAGCCAGAGCAGGCCGTACTCCGGCCATTAAAATAGCCGGCCCCACGTCAGAAGGCCACCCGACGCTATTTCGGGATAAAACTTCCACGGTAGCGGGAAATGTGGGATTTGGCCTGCGCTATCAATTGCCGGGAGGCGGGTTGGGGAGCTACCTAAAAAATGGCGATTATGTGAATTTGGCGCCACCGGGTAACGCCGCTAAAGAGAGTCAAATTACCTTCCAGATGGATATGCGACATGAATCCGGCACGGTTGTGCCGACTCCCGGTGAACTGACCGCGCACATTCAATTTCAATTTGATTATCACTGAGCGCAGCTCGGGCAACAGGTTTCAGGAGACGTTGTGGAAACAGGTCGAGTACGCCCAGCGCGGTACCGGTTGGTGCCATTGATGTTCTGGCTAGGGCTAGGGATGACCGGCACAGAATCCTGTCAAGCAGCCGGTATCAGCCTGAATAAAACCCGGGTGATTTTTACCCAAGGCGAGCGGGCACAAACGCTGACGGTGGTCAATACCACATCTCAGGCGTGGCTGGCGCAGGTAAGGATAACGGAAGAGCAGGAGAAAACCACTCCGGCGTTTGTGGTGACGCCGCCGCTGTTCAGGTTGGAAGCCAACAGTCAAAACAGCCTGCGTATTTTGCCAACCTTTAATCAGCCCCCCTTTCCGGCGGATCGGGAATCGCTCGGATATGTGCAGATAAACGCCCTCCCCGCAACTCAGCGGGTGACGGATGAGCCTGTTCGGGAGCGGGCGTCGATGAGTGTGGGGATGCGGATTAAGTTTTTCTGGCGACCGCGTAGCCTGTCTCTGTTGCCGGAAGAGGCGTATGGACAGCTTCGCTTTCAGTCGCAACCCGATGGCATCAAGGCGTGCAATCCCTCCCCGTATTTCTTGTCGCTGGACAGTCTCATGCTGGACGGGCGGGCGCTCGATCTGAACCGCTATCCTTCAATGATAGCGCCACAGGATTGTGTGACTTATGCCGGGCTGGTGGGTAAAAAATCGGTGAGCTGGTCGATGATTAATGATTACGGCGGGGCTTCAAACCTATCTACGGCCAGAGTGGCGCGTTAAATCCGCCATTGTTTTCTATTTTTCTACTTTTTTTCTACGGAGTTGGAGAATGAAGAGAGTCAGTGACCGGCATAGGCGGACATACTGGGAGTTAATGTTTTACTCCCTCGGTTTCGTCCTGTTGCTAGGGAATATATGCAAGGCGCAAACGATTGATAATCAAGGATTATCGTTCTCTCCGATGCAGCTTTCTTATGTGGCTAAAGATAGTCCGAGAGGTGTGACGCTCAGCATGACTAATCATACGGGGCAGAACTATCTGGTACAGGGATTTGTCAGCCCGATGGACCCTGATACCGGCCGCTTTGATACCAAAGCCGGGCAAGTTCCCCCTTTTATCGTTCTGCCGCCGTTAAAACGGGTCGAGGCTGGCGAGAAATTTTCGTTCCGTATTCGCCAGCTTGGGGGGCAATTACCTCTGGATCGGGAATCGGCTTTTGTAGTCTCTTTGCGAGCTATCCCGGGAGTTGCCGTACCGGATACCGAGGAGGCGCCGGCATTAAGTCACCAGACAAATAAAGCGTCGCAAGTGCAGGTCGCCTTACAGATGAATATTCGACTGTTTTATCGTCCTCAAGGCGTGCCCGCTCGGGATAACGCCACGGTGGCTAAACAGGTGAAATTTTCTATTCATGGGACGCAGTTGCGGGTGGAAAATCCTACGCCCTATTTTCTGACCTTTTCTACCCTGAAAGTAGGCACTCAACAGGCAGATGATCACATACGTCAGGCAATGGTGCCCCCGAAAGGCATACAAAGCTATTTGTTTCAAAGCTATTCGTTTCAAACCCGTTCGTTTCAAACCCATTCGTTTACCGCCGGAGTACAGGGGCCATTGGTCTGGCGTTTTCCCGGCGACAGTCAGGATCGCCATGTTCCGTTATAACGCGTCCTCATCTACAGGCAATGACCGGCTCTGTCCTATATATGTATGCCTGCTATGCTCATTGACGGCGACAACCTTGCCCACCTCCGCGCGGGAATACTTTAATCCCGCTTTCCTGATGGGAACGGCGGGGGAACTGGAGCATATTGATCTTTCGGTGTATGAAAACGCGGGTTATGTCGCACCGGGACACTATCTGGTGGATGTCTACATGAACCAGAATAAGGTGGGTAATCGCGAAATTGAATTTAGATTGGTCAACGACCATTTGCAACCGGTGTTAACGGTTGCACAGCTCGAAGAGTATGGGGTCAATATTCGCGGATTACCGGCTTTTCAGGGAAAAGCGGGCGGCAGCCCTACCACGGATCTGACGAAACAGATCCCACACGCCAGCGCGATATTGGATTTCGCCCGTTTGCGTCTGGACATCAGTGTTCCTCAGGCGGCTATGCAGCCCCGCCATTCTGGGATGGTCGATCCGTCACTGTGGGATAACGGGATACCGGCCTTTTTGATCAACTACACCGTTAACGGTTCGGAGGGGCGTTATGACGGTGAGGAAACCGGCGGCGGATCACGTTCCCGCAACCTGTTTGCCTCTTTTCGTAATGGATTGAATCTGGGGCCGTGGCGTCTGCGCAGTACGCAAACTTACAGTTACAATCGCCAGCGCAATAAAGGGGCTTCCGGTTTTTCCCCCTCTACACAGATTCGATGGCAGATGAGTAATACCTATTTGCAACGTCATGTGCAGTCACTGCGCAGTGAGTTTACCGCCGGTGAAACCTATACCGGTGGGGATATTTTTGACAGTATCCCGTTGCGTGGCATGAAATTGGCTTCTGAGGAGGCTATGTTGCCTGAAAATCAGCGTGGTTTTGCCCCGGAGATAACCGGCGTGGCTAGCTCCAATGCGCAGGTGACTGTATCCCAGAATGGTTATACCGTGTATCAAACCACGGTGGCGCCGGGGCCGTTTCGTTTCACCGACCTGTACACCACCGGGGATTCTGGCGACCTCACGGTTACAATCAAAGAGGAAGATGGCAGTACTCGTGTCTCCACCCTCGCTTCTTCATCGGTCCCGATGATGCAGCGTCCCGGCGGCATTAAATATGAGTTAACGGCCGGTCAATATCACGGCGGCAACCTCACCGATGGCAGCCGTTCCCCGGTATTCGCTTTGGGCACCTTGGTTTATGGTTTGCCGCACAATATCACCTTGTACGGCGGGGGATTGGTGGCAGGCAACTACCAGTCGGGTGTAATAGGCTCGGGCGTGTCACTGGGGGCATTAGGCGCACTGTCTGCGGATGTGACTTTTGCTCGTGCCCAGTTACAAGGGGCTAAGGGTCAGGAAAATAACCGGCAACAGGGCCAGGTTTATCGGGTGAAATATGCCAAGAACGTGATCAGTACCGGCACCAGTATTGATCTGGCGGCCTATCGCTATTCCACTCAGCATTATTACAGTTTCAGTGATGTTAATAGCATGGGGTACAACCTGAATGAGTATCAGGTCCCGTGGGCGCTTGACCGACTCCAAAGCACCTGGCAGGTGAACCTGCATCAAACGCTGGGACGTTGGGGCGGTCTCTACGTCTCCGGGACGCGTAGCGATTATTGGAATGGCCGTACCGACAACAATCTGAATTTGGGTTATAACGCGATGCTGATGGGGATCAGTTATAACCTGAGTTATAACATTTATCGTATGGAAGGGGCTGGCAACTGGTCGGAGAATCGTCAGGTGTCATTCAATATGCAGGTCCCGCTCAGTCTCTTTGGTTCATCGTCTGCGCTACGGGGCGTTTACACCCGTTATACAGCCTCGCGCGACTCGCAGGGCAACCTCACTCAGCAGGCCGGGATCAGTGGCATGTTATGGGATAATCGCTTGAATTATAACCTCCAGCAAGGTTGGGGGAACAGCGGCCAGCAAAACAGCCGGGCCTTGTCTCTGAGTTATCAGGGCAGTCAGGGAAACGTTAATCTTGGCTACAATGACAGCGCAAATAGCTATCACTTCACCTATGGTGCTGCCGGCGCCCTCCTAATCCATCCTTACGGCATGACGCTATCACGTTCACTGGGTGATGAAGCGGTGCTGGTCCGCGCGCCCGGTGCGAAAGGGGTGACGGTCGGTGACGGCAACGTGCAGACTGACTGGCGTGGCTACGCCGTACTGCCGGGCGGATCGGTTTACCAAAAAAATACTATCAATCTGGACCCCTCCACCCTGCCGGAAGGGATCGATATTGACCAGACCAGCAAGAACGTTTATCCGACCAGAGGAGCAGTGACGTTGGCAAATTATCAGGTTCGTTCAGGCAGCCAGTTACTGTTGACGTTGATACATCATGGCAAACCCGTGCCTTTTGGCGCTATTGCGACGCTGGAAGAGAACGCCGCTCAGGTCGGCAGCGGCATTGTGGGCGATAACGGCCGGGTTTATCTCAGTGGTATGCCCCCTGCCGGTCATGTGAAAGTTAAATGGGGAAACGGGGCAAATCAACAATGTACCACCCGTTATCAGGCGCCGTCCGATACACCCGGGCAACTGGTGCAGGCCGATGCCGTATGTCTGTAAGCGTTACCTTCATGTGGGCAGCCTGACTGATGTGCCCGATAAGCAATTTGGAGAGAGAAGAATGTTAAAAACTGAACGTTTGTGGGGCGGTAGTGTAGAAAATTCCGTCTCAACCTTCATCGGCTTGTGGGTATTATTGCTCTTTTTATTGACCACTTTGCCACTCCAGGCGGCAGAGAGTTATCAGGACTGTGAGATTGAACTGGTGCAAATGGTTCGTAATGTCACCGGTTATGCAATGGCGCCAAATAACAAAAATAAGCGTGATTACTCACGGGATGAGATAGTCGGTTATACCACCAGCGGCCCTCTTAATTGGTCGACAACCTGTCGTGTCCCCACCGGGACCCAGTTTATGGCCTACACAGTGGGATCGGGAACGCGTCCATTGATCTCTTCGTCGTCACCGAGTAGTGTCCGGGTAGGAAAAGTCGGCGACTTTATGGTTGATATCGGACAATCTTCATTCTCCTGCCAAACGCATGGTTTACCCGGTACCTATCAATCGGCCAGTTTGGTTAAGGGGAATACCAGCGTCAACATTCCATGTGTTCCAGATGCCAACGGTCTGGTTGATGTCGCTATCCGTACCGTGACAGGGGCAATTTACCCGGACAGTGACGGTAATTTCAATGTGAAGGCCGGAGGCGTTCCCCTGTCAGTTGGCGCGATCGGCTGGACTCCTGCGTCCATATCGGGTTCTAACGGCATGCTGAAATCCCTATGGACCACGGTTATTCTCTCACCAGTTAAAAAGCCATCCACCTGTGCGGTTGTCCTGACCCCTTCATCGGTGGATTGGGGCACGGTGAAAAGAGCCGGTAAACAGGCGGGAGACCCACTGGCGTCGGCCAGACAGATAGGGATAAACAGCACCTGTTCCGGCGATGACGCTGTATTCCAAAATTCACGCCTACTTTACCGAATCGATGGGCCATTCGTGCCGGGTAAACCGAATGCGTTAGCTTCCTCAATAGCGGAAGTTGCCTTTGTGTTTTCCGATGCCGCCAACAAACCCTTATCTCTCGGTACCGGGCACAGAGGCGAAGGAGAGAACGCAAGATACGTTAAACGGGGAGACGATAGCTATACCGCATCAACACAACTGTCTGTGGTACCGATTTTGTTGAGGACTGATGGCGCCGGAGGGCGAGCCAGCGCCGTAGCGGTTATTTCCGTGTGGTCGGATGTTAATTTTGTCGAACCCTCTGCTTAGGGCCGGAAATTTGCCGAAAGGTTTGGTGACGATGTTGTTTTTTATTTCACAGAAGCACCGATTTTAAGCACAGGTGCTTCTGTGTTTATTAGAACGTTAATTAGGTACAGTATTTGCTATACCGTATTAACCCCGCATTTCGGTTATCTCTATTTCTTTATCAAAGCGTAAATGCTCATCGGCTGCCATTGGAATCAACCAACGTAAGTTATAGATCACATTATCGGGTAATGAATTTGTTTCATAGATATTGACGATCTCTTTTTCGATAGAATTGACAGAATAGACACGATCATCATACATATAGAGAAAATTTACCTGATAAACGTCAGGGCGAGTTAATACCGTAAATAATCGCCACTCTTCAGGCCGTGTTTCAATGCCGGCTTCTTCAGCAAATTCCCTTGCCATTGCCTGTTGAGGGCTTTCACCAGCTTCTATTTTTCCACCAACCCCGTTGAGCTTCCCTTTTTGCCAACTGGGTTGTAATTTTGAAATCAGGGAGACATGTTTTTTATCTTTAGAAAACATAAACCCTGTTACATAGTTAATCATTATTTTCTCCACACTTTTATTTCATGACTAATGTCTGATTTCTGTCTGGCCCATAGGAAATATATTTAATTGGGATACCAGCATACTCTTGAATAAAAGCTAAGAAGTCAATCAGTTCAATAGGCAGTTCTGTTAAATGTGTATATGATGAGTTAAGTTCGCTCCAGGATTTAAATGTTTTATAGATAGGTTTAGCTCTATCGAGCTGCAATAATGCGTCATCGCAGCAGACGAGTTTATCATCAATTTCATAGGCAACAGCGACTTTTATTTCATGTAAACCAGCAAGAACATCAACATTCGTTATGGCGAGTTCTGTTACGCCATTGAGTTTCACCGCATGTTTAATCAGGGATAAGTCCAACCAGCCACAGCGCCTTGGTCTTTTTGAAACGGTGCCATACTCGTTTCCACGTTCTCGAATATAATCAGCCTGTTCTGTCAATAATTCGGTGGGGAATGGCCCGTTGCCGACACGGATCATATAAGATTTCATCACTCCGACAATATGCATTTTCTGTGCCGGTATGCCTATCATGGCAAAGCAGGTTTGCACTAGTGTCTGATATGCTACGGTATAAGGGTAAGTACCAAAACTATTATCTAAGAAAGTGGCTTGTGATGTTTCAAGTAAAACATCTTCTCCCGAATTAAGTAAATCACCGATAATTTCATTAGTGAACGTGAAATAAGGCTCTATCTTCTTGCCATATTGATGAGTTGCCTCTAACATCTCTTCAAAATCTAATGTGGTTTGTGTATTAAAAACATGGTTGATTTGTTTTTCTCTGATATTCCAAAGGAATTCTAATTTACTTCTTAATTTTTCTTTATCTAACGTATCAATAAGCCGAATGCCATGACGATTGGTTTTGTCTTCAACACAGGCCCCGACACCGACACCAACTGAGCCTATTTTCTGCTTACCTTTATATTTTTCTGACGCTCGATTTAACTCAGAGTGTAATGGTAAGACGATATGGCAGCGCGGATCGATAAATATATTAGAATCAATGTTTTCTTTTTGTATAAAATCGATCTCTTTAATCAGAACCGGAAGACTGATTAGAGCACCTTGGCAGATATATAAATTCTTTTTGTTGAGTGAAGCTGGTAATTGAGAAAAGGAGCCTCTTAGATTACCATGTTGCACACAATGACCTGCGTTAGCGCCGCCATTGAATCGAGCAATGTTATTGATGTTGCTAGATAAATAGTCAACAAATTTTCCTTTACCTTCATCTCCAAATTGGAGTCCAACTACAGCAATTAACATGAATCTATTCCTTAATTATTTATTGGTTTACTCTAAATAATAGTTAAATAGTCCATTTTTGTTTATCTTTTTTAGGATAAATAATCTGCTCTTTTAAAACCAATTTTATAAATATATATTCATACTTCATTATAAATTATCACTTTTTTCATCCGATTATTTTGAATAATCTATTTATTACTGTTTATGAACTAAGGAGTCAGCTATTAATAACGCTTCACTTAATGTATCAACAATAGGAACACCGGCAGCTTCAAGGCTGACACGGCTGTGGGTTCCTCCGGTATAAAGAATGGCATGAGTTCCTGCGGCTAATGCGGCAATGGCGTCATCGGTAGCGTCCCCAATAACCACACTTTGCTCAGGAGAAACATTGAGTTTTTTGAGATGATTAGCTAATTGCTCTGATTTGCCGGTGGTCAATAATGGCGTATTTCTGCCATCTATTTGAGTAAAGAATTTACCAATACCATGATTATCAAGCATAGGGACCAGTTCATGATGTTCCATCAGTGAACATAATGACTGAGTTGCCCCTGTTTCATAACGGGAGGCGAGGAGTTGACTCACACCGTCCGTTAAACTGGCTTTCTGAATACCCGGGCGATAGTGAAAATTAAATATTTTTCCGATCACTGACCATTCAGAAGATGAAGGTTCACGGCCAATCACTTGTTTATAGAAAGTTTGTACTGGAACACAATAATGTTCCCGATATTGTTCCAGCGTCAGCGGTTCAATACCAATTTCTGCCAGTGCAAAATTGGTTGCGCTCAGTGAAACATTGACATCATTAAGTAATGTGCCATTCCAATCCCAAATAATGTGTGCTGTTGTCATAATCAGTTAACTCCCCCTTTTCCAAACTCATTTTTGTGTGCTGAACATTCAGGGCATTGATATGCCAGGGTTTTAAATGCATCGATTGGCTGTTCATAATTCAGCGGTGTTTGTGCTTTTAGATTTAATAAAAAACGCAATAATTTGGCTGCCCATGTTGAGTCTGTCAGGGTGTCATGAAGAACAGACAATAAACTGTATGAATAGGCAACCCAATCCGCCGTGGTTGTCTGAGCATATTTATCATCAGCGAAGGGCTGATTGACTAAACGATTCAGGGCTTGATGATGCCTGAAACACCAAGGCGTCAATACATCTAAAGTTTCAGGGCTGAATACACGATCGGTATGCCCATAAACGCGGGTACGTAATAATTTTTCCCAATGCAGTTCGACGGCGCGGGCCTTCGGACGTTGCCCAGTTTGGGCCATGACCAGATCTACTGCCTGACGTAAGGTGTCGCCTGTTCCGCAATTATCATCGATGATTGTTACCGTTTGCTCTGATGGAATATGGCGTCCCCAGAGATGGTTGCTCTTGCAAGCTGTATCATCGTAACGTGAGACTTTTACTAAATTGAGGTCACTATCCCATGCTGCGGCTGTGACTGCCGCCGCCGCTGATCCTCCTAACATGATGCCAACAACAGAGGCGTTGGGACATTTGTCAATTTGGGCTGCGGCCAAAGTTAACAGATGATTATCCCCTTCAATAAACGATCTTGGCACTTTGTGTTCCGTAGATGAAGGCAATGTCAGGTCATGGATCGGAGAGGGTGAAAAAGTAAATGCTGTACCCATCAGCGTTGAGCTGACGACTTTTGCGCACTCTTTGATCCCATCGATGAATGGCACAATATCTTCGTTAACCATCTGCGGAGAGCTTAATAAGCTATCAACAATTCTGAGCAATTTCGCCAGGCTATGATCGGCCAAGATATATTTTGATGGGGCGGTACACAGCTTATCGCTACACTCAAGTTGAGAGATGTATTCTGTGTAATATTTCGCCGTCATCAGTAGCTCGTGACAAGGTTTTTGTTCGTAATAGGCAGTACCGCGGGAACCCACGAATGCGGGCTTCTCTGTGAGTAAGCCGGGTAGCGCCATCACTTCTTTCGTTAAATAGCGTGTTTCAGGCACGCTACGCAATTCGCCCAGTAAACCAATAGAACGAAGATCCAAAGCAGGAGATAAATATTCAGGCATATTTAGCGTCTCGATGATTGCGTTGCAGCAAGGGCATCTTCGAGAGGAACCTTACCAATATGTAGAGCTTGACCAAGAATTGCGCCTTCGACACCGATAGAGGACAGATCTGCTAAAGCGCGAAGATCATCCAGGCTTGATACTCCACCGCCGGCAATAACGGGTGATGACGTTTTCGCACAGACTTCCTGTAATAATGTGAAGTTTGGCGAACTCATCATGCCTCCCCGCTCAACATCGGTGACGACGTAGCGTTGACAACCCTGTTTATCAAGGCGCTCAAGAATATCCCAGAGATTGCCCTTGCTGACATTCCATCCATGCGTTGCCAGTTGATAACCTTCTGATGTGCTTTTTACATCCAGAGCAATGGCAATCTTATCGCCATATTCGGCAATGGCTCGGGCGCACCAATCGGGATTTTCTAATGCCGCGGTCCCTAAATTAACTCGTTGGCATCCAGTTGCTAATACTTTGCGCAAGATGGTTTCGTCTCTGATTCCGCCACAGACCTGTACGTTAATGTTGACCGCGGCCAGAACATCAGCAATAAGATGACTGTTGGAGCCTCGTCCTGATGCAGCATCAAGATCAACAACATGTATCCATTTTGCTCCGGCGTTTTGCCAGGCGAGCGCTACTTCGGCCGGAGTGCCTAAAGGTCGCCGTAATGTGGGGCTTTCACCACGGGTTAATCGAATGGCGGAATTTGATGTCATTGCTATTCCGTCAACAATATCTACAGAGGGAAATATCTCGAATGTTTCCTTACTTATCATTGAATGCATCCTAATTAATTATTTAAAAATTAATAACGATTGTGACTAATGCGATTGCAGCTTGTAACGTAATGAACAAATATGTCTTTTATTTCTTTAAGAATAAACAGATTAAATAATAAACCTATTAATTTAATGATCTCAATAACCGTTCACTGATTCATAATAGTGGAAAGAAAAAATTTCTCAATACGGTTATTAGCTAAATATAGCAATTTGGATAACTTTGTTCAGTTAGTAAATCTTATATTTACTTAAGAAGAGTTAATTTGGTGATAGATAAACAGCGATTCAGCTTAAATATATAAAGAGGGAATTCTGTTAATGTCGTCAGGAAGAATTTAATTGTCTAAAATAATATAGATCTGTTTTTTTGATTAATGTTTTCAATATATGCTGATTTATTTTAAATAACTGTATTTAATTTTTTTATTTTGGTGGTTAATTATGATTATGATGAAAATATAATTTCAGCTAATTGATAATAGTAACGATAATCAATATATAATTACATGCAATTTATTCTAGATAATTATTTGTTTATATTATGTAAGCATATTTTATCGAGGATTTCTACAAATGTTTTCTTATTATCAATAATGATAATTATTATAATAATATAGTTTCGTCTGGGGTTATATGGCTACATATTATCAATTATATTGATTGTAATATCCAGAATGGGAATTTAGCTGATTCGCAATATAATACTATTTGGATAAGGGGATTTGTTGGTGATTTTTATATGTGGTTCTACGTGATGGGATTATATTTCCACATTAATTGGAGAGATAATTAAGAGTAAATAATTAAGACATCGTACTGCCGAATAAACGCAACCTGTTGTCAGGCTGCGTTCCGATTGAACACTAAGGATTCGTCTTATCTTGTTTCGCTTTCTGACGGATTTCTCTATACCAGCGAGGATGATGTTTCTTCGCCCAGCCACGAGTTACCCAACCTTCGACCATTGCCCGAATAGAGCCTTTTACCCAAAATGCGGCATAGACATGTATCATAATCAGCAGGATCAGGCCAATTCCAGCCAGAGAGTGCGCCAGAAGCGCAAGTCGGATCAGGGGGATAGAGAAGAAATCGGCAAAATAGGGGCGCCAGATAATCACACCACTGATAGCCAATAAAATCAGGCAACCACTGATAGACCAGTAAATTCCTTTTTGACCCAAATTGTATTGGCCGATATCGCCAGCCTCCTCATTTCTGATGATTTTATGGATGTTTTTCAGCCAAACAAGATCTTCTTTATCGATAAAGTTATGTTTGAAGTATCTTAAAAACATAAAGATAAATAAGAAAAACATGGCTGAACCAAGAAATGGATGCAGTATCCGTGCTAACTGTGGCGTACCGAATATATTCATCAGCCAGTTAAAAGAGGGAAAAAAGAATCCTAATCCGCTGATGCCGGTAAACAGAAAGCAGAGGACGACTGACCAGTGATTTATTCGTTCAATCGGTGAGTAGCGGAGAATCGTATCTTTTTTCTTCATGACAGTTTCTCCTCGTTTGTGGATTGATCAGCCATTTCATCATCTTGTCTGG
Organism: Photorhabdus hainanensis; assembly: GCF_018448965.1. Lineage (NCBI taxonomy): Bacteria > Pseudomonadati > Pseudomonadota > Gammaproteobacteria > Enterobacterales > Morganellaceae > Photorhabdus > Photorhabdus hainanensis. The sequence continues at coordinate 31,415 of NZ_RCWD01000031.1, read as the reverse complement.
CATGCTCTTCGTCTTGTTCGTTGGTTCGATTTGGACCAATGCCGACATAATGGAAAATACTGGCGGCGAATGTTGCAGCGAAACCCACGGCGGCTAGCGGCTTCCAGATGCCTTTCCAGAAGGTCACGGTTGAGCTGATGGTTGGATTATCAGGTAGACCGTGATAAAGCTGAGGTTTGTCTGCATGATGCAAAACATACATCACATGCGTCCCCCCAACCCCTTGCGGATCGTATAAACCCGCGTTCTGATAACCGCGACCTTTGAGTTCCGTTACCCGTTCGGAGGCCAGATTTTTCATATCCTCTTTGGTGCCGAAATGAATGGCGCCGGTCGGACAAGTTTTTACACAGGCGGGTTCCTGGCCGACGCCAACGCGGTCAACACACAGAGTACATTTATATGCCCGATTGTCTTCTTTATTGATCCTTGGCACATTGAACGGACAGCCTGCGATACAGTAACCACAGCCGATACAGTGCTCTGACTGGAAATCCACAATGCCATTGGCATACTGAATAATCGCACCTGTAGAGGGACACGCTTTCAAACAGCCCGGGTCAGCACAGTGCATACAACCATCTTTACGGATAAGCCACTCCAGTTTGCCGTGCTCTTCTACTTCGGAGAAGCGCATCACAGTCCATGATTTAGCCGTCAGATCGGTGGGGTTGTCATAAACGCCAACATTAAAGCCTACTTCGTCGCGAATATCGTTCCATTCTGAACAGGCCACCTGACAGGCTTTACAGCCAATACAGGTGGTAACATCGATCAGCTTTGCCACTTCTTCTTGATGATCACGGGCACGTGGTGCCGGGGTAAAGGAATGCGTGGCGGATTGACGAATAATATCTTGAGATTGCATTGCCATAATTCGCTCCTATTACACCTTTTCGATGTTGACCAAAAATGCCTTGTATTCCGGTGTATGCGCGTTGGCGTCACCGACGGAAGGTGTGAGAGTATTTGCCAGAAAGCCTTTTCGGGTTACTCCGGCAAAACCCCAGTGACAAGGAATACCAACGGTTTCAATTTGCTTACCGTTAATGGTCAGTTGCTGAATTCGCTTGGTGACAACCGCCTTGGCTTTGATAAAACCGCGTTTGGAAGACACTTTGACTTCATCACCCTGAACAATGCCTTTTTCTGCCGCCAATTTTTCACCGATTTCAATAAATTGTTCGGGCTGGACGACGGCGTTGAGTTGGGCATGTTTTGTCCAGTGACGGAACAGTTCAGTGATGGAATAGGTCGTTGCGACATAAGGGAATTCGTTGGCTTCTCCCATATAAGCAATGTCGGAACTAAAGATCCGCGCAACTGGGTTGGAGATAACATTCGGATGAAGTGGATTGGTGCCGATCGGTGATTCAATCGGCTCATAATGTTCAGGGAATGGCCCATCAGCCATTTTATCGATGGAAAACAGGCGGGCTACTCCCTCTGGTTGCATGATGAACGGCCCGACGCGGCTTCCCGGTTCAGCATTGTTGTAATCAACAACATCAAAGCCATGCCATCTATTGCCATCCCATTTAATCAGTTCACGATTTGGGTCCCAAGGCTTGCCTTGTGGATCAACTGAAGCTCGGTTGTAGAGTACTCGGCGGTTTTGCGGCCATGCCCAAGCCCAACCCGGCGTACAGCCCAGACCGGATGGATCGGCGTTATCGCGGCGCGCCATCTGATTGCCTTGTTCGGTCCAACAACCGCTGTAGATCCAGCATAAGCTGAATGTGGAACCATCATCTTTTAGTTGAGAAAAGCTGGAAAGTTGCTGTCCTTTTTTCAGAATGATATTGCCGTTTTCATCTTTAATATCAGTTAATGCTTTACCATTGGCTTCACGGGCAACTTCTTCCGGTGTCGGATCTTCCGGGTTTTGATAATCCCATGACAGATTCATAATAGGTTCCGCGTAAGCACCCCCTTCTTCACGATAAAGTTTGCGCAGACGTCGCAGCAATTTGCCAAGAATTTTACCGTCATGCAGCGCTTCTCCCGGCGGCTGTGCGCCAGCCCAGTGCCATTGCAGCCAACGGCCTGAATTAACAATCGATCCATTTTCTTCGGCAAAGCAGGAGGAGGGCAGGCGAAAAACCTCAGTTTGAATATCAGCCGGATTGACATCATTCATCTCGCCGTGGTTTTGCCAGAAGTTAGAGGATTCCGTGATCAACGGGTCGATCACCACCAAATATTTTAATTTAGCCAGTGCTCTGCTGGATTTATTTTTATCCGGGAATGCCGCTAATGGGTTAAAACCCTGAACGATGTAGCCGTTCATTTTGCCTTGAGTCATTAACTCAGCTTGCGCCATGATATCGTAGCTTTTATCCCATTTGGGCAGCCAATCGTAACCCCAGTCATTTTCTGCGGTAGCGTGTTCGCCCCAGAAACCTTTTAATAAGCTGATAAAGAAATTTGGCGTGTTTTTCCAGTAGTTCACCTGATTGGCAACCAAGGTTTTTGGTGTTGTTTGCGCCAGATAAGTTGCCAGATTCTCTTGTTTCTCATTTGGCAGAGGCAGATAGCCGGGCAGATTCAGTGACAGCAAACCAAGATCACTGTAACCCTGAATATTCGAGTGACCGCGCAATGCGTTAACTCCACCGCCCGGCATGCCTACGTTTCCTAACAGTAACTGAACCATTGCCGCGGCGCGGATAATTTGAGCGCCGCCGGTGTGGTGAGTCCAACCCAGTGCGTAGAGAATAGTTGCGGTACGATGGGTTACGGCGGTAGTTGCCAGTTGGGAACAGATATAGAGGAAATCGGCTTTTGACGTGCCGCACAAATTGGAAACTTGTTCAGGGGTATAGCGTTCAACGTGATTTTTCAGTAGGTTCCAGACACAGCGTGGGTGAGATAGCGTGTCATCCCGTTTAGCATACCCCTGTTCATCGGTTTCGTAATGCCATGAGGATTTGTCATAGCTCTTGGTATCTGGATCAAAGCCGCTGAATAGGCCATCTACAAACTGATAATCTTCTCGAATAATCAAACAGGCATTGGTGTAAGCCTTAACATATTCGAATTGGATTTTGTTGTTGAACATCAGATATCGGATCACGCCCAGTAAGAACGCGGTATCTGAACCGGCCCGAATCGGCGCGTAGAAATCGGCTACAGCGGCACTGCGGTTGAAGCGAGGATCAACCACGATCACTTGAGCGTTGTTTTTAATTTTTGCTTCAATAACCCACTTGAAACCGACTGGGTGGGCTTCAGCGGCGTTTCCCCCCATGATCAGAACAACGTTGGCGTTTTTGATATCTACCCAGTTATTGGTCATGGCGCCTCGGCCAAACGTTGGCCCCAGGGCGGAAACCGTTGGGCCGTGGCAAAGGCGAGCCTGACAATCGATAGCGATCATGCCTAATGCGCGGGTGAATTTCTGGTCGAGAATACCGGTTTCATTACTGGCTGCGGAGGAGCAGAGCATACCCGTTGTTAGCCAGCGGTTAACGGTGACGTTGTTTTCATTCTTTTCAACAAAGTTGGCGTCACGGTCATCTTTCATCAAACGGGCAATGCGTTCAATGGCGTCATTCCAACTGATGCGTTGCCATTTATCCGAACCCGCGGCACGGTATTCAGGGTAATGAAGGCGGTTTTTACTGCGAATATAATCGAGTACTCCGGCTCCTTTCGGACACAACGAGCCTCGACTGACTGGGTGATCGGGATCACCTTCGATATGAAAAATGTTCTCTTTGGCATTTTTTGCACCATCCCCTAGGCTGTACATTAAAATGCCACAACCAACGGAACAATAAGTGCAGTTATTACGAATTTCACGCGAGCGCAGTAGTTTGTACTGACGAGTTTCAGCCAACGCAACGGATGGAGCGAATCCTAGCGCGGCGACTGTTGTTCCCGCCATACCTCCCGCGCAGATCTTGAAGAAAGCTCTTCTGCTGACCTGCATCGGTCTTCTCCTTATTTTTTTGAATGACGACATTGCTTTACTTTTGATGCAATAACACATTGACGAATCAAGCGAAATTGCCTTCATAGCCCGGCTCGTTTGTCAATCAAAACACTCCTGGGTATCAAGGAGAACCCACTGCATTGATGAGTTGTAAACTACCTGAGGTTATCAGCCAATAATAGCACCAGTCAGTTTCTGAGAAACCTCTTATATAAATTGACAAGAGGCGCCCATTGGGAATGGGGCCTCTTATTGTGGGAGTTTAGCAGGAAAATAAATGATTTTAGGGCAGTTGGTGGAATGGTTATTTTAACTATCCACAATTGTGATAATTAAATATCGAGTCGTTTAGTTTGCCATTTTTTTGATTTCCAACGCCAGATATTAGTCAGCCCACGTAGCCATTCATCACAGAAGAAACCGATCCAAATACCTAAAATGCCCATTTCCATTTTGATCCCTAAAAAGTATCCCACTGGAATAGCAATACACCACATAAAGAATATGGCCGCATATAGAGGGAAACGAGCATCGCCGGAAGCGCGTAATGCGTTCACCATAACGATATTCGCGGTACGGATTGGCTCCAGAAAAACAGACAGCAAGAATAGCGGCAACAACAGCTTGATAATGGCTTCATCTTGCGTCAGGAAATGCAGAATCGGCATTCTGAACAGCCAGAAAGCGGCGACCACGCCAATAGTGACGATACAGCCAATTTTCAGACTATTAAGGCCACGAATATAAGCATCTTCAAACCGCTTAGCGCCGACCAGATGGCCGACCATAATTTCGTTGCCAATGCTGACGGAAATGCCAAACAACATCACAAACAGCGATAGCTGGAAATAGAGAGTTTGTGCTGCCAATGGAATTTCACCCATTAATCCGATGAATGCTATGGCTGCCATATATTGCAGTATCCATACCAAGTTTTCCCCTGCCGCAGGTAAACCGATATATAAGATCTTGCCCAACATACTTTTTGACCAGCGCAGGAAACCGGCCAGCGTAAATTTGATCCGCAGGCCATAACTGAGCAGGCAGAATAGTAGGATCACGGCAACAATCCGGCCAAAGACCGTAGACCAGGCAACCCCTTCCAGACCATATTGAGGTAATCCGAAGAAACCATATAGGACGATCATATTACCTAGCACTGTCAGCAAGTTAGCAATCAAAGTAACATACATCGCCGCTTTTGATTTCCCATAAACCCGCAAACAAGCAGCCAGAATAATCGAAATAGCTTCGGGGATCAGACAGATGCCGAGAATGTGCAGATAGTTAAAACCATCTTCCATCAGATGTTCCGGCATATTCATGATCTGCAAGAGCTTATAGCCGAAGAAGATAGTAATCAGCGCACAGCTAAACCCAAGCAAGAAGTTGAATGCAATAGAAATATGGATCGCCTGGCTGGCTTTATCCCGTTTTCCGGCGCCAATATATTGAGCAATGACAACACTGCATCCAACACTGATAAAGTTGAAGATAGTGATAAACAGATCAAATACCTGATTACCTACAGCCATAGCGGCCAGATAAGAAGTAGAAACATGGCTCACCATATAAGTGTTAATTAATAAAGTGGCCAGATGAAGGAGAATATCAATAAAAATCGGCCAGCTTAATGAAAAGAGCGAACGCTCAGTAACATCAGTTTGATGCATTTGAAAAACCTGCTTATTGAAAAAGGTAAATGAATTATTTCTTGAGATGCCGCATACTCAGGAAATATTTAAGCATTGTACATGGTTTATTTATCCGTTGACAGAGATGAAATAAAGAAAGATAAAAAAATGAATTCTGTAATTGGATTTGTTGTGCCTGAACAACTCTTTGTGGTGCGAATTAAATAACGAACAACGATCATCATAAGGGGAATGATTAGCAGTAAATATCAGCGCTGCTATTTGCCAGATATGTTAGCGAAATTGATAAATTTTTGCCGAATATGTTGTACAAGGTGGATGTGGAATCTGAGAACCAAATGGTTTTGTATTGTCGAAATAAGGTTGCTAAATTTAGCGCCTATTTTTTCCGCTGGGGATGCATATACTGTGGCTACAGCACTATTAATACATTTAGTGAGTATAGTGTATTTGTTGTAAGGAAATGTAGGTCAAAAGGTAAATAAATTTGATTGTAAATAATTAAGATATTTAAATGATTTCTTGAATTGGTAAAAAATTTAAACGCCAATTTTTAAAAATATTTTATATAATTTCTTTAATTTATTATTAGTATTTGTGAGATATCAACTGTGTAGTTATGGATATCTTAACATGCTTATTAAATCATTAGATAACTTTATTCAAATATTGTTTCTAGTTTAATGTTGATGAATAATTTTATTGGGTGATGAGATGTTTAGAATCTGGTTGTTCAATTTTTTTCGATAACTTAAATGATTTATCAACGAAGTGATAGAAAAATTTTCGCGGTTAAATTTTGCTCTATAATTAATTTAAAGGAGTAGAATATAAGGAAATGAAAATATACCATTCAGCGAGGTGATATGATGATAAATAGACTACAACACCAGTTACTTTGGACCCTTTTAACGTTAACTTTCTTTTCTGCTTTTTCTACATCTATCCATGCTTGTATATTGTACCCGCACTTTCCTATATGTGCGGCAAAATGCGTTATTTTTTCATCTCATACTGCAACATGTATTATCGGTTCTCAAGCTCCTAATCGTTTAACTTCTGATTATCCAATGCCTATTTTATCTGAAAAAAGTCGTTAATCGAAAGTAGAATTCTATTGATATTCAGTTGGTATAATGATTGTGTTATGCGAAATTCCACCTCTTTTTTTCCTATTTTCCGCCCTTTTAATAAAGGGCGGGCTTTTGTTTATGGATTAAAAATAGAATAAATTGGAGGGTATATTTCAGCTATTAAAGTCATTGGCTAAGGCTATTTAAATTAATACGCCATTATATTTTCTATGAATTGGCTGAAACGTAGCAAATAGCCATCAGGATCTTGCACAAGAAACTCTCGTTGACATGCAATGACTTCATCAATACGGTAATGATTATCTTTAACCTCTCGATAAAGTTTGATGTTATTAGCTTTTAAGTTGTGCAGTAAAGGCGCTAAATCATCAACTTCAATCTGAAAATTCACCCCCCTCCCAAGAGGATAATTTAATGAGGCTGTGTTCCAGCCATCATCATGTAACGCTTCAAGCATGAGTTGTGCTTCACCAAGTGCTAAGTATGCAAAATCTGGATTATCTCGTCGAATAAGCAACTGGAAGCCGAGAATTCTTTGATAAAAATCCAGAGATAGAGAGAAGTCAGTAACAGTAAGTTCCGGGACCATTCGATTCCAATAGGGTTTATGTTGTTCCATATGTTATCCTATATTCAATAATATCTATTTTATTATATGAGAATAGATTAATTTTATCCAGAATGAGAATATTGTAGTTTAATGAATTAAATAGTAATAGATCTAATAAAGCTATTTTTTATTCCTGAAAAAACTTAGTAAATAATGCTATTAATTTTTACGTTATTTAACTTGATTTTTTTAAGCTTCTATGGGGTGGTTTGCTGTGTTAATAATTTATTTAATTGATGGTGCTTAATTGCATTGTTATATTTATTAAACTAAATTTATTATCTGTTTTTCTTGTTGATTTATATGATTCATTAAGTCGAATTCATATGTAAAATTATATTTATGATGTTTTTATTTTTGTGGAATTGGTCACGGATAATTTAAATATTATCTATATCTTAATAGTTGATTTTAATCAGGGAATAAATGCATTTTATGATTTCTATATTTTTACGTTATTATTTTATTTGTTCTTGTAATATGCAAGCATGGTTTAATGTCGATCACCGTATTTCTCATTTTTTCCCTGATTAGCTGTTCTGGTTATATTTAAAATTACATCTTGTAATCACTACATTTATTCTGGCGTATTTCTGTCTGTTCTTGGAAATTTGTCTGAATTATGCGGTATAGCCAACTATTGGATAAAAAAATATATATGAAACGTATTCCAGAACCTTTCCGTATTAAAATGGTAGAAAATATTCGCATGACTACTCGTGCCGAACGTGAAAAAGCATTAGCAGAGGCCGGGTATAATCCATTCTTATTACCCAGTGACGCGGTTTATATTGACTTGCTGACAGATTCCGGTACCGGAGCAATGAGTGATCGTCAGTGGGCGGGGATGATGATGGGGGATGAAGCTTATGCAGGTTCCCGTAACTATTATCATCTATGTGATAAAGTTAATGAATTAATTGGTTATCAATATACTATTCCGACTCATCAAGGGCGCGGCGCAGAACAAATCTTATTCCCGACATTAATTGCCCGTAAAAAAGCGCAAGGTGGGGCAAAGCATCCGGTCTTTATTTCTAATTTCCATTTTGATACGACAGCGGCTCATGTTGAATTAAATGGAGCGAAAGCGATTAATGTCGTCACATCAAAAGCCTTTGATACAACCACTTATTATGATTGGAAAGGCGATTTTGATATTGATGAATTGCAAAAAACGATAGCAGAACATGGCGCTGATAATGTTGTCGCGATTATTACAACGGTTACCTGTAATAGTTCCGGCGGTCAGCCCATCTCTCTCGCTAATATGAAAGCCGTGTATGAGATTGCAAAGCAATATAATATTCCTGTGGTGATTGATTCAGCTCGTTTTTGTGAGAATGCTTGGTTTATTAAGCAAAGAGAGAAGGGGTATGAAAATAAATCCGTTAAACAGATCGTTAAAGAGATGTATCAATATGGCGATATGTTAACAATGTCGGCTAAAAAAGATCCTTTGGTTAATATTGGCGGTCTTTGCTGTTTCCGTGATGATGAAGATCTGTTTAATGAAGTGCGTACTCGTTGTGTGCCAATGGAAGGCTTTGTTACTTATGGCGGTCTTGCCGGGCGCGATATGGCGGCACTGGCAATTGGTCTTGAAGAGGGGATGAATGAAGATTATCTGGCATATCGTATTAATCAGGTGGCTTATTTAGGTGACAGATTAAGAGAGGCTGGTATTCCTATTCAATATCCAACCGGTGGTCATGCTGTATTTGTTGATGCTAAATTATTATTACCACATATTCCGGGGGAACAATTCCCGGCTCATGCACTGAATAATGCATTATATTTGGAGGCGGGAATAAGAAGTGTGGAAATTGGTTCTTTGTTATTAGGGCGTGATCCAGAAACCGGAAAACAGAAACCATCACCAATGGAACTTTTGCGATTAACTATTCCTCGTCGTGTTTATACTAATGATCATATGGATTATGTTGTAGAAGCCTTTATTTCCTTGAAGGAGAAATTTTCTCAGATTAAAGGATTAACTTTTACTTATGAACCATCCGTATTACGTCATTTCGTTGCAAGATTAAAACCAATTAAATAATAAAGATCGGGATGCTTCTTGTTGAAAAGCATCCCCAATTTTACTGCTTACTATATAAAGTAAAGCCACGCTAGGGTAACGCATATGGCTACTTCGTCGATAGAAAAATCGTCTCCATCTTTATTTGGCGGCGCCATGATCATTGGTGGAACAATTATTGGCGCTGGCATGTTTTCTTTACCGGTTGTCATGTCAGGAGCATGGTTTTTCTGGTCAATCGCCGCTTTGATTTTTACCTGGTTTTGCATGTTGCATTCAGGATTAATGATATTGGAAGCCAATCTTAATTATCGAATTGGTTCAAGTTTCAGTACCATCACGAAAGATCTGTTGGGCAATGGTTGGAATATCATTAATGGTATTACCCTTGCTTTTGTTTTATATATACTGACCTACGCTTATATTTCCGCTAGCGGCTCGATTATTCAACATGCTATGCGGGAGGTATCGATAGATTTTTCGCCTGGGTTTGGTGGTTTTTTATTTGCTTTTGTTGTGGCGTTTATTGTCTGGTTAAGTACTAAAACTGTCAGCCGGATAGCATCGATTATTCTTGGCGCTAAGGTATTAACTTTCTTTATGACGTTTGGCGGTCTGCTTTATAACGTTAAACCCACGGTATTGTTTAATACAACTGAAGTCAATCCAACTTACTGGCCTTATGTATTGATGACTTTACCTTTCTGTCTGGTTTCCTTTGGATATCATGGTAATGTTCCTAGCCTGATGAAATATTATGGAAAAGAGCCAGAGAAAATCAAGAGATGCCTGTTTATTGGCACATCAATGGCTTTGGTGCTTTATTTGATCTGGTTGATTGGAACAATGGGCAATATTTCCCGGCCTGATTTTGTCGAAATCATAGCAAAAGGGGGCAATATTGATGTTTTGGTGCAATCATTAAGTGGAGGATTGAACAGTTCAGCTTTGGGTTTGTTATTAACTCTCTTCTCCAACTTTGCGGTTGCCAGCTCGTTCCTTGGCGTCACGCTTGGGTTGTTCGATTATCTGGCTGATCTGTTTAAATTTGATGATACCAAGTTGGGGCGTTTTAAAACGGCACTGGTGGCATTTCTTCCGCCAATAGTGGGTGGAATGATTTACCCGAATGGCTTTATTCATGCGATAGGTTTTGCTGGCCTTGCTGCGACAGTTTGGGCGGCTATCGTTCCCGCATTACTTGCCAGAGCATCTCGTAAGCGATTTGGCAGCCCTATGTATAGGGTTTGGGGAGGTAATGTGATGCTCGGCTTGATTTTTCTATTTGGTGTACTGAATGCTGTCGCGCATATCTTATCAAATTTTAATCTATTGCCGGTTTATTCATAAAAAAACTCCTGCGGTGGGGGCCGCAGGAGCCTGGTGTTGACGGAAATAAGCTCCGAAAGGGAGAAAACAAAGCAGGTGTATTTATGTTTTAATTTAGTTTGTTAACTCCTAACATCTACAGCAAGGTTATTAACAGGAAGTTCTTATGGCTTCCCTTTAGAACACGAATAGTCAACCGCTTTAATTTCTTTTAGTACAACGTTCCAACAGACACGTCGTAAATTCGTCACTGATAGAACAATAGCATTAGAATGCCCTCTTCTGGCAACTTTTTGCCTAGTCATTAATTAGTTGTATATAATCTTTCAGTGTCAGTGTTGTTTTTGCAACGATATTACCGTTGATGTTAAGCCATCATCTGCCGGTATTCATCAATCACCTGTTGGCAAAAATCAGGTGAATTCACATGATGAGGGCTTTTAATTAGTTGTCTATTTTCCGTTTCTATAAATGTAGCTTCGAAAGCCTGGATAAATGCTTGATTAGCATCAGGATTCCAGAACGGCCCATCTTTAATATCCAGAGCGGAGAAACCACCTTCTGGAATAATAAATTTTACTTTTCCTTCGCACTGATTGAGTTTTTCTGCGATCCAAATTCCCATCTGGCGGTTCTCTTCGGGTATGGTGCGCATTAATGTTACTTGCGAATTGTGACGGTAAAATTGCCTGTATTTGTAGCGTTCTGGGATAGTGCTCAGATGACCAAAGTTCACCATATCCAACGCTCCGCAAGAACCGATATAAGGTATTCGCGTGCGGGCTATTGCCCCCAGACGGTCAGTATCACAGGCAAGAACGCCACCAAACAGATAGTCGCAAACTTCAGTGGTAGTGATATCCAGTAGACTGTGAAGCAAACGACTTTCGGCTAGTTTTTCCATTGTTTTGCCACCGCTGCCGGTTGCGTGGAAAACCAGACAATCATACTGCTTTCCAACTCTCTGGTTAATAACTGTATGCAAGGTGTGGTCACACCAAACATCGTCAGACCAATAGCCGGTTTATCTTCAATATTGCTCTCTTCATGAAAATAGACTGCCCCTGCGATTTGGTTGGCCGCGTTTTTTAGCACCTGGCGAGAAATACGGTTAAGACCGGATACATCTGTGACCGAATAGAGCATAGATATATCGCTAACACCCACATAGCCAGAAACATCACCGGAGGCCATAGTAGAAACCATAAGTTTTGGTATACCTACGGGTAAAGATTGCATTGCCGGCGTGATCAGTGCTGTACCGCAGGAACCTCCCAGACCTAGGATTGCTAAAACATCAGTTTGTTTTGATAAAAAGAGATTAAAAGCAACTGACATCTCGGAAATGGCTTTCCCCTTATCACCACAGAAAACGGCTTCTTTACCTTGCGGGTGATGCTCTGCTACTGTTTGGGCCGTAATATCGGCGCCTCTTTCCAGTGAGCCAGATTGAGTAGTCAAATCCACAGTTCGAACAGCAAGGCCGGCTTTTTTGATCAGATCCCTGACGTAGAAAATTTCTGCGCGCTTGGTATCAAAAATAGTAGCGATATAAACATAGCCTTGGTTTTTTTTCATTATAATTATGAATACTTCCCTGGTGCTGACTACTCATTCATGGACAGATTATAGTCAAGATGAGACTCAAGTATCACTGTTATATTATCAAATTGAGACTGTCATCTCATTTTATCCATAAATAGGCTGAATCAATTTGATCGTTTTGTAGATAGTTAAGTAGAGTGATGATAGCGAAAAAATATTTTAACCATAAGTGTTAATGTAGCGATTTTTACTGTGAAAGAGTTGTGGGGGATGATGGACTCGAAGACGAAAACTCATTTTACCGGTACTCGGAAAAAAACTTATACATTGTTAATAAATGTGGCGTTGGAACTTTTTGAACAGAGGGCGATACCTTCGGTTTCTGAATTGGCAATGCATGCTGGTGTTTCCAGGGCAACGGCATATCGCTATTTTCCGACTCAAAGTGATTTAATTGATGCAATTGTTGGCGCTAGCCTTGGGCCGATTCTTACCTGGAAGCCGGCCAGTGAAAAAACTGAGGAGCGGATTATTGAGTTGTTGAATTTTGCCTATCCTCGCATGTTTCAACATGAAGGCGCGTTACGAGCAGCTCTGTTAGTTTCCTTGCAGCAATGGGCTCAGGGACGTTTATCTGAGGATAAACAGGAAAAGAAATTGGTTCGTGGGCATCGTAAAGATATCCTGGCAATGGTTGTTGAGCCATTAAAAGGGCATTTTCCGCCGGATACTTTGGAAAATGTCATTCGTGCTTTTTCCCTGATTTATGGTTCTGAAGTCTTTCTGGTGATGAAAGATATCTGGCAGATGGATAATGAAGAAATTATTGAGATTACTAAATGGATGGCAAAAGCAATTATTAATCAGGCGCACAGAGATTCTGAATTATAGTTATTCTTGATAGATTTTTCTGGCGTAGATATTTTGTCTGCTATTTCGTATAACTTGCGGTTATTCCTATGAAAAATATCCCTGTTTATGATGATGTTATTGCCGCTGCCCGGCGTATAGAAGGTTATGCTTACCGTACGCCGGTTCTGACTTCCCGCACTGCTGATGAAATGACCGGCGCTAAGTTATTTTTTAAGTGTGAAAACTATCAGCGAATGGGAGCATTTAAATTTCGTGGTGCTTTTAATGCGTTATCACAATTTAGTGACGAACAGCGCCGCAATGGGGTTGTGACTTATTCATCGGGTAATCATGCTCAGGCGATTTCATTGGCGGCTCGTATACTGAATATACCGGCGACAATCATTATGCCGTTCGATGCGCCTGCGGCTAAGGTAGCGGCAACCGAAGGTTATGGCGGTAAAATCGTTTTTTATGATCGTTATACGGACGATCGTGAACAAATTGGCCGGGAATTATCAGAAAGGCACGGGTTGACCTTAATTCCTCCTTATGATCATCCGCACGTTATTGCCGGGCAGGGAACCGCGGCAAAAGAGCTGTTTGAAGAGGTTGGGGGATTGGATGCGTTGTTTGTCTGTCTCGGTGGCGGAGGATTGCTTTCAGGGAGCGCGCTTGTTGCCCGCCATTTTTCTCCTGAATGTAAAATTTATGGTGTAGAGCCGGAAACCGGTAATGACGCTCAACAATCATTTCGTCGGGGAAAAATTGTTCATATCGATACGCCTAGAACCATTGCTGATGGGGCGCAAACTCAACATCTTGGGCAATATACTTTCGATATTATTCGAAAGAATGTTGATGATATTTTCACCGTTTCTGATGAGGAACTGGTGGAGACAATGCGTTTTTATGCGGAAAGAATGAAGATGATTGTCGAACCGACCGGCTGCCTGAGTTTTGCCGCTGCCCGCAAAATGTGTGAGCCATTACAAGGCCAAAGGGTAGGGGTCATTGTCAGTGGCGGTAACGTGGATATTGAGCGTTATTGTGCTTTGCTGGCAAAGCAACCTGAGACGTAATAAGCCATATAGAAGGGGGCTTTGATATTCACAAAACTTATAATGTGTGTTTTGTAGTGTAATTATTATCCTTTAGTTATTGATTTGTTATATTTAAATATTAATTGTAGGGCTAATATTATATATTGGCCGCTACATATTTTATGTGAATATTTTCCTATGTTATATTCACATTGATACATGTTATATTAATCATATGCATCCTAATTAATTATCAATCTATTTGGATGTATTGGATAATATATATTTTTTTCAACTTATTCCTAAGTTGGTAATAGAGCGAAAATATAAATTATCCTGGTGGTTAATTTCATATTATTGAACTAATATGATGGCGGTAGCTATTATCTAATACGCCTACCTTAATAACATGTTTTTCATAACTTCAAACATAGGTGATTATATGTCTACAGAAAATAGTATTGTTAATGATTTTAGTGGGAAAACGAAGACTCTTGGATGGGATATTATTGCTGCCTATGATAGAACTAAAATAAATATGCTGTTTGAACAGCAATATGTAAGAAAGGTGAGTGAAGGTACACATTTTTCTCCTATTTGCTGGGAAAGTGGAAATAAAAAGATAAAATTTGATAATTTGACGTTGGGAGTGCCGTTAATTTCCTTTGAAAATTCATCAATTGAAGATTCTCAGGCAACGGTAAAATTAAATTTTATTTCTGGTACGATAGTAGAACTTTATGATGATGGTAGAGTAAAGAATTATCAAAGAATTACACCGAATAATGATTACCATATGACGATAACCGTAAATTTGATTGCGGGAACAGGCTCTGTTGGTAATGATGGAAAAGTTGTTGTTGAGTTTAAAAAAGGAGATTTGAGTGTAGTCAATGTTATTGACGATGCGCCAGCAGAAGTAAAAGAGTTTTTCCGTAATTGGCTTAAAAATAATGATGTAACTTATGAGTTAGGTATTTTGAAGCTGGATAATACGGCTGGACTGGTTCCAAAAATGTTTAAAATTAGAACCCAACCTGCACCCGATGCTAATTTACGTAGTTCTGATAATTATGGTCATGGGGCGGTGTTGTTATTTATTGCAACACACTATAACCCTAACGGCGGAGTATTACCAACTAACTCAAGTAATTTTCCTTATTTGATACCGGATAATCGTTCTGCGATGCTAATTATCAGTAATAAGACACTTTTTGAGAATATTCTTAAACCGCAATATGAGAGTTTATTACCGAGTTCAACAGGAGTAGAATTAGAGCTGGTCAGTCTCAATAGTCAACAAAATGATTCAGCCAAATATTTGAATATAAAAAACGGATATTCTGAAAGTGATAAACCTGTACAATATGAAAAAGGATCTTATACAGTATGGACCGGATTGGTTAAATATAATGGCGCCACTAATATTTGGCCAGAGAAGGTGAAAATCCCTTATTCTGGAATGTATATTAAACCTGAGAGGGAAAAAATTATCTTTTCTGGAGTAAGTAATAATGGTCAATCTTATCATTTTGCTCAGCAAGTGGGTATTATGAAAGATGGCATACTTGGTTATTATGACAAATCGAAAATTGATTTCTATGTTGATGGATCGATAGATATTACACCTACAGTTATATCTAATGATGAAATTAAGTTGGAATCACATTATGGAATGGGTGTTAAATATGATGAACAAGGCCCATCTGGTTGGGGAAGTCTTATAGGCCCTGATTTTCAATCACAGTTTATTGATAAAACAGCGGAAATTGTTAAAGGCGCCGTTGAAACGGATTTAGCCAACGTATCTAAAATTAAGTTAAATAGTATAAGTCTATTTGCAGTTAATCACCTTCTGTTCCCTGAAAGCAATTATCTTGAGTTTGATAAGGTGTATGTGCCTGGGGATATGGTGCTATTTGGTGATATTTCTCCAACATCAACTGCTTTTAAAATCAATGATCTTCAATTAACTATGCCAGTGAAAACTAAGCATAAATTTACAACCAACACCAATGCAACGGTAAATTGGTCCATCACTCCAGCGGAATTGGGAAGTATTGATGCTAATACGGGAGATTATACGGCACCGGCTAAGATAAAAGGAAATAGTCAAATTGTGACAATTACTGCGACAGACTCAAGAACGAACGCTAAAGCTTCAGCGGTTGTCACTCTGTTGCCCTCTTCTGTATCGGTTAGTCCTTCTTTTGTTGTTATCAATGAGAATGATGTTAATAAGGAAGCCAATTTTACTGTTTATGGCAATAAGAAAGTGAATTGGAGTGTGGAAACGGGTACTGGCTATGGTGTTGTTGATGCGAATGGAAAATATACGCCTCCAGCTGCTTTCCCTGCCGGATATAATATGGTTACGGTGACGGCTGTTGCTGATAATGGCGATTTAGATAAAGTTAATATTTTGCTTATCAGTAAAAACACGAAAGGTGAGTTCAGGATTGATCCTAGTTATAATCAAGAGTTATTAACACCTGATGCCGTAATGAAGTTCTCTTCTGTCGGTAATGATTTGACTTCTCCAAGTGAATGGAGCCTCATGCCAGAAAGAGGAAATATTAAGGTAGGTGAACCAGAAGTTACAAAAGATGAGTTTGGTAATGACATCGAAAAGTATACTGCAACTTATACTGCGCCAAATGATATTACTCGTTCGGAAATTGTTTTACTCAGAGTGACACATAAAAATAAACCCAATCGTGCGGGCTATGCTCTGATTACACTTGAGCCGAAAATCAGTTGATAACTAACTGTTTTTAATAACCATCAGATGATGCAATAAACTTCTTATTCTTTATTGCATCTCTGTTCTCAAGCCTATTATCGTTTTTAGATAAAACACCCATCCATATATTTCCAATAAATAAAGGCAATCCTATGAATCATGATATCAGCCCGTTGCTAAAGAAAATAGGTAATAAATATAACTTTACTGATAAGATAATTGAATTAGGTTATAAATCTATTTTTGATCTTATAAGAATGCCCCGTAATCTATTTGTAGAGAAGTATAATTCAGATCATCAGGCAGCAGGTATTTATGATACAGCAAACAGCTATGCTATACAAATAGCCCGTAAATTTCGCCAGCAGCATTATACTCATAATACATATGCCAGAAGTTATTCTTCGCTTTCATTAAAAGAAGGTCCTCAATATCAATCCTTATTTCAGGATAACTGGCAGCAATATTGTCCAAATGGCGCGCCGGAAGCAAATAATTCACCGGTTGCTTATTTAGCAGAAATTTATAAATTAGCGATGGATATTGAATCCAATGCGGGTGCTGAGGCCATTAAAATGGATGATCGCCGCTCTGATTTAGCGCATTTAATGCTGGATGACGTCAGTATTAATCAGGAGGTTTCAACACTGTCATTGGTTAATACTATGCTAAGTCAACGTTTAGAAGCTATGCTAAAACAGCAAGGAAAAACCAATTTATCCAGTAATGATCTTTTAGCTAGTGTACGTTATCCATTCCAACTCCCTTATGATTATGCGCAAAACCAAATTAATCTAACATTTGATAATAAAAAACTTTTTTGTTTGGAAATGATACAACAGACAGATAAGAGTTATCCTTATTTTCTTAAATCCAATCTGAATACTGCTAATGGAGAATTTGTCGCGTCTTTAGCAAATCAGTTAGGTATTTATCAGCGAAAAATAATTAATGAGCCATTGAATACGCCTAATAGCCAATTCTATCAGGATAATTACGGTGTTAATAATGCAGAGTTACTTGAATTGTTATCAACTTTTACTACACAAACAGCTCTTTCTGTTGCAGAGGTTGAGCAATTATTATGTATAAAAGGAATATCTACAAATAAGGAAGCTGCATTAGAGCAAAATAATGTGAGATTATCTCAACATGTGCTTAATTTAGGTATACCTGAGGCTCCTTATAGTTATGGCGCCGTTTTTATTAATGGGCCAAATGCAAAAGAGAGTGATTTCTTACATTTGTATCGTGAATTTGTTTCAAGTGGTAATTTACCGCAAGAGGTAAATAAACTATCCGGTGTAAATCATGAACGCTTTGATAGATTAAATCGCATGATACGATTGTGGAAATGGGTTAATTTTCCGGTAGATAAAATTGATTTATTGGTAACTTCGACGATGCGGGCAGAAGGGGATGAAAATAAACAATTACAGATGAATGATAATACCTTACGTATGTTAGGAATTTTTCATCATTGGAGTAAAAAATATCATATTTCGCCTGATGATTTTGCCGCGTTGATATATCAAATTACTCCTTTTTCGACGGGGACAGCCATTCCTTTCTTCGATCAGATTTTCAATTCATCTTCGTTATTTGATACGCCATTGGTAATTGATGATCGTGAGTTTTATTCGGAAACAAAACAGGATGATAAGATTATTAGCAAGTTATGTGCTGGTTTGAAAATTGAAGCAAAGGATTTTGCTCTATTAGCGCCATTAGTTGCTGAATCGATTGGTAAAAAGAGTTTAACATGTTCACTTGCTGTTATTTCTGCGTTTTATCGCATTGTGCGATTGTCGAGAATTTTTGGGTTAACACCACAAGAAGGTGTGGTTCTTTTAACGCTAATAGGTGGAAATAAAGTATTAAAACAGGTCGCGGGTATGCCTTATTTATCGCAATCAGGAAATAATAGACAAACAGATATACTGGATATTATGATTGCAATGGAGCAGGCTACAGAATGGTTGAGAATAAATAAATTATCTGTTGGTACTCTTCAACTATTCTTATTACCAGCTAATGAAGTTGTTATGACCGGAAATGCGGCTCAGGTGGCCTTTATTAATCAAGTTGGATTGCATCGTAATTCAGAAAGTTTAATGCTGGAAAGTTTGTCAGAAAATATCTTACCTGCATTGGATAATAATGGTGATTTGATTGATTGGTTAACTCTACGTCAAACTGTTTTAAACGCAGTATCTCATCAAAAATATGGTTTGGTTAAACCTGATGTTAATATTAATGATGAAATTAATAAAGCGATAAAAAGCATATTACTTGATGAGAAAGTCAAAGTATCTATTACTGAGCAATGGGCTGCAATTATTACTCAAACTCAATCCGCACAAAATGCAATATCAGCCAGTATGTTGGCAAATGCATTTCAGCTATCACAACCATTTCCTTTATTTATTTTAAATTGGATTGGCTCAAGTAGTTACGATTTTTTATTGAAGTCATTTGAACTGTTTGATAAGAAAAATTTACAGCCAGAGATGATCAGTCAGGATTATTTGATACTGATGTATGACTTATCGCGATATATTTC
The DNA here is from genome assembly GCF_018448965.1 of Photorhabdus hainanensis. NCBI lineage: Bacteria > Pseudomonadati > Pseudomonadota > Gammaproteobacteria > Enterobacterales > Morganellaceae > Photorhabdus > Photorhabdus hainanensis. The sequence goes on along the minus strand of NZ_RCWD01000031.1, from coordinate 12,006 downwards.
AGTGATTAAGACGTTCCAATTGAGTACTGTGATGTTGAATCATTTTTCTGAACATCCTGAACGGTTTGGCTGTCAAAACACGCAACTTTCTTTATCGGTTATTTATTATTTTAGTCGCTACCGAGATTGGATGCAATTAGTTGCCTCTTTAGATAATGAGGAAGATAAAATATTGCGTTATTTGGAACTAGTCAATACGAATAATCAAAGTAACGATAAAACTAATATGGTGAAAATATTGTCTGAACTATTGTCATGGCAGAGTGATGAGGTGCTTTTAGCTAATTCATATATTATTGGCAAGGAAGAGAATACAGTAAAAACATTAGCTGAAATAGATATCATGATGAGACTTAAAGTTTGGTCTGAGGAAATGGCTCTTTCCATGCGTTCATTATTAGCGACGATAAATATCAATGCTCATTCCTCTTATGAGGATTATAAGCAGGTTGGTGCAGCGATGGTAGCAACTCTGTAAACATAATTGTCATGGTGGAATAAAAAATTTTAATAGAGGTTCAGGATATGAAAAATATTGTTTCTAAAAAATTAGCTGAGAATGTTCGTGATGGATTGGTTAGTTATTACTTAGGGCATATTTCAAAAACAGCTAATTCACCAGATTTAAAAACGCCGGATGATTTATATCAATATTTACTGATTGATAATCAGGTATCTAGTCAGGTTAATACCAGTGTCGTTGCACAAGCGATTTCCAGTATTCAGCAATATATTAATGGCATTATGCTTAACATGGAACCTGGGTATGATTATCAATATGAAGATAGAGTAGAGAAATGGAGTGATGTTTTAAGCCAATATAATATTTGGGCTGGTTTTCAACAGTTATGGAATTATCCAGAGAATTATATTAGCCCTATATTGCGTCAGGGTAAAACAAGTGATTTTAAAGAGTTGGAGGATAATTTAAATAAAGGGAAGTTGAGTGATGAAGTTGTTCAAGAAGTTATATTGAATTATTTAAATAAATTTGAAGAAATAAGTAACTTAGAGTTAATGAGTGGCTATATCAATACGACTAAAGAATTAGCTCCCGCTCAAGCCGAATATTATTTTATTGGTAAGATGAATATTACACCAGGTCAATATTATTGGCGATCCCTGAATATGGCTAATCGAAATATGCAAGATGTCATTAATCCTACCGCCTGGAAAGAATGGGAGAAAATTAGTATTCCTGCTACTGGGGAAGTGATTAAGATCCGGCCAGTTGTTATTGATGGTCGTCTTCATATCGTTTGGTTGGCACATGAAGTTGATAATAATAATGAAGAAAAAAATTATTATAGTATTAATTTGATATATCGAAAATTTAATGGTGAATGGAGTCTGCCAAATAAATTACGTACTTTTACCGGCGATAAGAGTAAAGTTAATGATGGTTTTGAATTAATTGCGTTAATGGATTTGCGAGCTGAACCGGTATTAGTTATTTCTGCTATTTATAAGTCAGGAAAAGAAGAACATTATCCGTACTCCTGTAATTTACTATTTAACGAAATTCCTGTGCCTCTGGTTGGTAATAAGTCATTAGATCTCTATATTTATCAACAGATTAAATCTAATTCTACGGAAGATCTTACACAATCAAATATGTTGTCAGCCTATTTTGGGGATGCATATAAATTAGTTGATAAACCTGTTTATCAGGAGTCAGGAAGTTATCCTGGGCTTGCGACAGAAAAAATGAGCCTATTTGCTGAAATGGGTAGTAGAAAACTACGTCTCAGTGGTAATAATAGTTTGTCAATTGGGGAAGAGATTATTAAATCTGTAGTATGTGATATTGATCTTAAAAGTAAATCTAGTGAAGCAGGGAAGGTTAATATTTCACTTGCTGATGGCGCAAAAGAAAATAATGGAAAAATAACCGTTTCTGTCGCGGTGACTATTAATGATAATAGTTATGGATCAGGTGACTACTTTTATATTATGTTTAATTCTAGTCAGAGTCGTTATCCTGAGTTGAACGTTAATTTTTCTGAATGGGGACAAAAGCAAGGTAATACCTATCATTTTACCAAAGAAATGGAAGTACCATTGTCTGGACTAAAAGAAGCTAAAGTATTTAGTTCAGAACTCAATAAATCTGGTGGTAAACTTGTTGCTTCTGGAGATGGTACGCCAAAAGTAGATATTGATCATTCCGGTTATCGGGAAGCTAATTTCTGTTTATGGCATACTAAAGGAGGGAACGATAGTCTGTTATATTCAGAACGCCAATTACTCAATGGAAAGAGTATTATTCCTACTGTAGAACTTGATCTCGATGAAATAAATGGTAATGATTCGAGTGTATTTTTAAAATTAGGTTATAAGAACGAGGGTGAAGATGCGGATTTAGGTTATAATTATTATGAAGTTAAAATAAGTAAAACACCCTATCCTAATTTGCTGTTGGCCTATGATAAAAAAACGCAAGCACAGTATTTGGATATTACTGAATTACAATTTAAATATCGATCTATCAGATTAAATACTCTATTTGGCAAGGAGCTTATTGCGCGGGCTAACCACTCTATTGCCGATGTATTGAATTGGGAGTCACAACATATTAAAGAGCCGCCTATTCCGGGGAGTGATGAAAATAATTATTCAGCGCTTAACGGAGCAAATAGTATTTATTTCTGGGAGCTTTTCTTCCATGTGCCTTATTTAGTTGCGTATCAACTCAATGCTTCACAACAATATCAGGATGCTCAAAACTGGTTACACTATATTTTCAATCCAGGAGTAAAAAATAAGGCTAATGGTAGCCCAAGCTATTGGAATTGCAGCCTATTAGAGGTTTCTCAAGATAGTTCAGTACAACTAAAAGGATTACAAGATCCAGATGCGATAGCTTATGCCGATCCGGTACATTATAAGAAAGCCATATTCCAAATGTATGTGCAGAACTTAATTGATTTCGGTGATAGTTTTTATCGCTTTCTGACCAATGACGGACTTAATAATGCTAAATTACGCTATCTTCAAGCACAGCAATTACTTGGCCCCAGACCTGATTTTGATTTAGTCAGTCATTGGCTACCGATTGAATTGGCAGATGTCACCTCTTCAAAGAATAATAAATTACGCGAATTTGAGAGTAATCTTGATCCTGATATATTAATTGATCTTCCAGCGACTAAAGTCAGTGCTCATACGGCGGTGGATAATGCGATATTCAGAGTGCCTTTGAATAATGATTTACTGTGGTATTGGGATATTTTATCCAGCAGATTTTATAATTTGCGCCATAATTTAACTTTAGATGGTAAACCTTTATCGCTACCATTATATGCAACACCTGTCGATCCGAAAAATTTGCTCGCTTTACTGGCGAACGGTGGATCATTATTAGCAGCAGGTAGTACGGCTATTTTGAATATACCGCCTTATCGTTTCCGGGCATTATTACCCAGTGTTTATCATGCGGTAGATACATTAAGTCATTTTGGTGATTTACTCTTGAGTGCGCAAGAACATAAAGATCGTGCGGAACAGGAAGAGTTGAATCAATTACATTTGAAAGAGTTAGCTGTTTTTACCATTTCATTGCAGAAAGATGCTGTCACAATCGCTGAAAAAGGGAAACAGGCATTATTAAAAAGTCAGCAGACATTACAACAACGGATTGATCATTATAAGGCGCTTTATGATGAAAACATTTCTACAGATGAAACCAACGCCTTGAATTTACAAGGTACGGCAAAAATTATTTCTTCTGTTGAGGAAGGAATGTTAACCGCCGCCGGTGCCGCCTCGCTGATACCTAGCATTGCGGGAACGTCATTTGGTGGACAACGATGGCATATGCCGCTTGTTTGTTCCGCCGGTATTACACGTACGGCATCATTAATGATGCAAATGGCAAGTGATGCATTGAGTGTTAAAGCCAGTTATAACCGGCGACGTGAAGAGTGGGAGATTCAATATAAACAGGCGGAAAGTGAGCTGGAAATGTTGAAAAAACAGATTGAACAGCAAGAGGCGCAAATTTCCGCCGCGAATACAACATTACAACAGTCTCAGGCACAACTGCAAAAAGAGCAGGATATGTATCAGTTTCTTACTGTGACCAGGGTAACGAAATCTTCGCTTTATCAATGGCTGAATGATCAGATGATGTCATTATATCGTCAGGCTTACGATGCAGTGCTTTCGCTATGTTTAAATGCACAAGCATGTTGGCAATATGAAATGGGGGATTTTTCCACACAATTTATTGTACAAAATGGTTGGGACGATAATCATAATGGTTTATTGGTCGGAGAAAAGATTAAACTGAATTTATTGAAAATGGAATCGGCTTATTTGAATCGTAATGAACGTCGTTTAGAGTTAACTAAAACGATTTCGTTAAAAAATCTATTATCTGATACGAAAAAATGGCAAGATATTCAATCTGAACTTAAAACCGGTGAAGGAATTACATTTATACTGAATGAGAAATTATTTGATCAGGATTATGCCGGGCATTATTTACGCCAGATCACTTCTGTATCGGTTACGCTGCCGACATTAATTGGTCCTTATCAGGATATTAAAGCGATTTTAACCCAAACCAAAAGTTATACATTGAAAACGCCGGATATTAATGGTGTGAAATATTTACTTTCAAATAAAGAAGGCGATAATAAACAAATTGTTACGAATTTGAGAGCGAGTCAACAAATCGCACTTTCATCCGGGATTAATGATAGCGGTACATTTAATCTTAATTTCGGTGATGATCGCTATTTACCTTTTGAAGGAACGGGGGCGGTTTCTGACTGGAAACTTACCTTCCCATCAGCGGCAACAGACAGTATACAGCGAGATATTCTGGATAATTTGACAGATATTATTTTGCATGTATGTTATACCGCGAAGGATGGCGGAGAGGCATTTGCTGGTCAGGTAAGAGAACTACTTAAATAATACGTTTATACCTGTCATCTTTCAAGTTGCCTCTTTGTTGGCTGCACTCACTCACCCCGGTCACATAGTTATCTATGCTCCCGGGGATTCGCTCCTTTGCCGCCGCGATGCATCTTGAAATCCATAGGGTATATTTGTCGCTGTTTCTGTATCTAATATTTAATTAGGAATCTGGTAAATTTATTTTTATTATTTGCCAGGTTCTTGTTATTTTGATTAGGAATTAGGTCATGATAAACAATACGTTAAAAATTGACGGCCATATGGCTGTGATCACTTTTGACCCGGAAATCGAGATGTTTCGTGGTGAGTTTGTCGGGTTAAATGGTGGCGCTGACTTTTACGTATATAGCGTCGATGAGCTGAAAAAAGATGGCATAGAACCTTACAAATTGTATAGCGGTAATGAAATCAGGGGCTTTTAAGTAAAAGTGAAATTCAGCGTGCTAAGCGCTGGATCTCACTTTTGAGAGAGTTAAACGGCGGGTAATGTGGTTAAAGCGACTTCCGGCTCGCTTATCTCGATATGCCGGATATATGCACCAGCATGAGCCATCATCGCAATCAACTTATCCACACTGAAAAGCTGTATTTTCCCCTTGGCAAGTTCTGAAACACGGGGTTGGGTAATCCCCAGTAATTTAGCGGCTTCAGCTTGGGTAAATTTCCGTTTTGCTATCCATGCATTGAGAATATTTATTAGTTGAGCACGGATCTTCATGTTTTCGGCCTGTTCTGGTGTATCACTGATCGCGTCCCATACGCTTTCAAAAGTCTGCATTTTCATAATTTCCGCTCCTGTATCAGTGCCTTAAACGAGGTTTGTCAGCGGTCAGAATACCCCGAAAGGTACCTTTAATGGTTATGTTAAGCGGTGATAATTTTCAATCCTTGTTTATCAATGAGGTTTAGCATTCTTAATGCTGCCCCATTGGGTTTAATTTCACCACGCTCCCATTTTGATACGCTTTCTTTCGTCATATTAAGCGCCAGAGCTAAACTAGCTTGAGAAATGTTATAACGGTCGCGTAATTTCTTGATTTCATCGCCAGACATCGGGCGAGCTTTAGCTATATGTTTACTTAAATTGCGAACTTGAATTCTAGCTTCAAGTTTTTTGGTTAAATCACCGTTAGAAATACCAGCCTCTTCTAGCTCTTTTGCAAAGCCAAGCATTTCGTCCAATTTAGTGCTCATCTTTCACCTCTACCAAAAGTTTTAGTTCGAGCATTTTTTTTATTTTTTTATCATCATACTTTAGAAGTTCTGCGGCAACGTCTTTGTAACCCTCCAAGTCATCGTCCTCGATTTCCTTAGCTCTTTTTCCGCTGACTTCACTTTTTGACCAGCCATCGAAAAAAACAGGTTAGTTCCACTTTTAAAGAAGATGATAGTTCGTGTGCCACCACTTTTACCCGTGCCTTTTAAAGGAACCCGCTTCTTGATAACACCACCGCCTAAATCAGCTTCAAATACACCATTCATGACCTCAGACGCCGCTTTAAGTAAGGTATCTGTGGTGATTTTTAGTTTTTTGGCTTTTTTATTAAAAAGTTTTGTTAAGTAAATAGCCACGAAATCCCCGCAATGGTAATTTTTATTATAGTAATCTTTGCTATAGTGTTGTGCAAGTTTTAATCTATGTTATCTATATAAGCTAGGTCAGAGTAGTTATCAAATCGAGACCATTGACCGTTAAATATCAGTCAAACCGTACCTATCAGGTTGTTGCGCAGCTTACCTGTGATGACCTCAGCTATTCCTTTCGTGTCTGTATTTTCATTATATAGGCCGCCATTTGGCGGCCTATTGATCTAAAAGTCAGGATTTTTTGTAATCAAACTAACTGCTGCTTTTCTCTGCCAAAATAAACATCCCAAACGGATGAATTTCCAGATAATAATTATCGCCAACATCGGGTTGCAATTGGGTAGCGTTAATCTGTAATAGCAGAGTTTGCCCTTGCCAATCGACGGTGACTTCATATTGTGGCCCCATGTAAGCCACATGGCTAATGGTGCAGCGTTGGCTGGTATTACCTTGATGGCTCAGGGTAATTGCTTCCGGTCTGACGCCTACCGTTACCGATTGTTTGTTGGTGGTAAAGTTTGCTGGCCGTGGCAGGCGATATTGAAAAATCTCAACATAATCAGTACCTAAAGTCGCCGGGAAGATATTGGCGTCTCCCATAAAACTTGCCATAAACTCAGACGCCGGTTGGCGATAGAGTGTTTGTGGCGTGCCGATTTGCATGATTTTACCTTTATTCATCACCAGTACCGCATCGGAAACTGCAAATGCCTCACTTTGATCATGAGTAACATATAGCGAGGTAATATTAAATTGCTGCTGCAATTCGCGGATTTTCTCGCGCATACTGCGACGCAGATTGGCGTCAAGGTTACTCAGCGGTTCATCGAAAAGTAACACTTTAGGCTTGAGGATCAGTGCGCGAGCGAGAGCGACACGCTGTTGTTGACCGCCGGAGATTTGGTCTACGTAACGATCTTCAAAGCCGCCTAAGTCCACCAGCTCCAGCGCCTCTTTAACCCGTTCCCGTATCTCTGCTTTAGGCCGGCCTAGCATTTTCAGCCCGTAACCAATATTTTCCCCTAGCGACATATGTGGGAATAGGGCATAAGACTGAAATACCATGCAGATGTCCCGCTGCTGAATAGAGCGATCTGTAACGTCTTCACCGTCAATGAAAATCTTACCTGCGCTAGGTTTCTCCAGTCCGGCAACCAGACGTAATACGGTGGTTTTACCGCAGCCGGATGGCCCTAACAGTGTGACCATATGTCCCTGTGGAATAGAGAGCTCCAGATTATCGATCACGGTGTTGCTACCGAACCGTTTGGTTACATTTTTCAGTTCGACAAAATTTTGTTGTGTCATGTCGTCACTCCGTGATTACTGTGTGTTTTTGGCTTTGGAACGAGAAATCCGCGCTTCGCCAATCAGGTAGTCAAATAAGAAAATAATGGCCAGCATAACTACAATCAGGATCGAGCCATAAGCGATAGCAACCCCGTATTCACCATCTTCCACTCGATTCAGAATATAAGAGGTTGCTACGCGGGTGTCTGGTGTGACCAGGAAGACAATCGCGCTGACGGTGGTAATCGCACGGACGAAGCTGTAGATCAGTGCAGATAAAATCGCCGGGCGTAGTAAGGGTAATAGTATATGGAAGATGGTTTTCATCGATCCGGCGCGTAGGCTGAGTGAAGCTTCATCCAGTGATTTATCAATTTGTCCAAGACCGGCAATACCTGCCCGGATACCCACCGGTACATTGCGCATAGTCATGGAGATAATGACGATTGCCGCAGTTCCGGTGAGATAAAAAGGTGAATCGTTGAAGGCCAGAATGTAGGAAACCCCGGCGACGGTACCCGGTACGGCAAAACATAGCATGGTAGTGAATTCAATGGTTTTTTTACCGCGAAATTCCTGGCGTACAACAATGTAGGCGATCAGCAAACCCAAAATAGCGGTAATAGGGGCAGCGATACCGGCGTAGAGCAAGGTATCCAGTAATGATGGCCATGCGCCGTCGTTCATCCCTTGACCGAACAGTTTAATAAAGTTATCCAAGGTCAGGGTGTAATCCACTCCCCAGTTAACGGTGAAACTGCCGTAGAAGATGCTGCCGTACAATAGAATGTTGAATACAACCCAGATAAACAGGATGGCACAGACACCCCAAACCAGTGAAGTTGGCAACGGTTGTACATCACCACGGTAGGATTTGCCGGAAACCGTGACATAGGAACGTTTACCAATCCACAAATACTGAACGCAGAAGACCAGTAGCGAGAAAACCAGCAGCGAAGCGCCGAGAGTACTGGCGGCTTGATAGTCGAGTTGAGAACCGGTGATATAGAAATAGATCTGGGTCGCCAGTACGTCAAAGCTACCGCCCAGTACCAGTGGGTTACTGAAATCTGCCAGCGACTGGACAATGACAATCAGGAAAGAGTTCGCCAGTGCCGGTTTCAACAGCGGGATAAAAACATTGAAGAACGTCTGATAGCGATTGGCACGCAGAGTATAGGCAGCTTCTTCCAATGAGGGATGGATGGTTTTGATGGCGCCATCAAGGATCATAAACGCCATTGGTGTGAAGGCTAGAACTTGCGCCAGCCAGATGCCGGTAAAGCCATACAGCCAGTTGGTGTTGGTTAGGCCAAACCAGTTTGCCATAAATTCAGTGATATAACCGGAACGGCCCATCATCAATGTGACGCCTAAACCGACAACAAACGGCGGGGTGACGATAGGTAAGATGGAGAATACCCGGCCAATAATGGCGGAACGGCGGGCGATTCTGGCGGTATAAATTGCCAGTACTAGCCCGAAGAAGGTGCAACCTGCGCCAACCGCCAGCGAGAGTAGAACAGAGTTGATGATAACCTGAATAATATGTGCTTGCCCTAGGATCGATATAAAAGCAAATGGGGCAAACTGACCGGCATCATCCGTAAACATCGGAATAAAGATGGCAATACTCGGATAAAGGATAAATATGCCGATGAGGGCAATAACCGCGACTAATGAGCCGATAACAAAACTATCACCACCTAACCATTCAAGGCGAGACAGGGCCAGAGTAATAATCGCGCCCAGCGAGATAAACAGGAAAATCGTCGAGTAGCCTAGCCCACGACCAATAATAGCTGCGCTGATAACGACAAATAGCGCGCATAATAAAGCATAACCTGCATCAAAATAGTGGCGGTTACGTTGATTGCGGTTTGCTGGTGTCAGTGGACGTAGTAGCAGCACTGAGGGCAGCAGGAACCACAGTAAGCCGATGTTTAATCCATTCCAGCCATAAGCGGCGAAGAGTTCATCTTGAGTAGATTCGAAAAGGCCGTAGTCCAGGCTCCATGATGGCAGAAGCGCGAAGGCTAGCCACATTAGAGTAATCCACCAGAACACGGCATCCTGCTTTTGTCTGATAGGCAGGGTAAAGGCGTGAGACATAATTTCCTTCCGTTTTATTATTATTGTGTAGTAGCAGCAGTAAAGCAGTAAGAAGCTAGGCACTAAGGCATTATTGGTGCGGGAACATAAGGTAGCCTGACGGATAGCTTCTTAAGGGCGGGAAATGCTCCGCCCTTGACTGGCTTTATTTAGCCATTTTCACTTCTGTCACCCATTTGGTAATTAACTCTTTGCGTACATCACTGGCGCCATATTTATCCATGTCGTAATTGATCAGTTTCAGATCAGATAATTTAAGTGCCAAAGGAGAAGCTTTCGCCTTGGTATTGGTCAGGATCTGATAAGCTTTCCCTTTCTTCCAACTCAATTCTTGTGCTTCTTTGGATAATACCCAGTCAACAAACAGTTTAGCGTTATCCATATTGCGGGCATTTTTGATGATACTTACGCCGCCGATTTCATAACCGGTACTTTCACATGGCGCGATAAGTTTTAGTGGTGCGCCATTTTCTACTTCCAATGAGTAATCATGCAGGAAACCGATACCAATCGCGGATTCGCCACGGGCGGCATTGCGTGCTGGGGCAATACCGGATTTGGTGTACTGAGAAATATTGGCGTTGAGTTTTTTCAGATAATCAAATGCTTGATCTTCGCCCCATAACTGAACAAAGGTTGCTAACGCAGTGTAAGCAGTGCCTGAACTTTGAGGATCGGCAATCTGAATTTCGCCTTTATATATCGGTTTGGTGAGATCTTTCCAGCAAGTTGGGATCGGCAGATTTTTCTCTTTTAAGCGCTCAGTGTTGACGCCATAGCCAAGAATACCGACGTAAACGGCGGAGCTGTAGTTGCCTTTACGTTTAGCCGGGTCGCGGAACTGCGGCATGATTTGCGTCAGATTAGGGGATTTGTAAGGCTCCAGCAGATCCATCTCTCCCGCTTGAGATTGTGGGTCCAGTGTACCGCCGTACCAGACATCCGCTTGTGGATTGCGTTTTTCGGCTTCAATTTTTGCCAAGGTACTGCCTGAGCCGTTACGGACAAAAGTGGTTTTTACATTGTATTTTTCACCGAATGCTCTGGTTTCAGTTTCACACATAGCGTTAGTGGCGCTGCAATAAACGATCAAACGTCCGGCGGCTTGAGCGCTGTTGGTAAATGCAGCAACGGCCAGACCGGCTGCGATAAGTGTAGAGAAAGGTTTCAGTTTCATTATTTTGTCCTTGGTATTTAAAACTGCTTGTCATCGGAAAGTCTCGGTGCTATCCCTGCCATATGTTCCCTTTTACCAACGTCTGCCATTAACAGCGGCATCAACAGCAAACCCATCATGGCGGCTGCGGCTGTGAGTAGGGCAAACATCCCTGACCAGCCATAGTGGGCAATCATCTGACTTAGAGGCCAACCTGCAATTGCCGCGCCCAGGTAGGCGTACAATCCCAGATAACCAGTGACGGTACCGGCGGCTTGTTTATGGCAATATTCTGTTGCTGCCAGCCCAATCAGCATTTGCGGGCCAAATACAAAAAAACCGATACTGAAAAAACAGACTGCCAACAGCGCATAGTGATGAATGGGAGTCAGCCACAATGCGGTGACAGCCATGAACAGTCCAAGCGCGAACAGTAGAATCATTGGGGCGCGTTGGCCGCGGAACAGTAAATCCGATCCCCAACCCGAAAACAGCGCACCGGTTAAACCACCGAGTTCAAACAGTGAGAGCGTCGCATTGGCACTGAGCAGATTGGCGCCATGTGTTTCTGACAACCACAGGTTTCCCCAATCGTTAATCGCCATTCTGATGAGGTAGACCAGAATGTAGGAGAATCCTAGCAACCAGATAGTTCTGCTAGTTAAGATCGTATCGCGCAATATCTGCATCATCGGCATGGGGGGCGATAGCTGTTCGTGTCGAAGCTCCAGTAAATCTTGCCGCCACTGTCCCACACTGGGCAAACCTTGCTGTTGTGGTATGCCGCATAATTGATGACAAAGCCAGACCTGATTATCACTTAAATTCAGCTCCCATAGGCGTATACTTAAAATAAGTCTGTGTGGAGGTAAATGAAAATGGCTAAAAATCAGATTCAATTCCAAAAAGGCATTTCTATTCATGAGTTTATTTCA